>CAIUTG010000090.1 GCA_903902035.1 uncultured Curvibacter sp. | reverse complement strand
GCCAATTTGAAACCCACCAATTGGGCCAGGCGTTGGGGCCAGGCAGCGGCCTGTCCCGCCAGCGCCGAGGCTGTATAAAACAAGCCAGCCGTGGCGCACAGTTGGCTCAGATAAGCCGTGGTTTCATGGCTCAGTTGGGCCAGGCCCAGGCAAGCCAACAGGGCCAGCAAGGCGCCATCGGCCAGGGTGCGGGCATAGTCTTTGGGATTGGCTTCGCCGCCAAAGGCAAAGGCCACGGGTTGGGCTTGGGTTTGGCCGGCCAGCTGAACCACCGCCAGCCAAGTCAGCCACAGCGTGGCGGGCAGCATGGCGATGAAGGGCAGACGCGCGGCCAGGTCGATGGGCAGACCAAGCGATCCCCAGCGGATTGCCCAAGCGCCAAGCCAATAGCTCAACACCCCATCGCCTTCAGTCGGCAGGCCACCCAAGAGCGGGTGCCACCAATCGGTCAGTCCCCGCGCCAGCTCCAGCATGTAGCCCAAGGCGGCGATGTCGGCGTTTTTCCAAGGGTCTCGACCCACGAACCCCGCCAGCACATAGGCCGTGCACAGCAGCAGCAAGGCGCTGCGGGGCAGACGGCGCACAGCAGATTGAGGGACAAGGGCGGGTGAGGGGGGGGTCACGCTGGGGGTTTAAAAATAAAAAAAGGCAGCACGGTCAACGAGCTGCCTGGAGTTCGCCAAAAGAGCCTCCGAAACCGGCGGCTCAGGCGGGACGACAATTATTTTGCAATCGTGGTGGTCTTGCCAAAACGGTTGCGGAATTTCTCCACGCGGCCGCCCATATTGTCCACGGATTTCTGGGTGCCCGTGTAAAAGGGATGCGATTCGCTGGAGGTGTCCAGCTTGTACAGGGGCAGTTCGCGACCGTCATCGGTGGTGCCCATTTCCTTGGTGTTGACGCAAGAACGGGTGACGAATTTGAAGCCGTTGGACAAGTCAACGAACAAAACTTCGCGGTAGTTGGGGTGGATGCCTTCTTTGGCCATGGTCGTACTTCCTTGTAAATTCCCTGCGGTAGCCACTGCACACCCACTGCACAACACTTTCCGCTAAAGCCCTCTATTATCGCATTTTTTAGCCGCCGCGGCGCATCATGTCGAAGAAATCCACATTGGTCTTGGTGGCCTTCATGTTTTTGATCATCAATTCCATGGATTCGATTTCGTCCATGTTGTACATGAACTGGCGCAGGATTCGGGTTTTTTGCAGCACTTCGGGCTGCAGCAGCATTTCTTCCTTGCGGGTGCCGCTCTTGTTGAGTTCGATGGCGGGGAACACGCGTTTTTCGTAGAGGCGGCGGTTCAGGTGAATTTCGCAGTTGCCGGTGCCCTTGAATTCTTCAAAGATCACTTCGTCCATGCGGCTGCCGGTGTCGACCAGGGCGGTGGCGATGATGGTCAGCGAGCCGCCTTCTTCCACATTGCGGGCCGCGCCAAAAAAGCGTTTGGGGCGTTGCAGGGCATTGGCGTCCACGCCGCCCGACAAGACCTTGCCCGATGAAGGCACGACGTTGTTGTAAGCGCGGGCCAGACGGGTGATGGAGTCCAGCAAAATGACCACGTCTTTTTTCAGCTCGACCAGGCGCTTGGCCCGCTCGATCACCATTTCGGCCACGTGCACATGGCGGGCGGCGGGCTCATCGAAGGTGGAGGCAATGATTTCGCCTTTGACCGAGCGCTGCATTTCCGTCACTTCTTCGGGGCGCTCGTCGACCAGCAGCACCATCAAATGCACATCGGGGTTGTTGGCGGTGATGGCGTGGGCAATGTGCTGCATCATCACGGTCTTGCCGCTCTTGGGCGGGGCCACGATCAGGGCGCGTTGGCCACGGCCAATGGGCGCGATGATGTCGATGATGCGGCCGGTGATGTTTTCCTCGCCCTTGATGTCGCGCTCCAACCGCATTTGCTCTTTGGGGAACAGGGGCGTCAGGTTTTCAAACATGACCTTGTGCTTGTTTTGCTCGGCGGGGCCGCCATTCACAGAGTCGAGCTTGGTCAAGGCAAAGTAGCGCTCACCGTCTTTGGGTGTGCGCACTTCGCCCTCAATCATGTCGCCGGTGTGCAGATTGAAGCGACGCACCTGGCTGGGCGAGATGTAGATGTCGTCGGTGCTGGCGGTGTAGCTGGTGTCGGGGCTGCGCAAGAAGCCAAAGCCATCGGGCAAGATTTCCAAGACGCCATCGGCAAACACCTGTTCGCCCGCTTTGGCGCGTTTTTTGATGATGGCAAACATCAATTCCTGTTTGCGCATGCGGCCGGTGTTTTCGATTTCCAGCTCTTCGGCTTGTTTGAGCACTTCGGAAACGTGCAGGGCTTTGAGTTCGTTCAAATGCATGGAGAAGTCCTGTGGGACAAAAACCCTTGCGGGAATTTTAAAAAAGGGGAAACCTGGGGAAGGGGCCCAATGCTGTGTGAGCGGTTCGGGCAAGCCATTGGGGCTTGGTGTCAAACAAAGAACAGGGTTGATTCGTGTCGACGCCGGATTATGACAGGAAATTCGTCGCCATGAGGAGTGCGTTTTAACGGCTCGTCGCTGTGAAGTGAAACGAGCCGCTCGCTGCTTTAAGCCAGGTTTTGGTCGATGAAGCTGGTCAGTGCGGCTTTGTTCAGGGCGCCGACTTTGGTGGCGGCCAGGGCACCATTTTTGAAAATCATCAAAGTGGGAATACCGCGAATGCCAAATTTACCGGGAATGTCGCGGTTTTCGTCCACATTCATTTTGGCGATTTGCAGTTTGCCGGCGTAGTGGGTGGCCACTTCGTCCAGAATCGGGGCGATCATTTTGCAGGGGCCGCACCATTCGGCCCAGTAGTCCACCAGGACGGGGGTGGTCGATTGCAGCACGTCGGCTTCAAAAGAAGCATCTGAAATGTGTTTGATCAAGTCGTTGGCCATGATTTTTTCCTGAGGAAGCGTTCTGTTGAATGGGCTAAAGATACAGTGGTGCCATTTTGACAGAAACCAAGCCCCCAGAAAGAGCCCTTCGGATGAATGTGACAAATCCTGACCGATCCAAGGTGGTGGTCATCGGCGCGGGCCCAGCGGGCCTGATGGCCGCCGATGTGCTCGCCCAAGCGGGACACCCTGTGACCGTGTTTGACGCCATGCCCTCGGTGGGGCGCAAATTTTTGTTGGCTGGAAAGGGCGGCCTGAACCTGACCCACAGCGAACCGCTGGCCCCTTTTTTGGGGCGCTTCACCACTGCAACGCCCAGCCCCGCTGACGCCTCCAAGTTGCCGGCCCAATTGGAAAACGCCTTGCGTGCGTTCGACGGCCCCGCCGTGCGCGCTTGGGCTGAGTCTTTGGGCATTGCCACCTTTGTCGGCACTTCGGGCCGGGTCTTCCCCAGCGACATGAAGGCGGCGCCCTTGTTGCGGGCCTGGCTCCAGCGTCTGCGTGCCGCCGGGGTGGTGTTTCACATGCGACACCATTGGTCGGGCGGCTGTGAAGCCGTGCAGGGCGCCGCTGGGTCTGGTTCACAGGCTTGGCAACTGACATTCCAAACGCCTCAAGGGGAGGTGCAGCACCTGGCCGATGCGGTGGTTTTGGCCTTGGGTGGGGCCAGTTGGGCACGGCTGGGTTCAGACGGGGCTTGGTGGCCCTGGTTGCAGGCCCGGGGCGTGGCGCTCAACCCCTTGCGGCCTTCCAACTGCGGGTTTGAGGTGCAAGGCGGCTGGTCGCCTTATTTTGCCGAGCGCTTTGCGGGACAGCCGCTCAAATCAGTGGCCCTGCGCTTTGGCGACTTTCAGTGTCGGGGCGAATTTGTGGCCACGGCCCATGGGGTGGAAGGCAGCTTGATTTATGCCGTTTCGGCCCGTCTGCGCGACGCCATTGAGCAAACCGGGCAAGCCGTGTTCGAGCTCGATTTGCTGCCCGACCACTCGTTGGAGCGGGTGCAAAAAGAGGTACAGCATCCACGCGGCGCTCGTTCCTTGGCCAATCACCTCAAAAGCCGTTTGGGGCTGGAAGGCATCAAGTTGGCGCTGTTGGTGGAGCATTTGGGCCGTGAGGGTGTGAACGACCCGTTGCGCCTGGTCCCCGCCATCAAAGCCCTGCCCATCACCTTGAGCGCGACCCGACCGATTGACGAGGCCATCAGCAGCGCGGGTGGGGTGGCCTTGACCGCCCCCGGCTTCATGCTGCCTGCCCTGCCGGGGGTGTTTGCCGCTGGCGAGATGCTGGATTGGGAAGCGCCCACCGGCGGCTATTTGCTGACCGCCTGCCTGGCGACCGGCAAGGCCGCTGCGCAGGAGGCCCTGCGCTACTTGCGGCTGGAAATGGAAGGTTGACGAGCCTGACCCCGGCACTGACGCCACAGTTAGGGCTGCTTGGTTCCCCACCTGACCCGGTTGGCTGCTTTGCCATGCGGGGAGGCCCGTCAGCTTCCCATTGTAGGCCAGGTCAAGGCCTAGAATGTCACCCCATGTCCTACCTTGTGCTCGCCCGTAAATACCGTCCCCGAAAATTTGCCGAAATGGTGGGGCAGGAGCATGTCGTCAAAGCACTCACCAACGCCTTGCAAACGCAACGGCTGCACCATGCTTATTTGTTCACCGGCACCCGGGGCGTGGGCAAGACCACGGTCTCGCGGATTCTGGCCAAATCGCTCAACTGCATGGGCGTGGATGGCCAGGGCGGCATCACCGACGAGCCGTGTGGGGTTTGTCAGGCCTGCACCGACATCGACAGCGGGCGTTTTGTGGACTACACCGAACTCGATGCGGCCTCCAACCGCAGCGTGGATGAAGTTCAGGCGCTGTTGGAGCAGGCGGTTTACAAGCCCGTGCAAGGCCGCTTCAAGGTCTTCATGATCGACGAGGTGCACATGCTCACGGGGCATGCCTTCAATGCCATGCTCAAAACCCTGGAAGAGCCGCCCGAATACCTGAAGTTTGTGCTGGCCACGACCGATCCGCAAAAAGTGCCGGTCACCGTCTTGTCGCGTTGTTTGCAATTCAACCTGCGCCCGATGGCCCCTGAAACCGTGTTGTCGCACCTGGGCCATGTGTTGCAAGCCGAGGCCGTGCCTGCCGAAGTCGGGGCGCTGCGTTTGTTGGCACGAGCCGCCCGCGGCTCCATGCGCGACGCCTTGTCGCTGACCGACCAGGCCATTGCGTTCGGCAGTGGCGAGTTGCAAGAAACGGCCGTACGTCAAATGTTGGGCAGCGTGGACCGCAGCCATGTGTTTCAGCTCATCGACGCCTTGGCCCGGGGCGATGGCCCGCGCCTCTTGGCCACATTGGACACTTTGCGCCTGCATGGTTTTTCACCCGCTTCGACCCTGGAAGACATGACCGAGGTGTTGCAGCGCATGGCGGTGTATCAGACGCTGAACCGCTCTGGCGGCAGCGCAGCGCAGGGCAGCGAACGCGATGAAAGCGACCCGGAAGCTGCTGAAACACAGCGTTTGGCGTTGCTGATGCCGGTCGATGAAACCCAGTTGCTTTACAGCCTGTGCCTGCATGGTCGAGCCGAACTGGGTCTGGCCCCTGACGAGCATTCCGCGCTGACCATGGTCTTGCTGCGTTTGATGGCGTTCAAAACGCCAGTTCAAAACCTGCCGCCCGCTGAAAAAAAAAACCTGAATTCTGAGCCCGAGGCCCCCCCCGTGGTGAGCCCTCAGGCCACCCCGGCCGCCGCACCGGCGACCCATCCTCCCGCAACCCTCGAAACCCTCGAAACCCTCGAAACCCTCGAAACGCGCAGGACGCCAAGCGCCCCCGCGCACAACCCGGCAGCGGTTCCAACAGAGGCCCAGCCGTCAGCGCCCCTGCCTCAATGGGTGGCTTTGCCGGTGCGGCAACAGCCTGAGCCAGCCACCGAGCGCAGCACGCGCTACGACATCGCGGCAGCGGCCCGTGTGCCAGCCAGTTTTACCGCCACCGAAGAAGGCCAGATTTGGTTTGACGCGGTGCAAAAACTGCAGGCGACAGAGTCCATCACGGCCCTGGTGCGTGAGCTGGCGCTGCAATCCCAATTGATCGCTCGCCACCCTGACGGGCATTGGCATTTGCGGGTCGAGCGTGAGTCGCTGAATCAAGCCAATGCCCGCGAGCGCTTGACCTTGGCCTTGCAAGAGGCCGGTTTGGCCAGCGCCCTCACGGTGGCGTTGGGCGCGGTCATTGACACCCCCGCCAGACGCCTGGCCCATGCCGCCGCTGAGCAGCAACAACAGGCCGAGGCCCTGGTGATGGGCCACCCCTTCGTGCAACACCTGGTGCAAAATTTTGACGCGAAAATAGTCCCCGGCAGTCTTCAGGTGAGTGCGGGTCAACAGCGGTTGCCAGCGGATTGAGCCAGCCGAGGCCGCGAACCGTCTGTATTGTTTCGTTTTTTATTTCAACCCTTTTTAGGAAATTCTCATGTTCAACAAAGGTCAATTGGCAGGGCTCATGAAGCAGGCCCAAGCCATGCAAGACAACCTCAAAAAAGCCCAGGATGAACTGGCCAACATCGAAGTGAAAGGCGAGTCGGGGGGCGGCATGGTCAAGGTGCTGATGACCTGCAAACACAATGTGCGCCGCGTCACCATCGACCCCAGCTTGCTGGGCGATGACAAAGACATGCTGGAAGACTTGGTGGCCGCTGCCTTCAACGACGCGGTGCGCAAGGTGGAAGTCACCAGCGAACAAAAAATTGGCAAGATCACGGCGGGCATGCCCGGTTTGCCGGGCGGTATGAAGCTGCCCTTTTAAAGGCGGATGGCCGTGAGCGATGCCTACGCACTGGAGGCTTTGGTGGCGGCTTTGCGGCGCCTGCCCGGGGTGGGGCAAAAATCGGCCTCACGCATGGCTTACCATTTGTTGCAAAGCGACCGAGAAGGGGCGCAACTGCTCTCACGGGCTTTGCAAGAGGCGGTCAATCTGGTGGGGCACTGTGCCCATTGCCACACCCTGACCCAAGAACGGGTTTGCCCCACCTGTTCGGACCCCAAGCGGGATGCGACCCGCTTGTGCGTGGTCGAAACCCCCGCTGATCAAGCCGCTTTGGAGCGTACCGGGGCTTACAACGGTCATTATTTTGTGTTGTTGGGCCGCATCAGCCCGCTCGACGGCATGGGTCCGAATGAAATTGGTTTGCGCGCCTTGTTTGACCGGGCTGCCTCGGGTGGTGTGCAGGAAGTGATTTTGGCCACCAACTTCACCGCTGAAGGCGAGGCCACGGCTTATGTGGTTAGTGAGGGGCTCAAGACCCGGGGCTTGCGCGTCACCCGGCTGGCGCGAGGGGTGCCGGTGGGCAGCGAGTTGGAGTATGTGGACTTGGGCACGATTGCCCATGCCCTGGCCGATCGGCGCTGACGCCGACCTCAGCGCTTGCTTTTTCTGGGTGGACTGGCCTTGTGTTGGCCGGGAGAGGCCTTGGTTTTTTTGGCTTGCGATGGGGGCTTGTCTGATTTTTGCCCGCTTGTCACGGCGACAAAGACCGACAAAATCTGGCCGTTGCGTAAAGCGGCTTTGGGGCTTTGGTTCAAGTTGTTCCAGAGCGCCAATTGTTCTGGGCTGACTTTGTAGCGCCGCGCGACGCTGGCCAGGGTGTCTTTGCGACTGACCTTGACCGAGATTTTCTTCTGCACAAACTCAGGTGAGAAACTCAGCTGGGCGCTGTCTGCCGTGTGGCCGTCCACATCGCCCTGCTCGGCCAACGTGCCGTGGCGTCGCACGATCAGGGTGGACCCTTCTTTGACCAGCATGTGCGGGGGGATGTTGTTGACACTGCGCAACTCGGCTTCGCTCATGCCGACCCGGGCGGCCACTGCGGCCACCGACAAGGTGCTGGGCGCGACCCAGGCGGTCCAACTCGCCAATTGGCCCGTTTGGTAAGCCGCCAGGTTTTTGTTGAACAAGGCGGCATTGTCCCAGGGCAGCAGAATTTGAGGGGTGCCCGAAGCCAGAATGACCAACTTGCTGGCAGACGGGTTGAGCGCTTGAAAGTCGGCCAGGGTGATGTCGGCCAAGCGGGCCGCCAAAGCGACATCGATGTCACGCGGCAGTTCAATCGTGTCAAAGTAAGGGTGATTGGCAATGAAGGGCAACTCGACTTTGAACAGACCAGGATTGCGCACCAGGTTTTTGAGCGCTTGCAGCTTGGGCACGTAATGACGGGTTTCGTTGGGCAGGTTCAAGTCGTCATAGCCCGTGCCCAAGCCCTGCTTTTGGTTTTTGGCAATCGCCTTGGCCACATTGCCTTCGCCCCAGTTGTAGGCCGCCAAGGCCAGTTGCCAGTCGCCAAATTGGGCGTAGAGTTTTTGCAGGTAGTCGAGTGCGGCCCGGGTGGAAGCCAGCACATCGCGGCGGTCGTCTCGGAACAGGTTTTGGTGCAGGTCAAAGGTGGTGCCCGTGGCGGGCATGAACTGCCACATGCCCGCGGCCTTGGCGCTGGACACCGCCTGCGGGTTGAAGGCACTTTCCACAAAGGGCAGCAAGGCCAGCTCGGTGGGCATGCCACGGCGTTCTAGCTCTTCCACAATGTAGAACATGTATTTGTTGGCCCGCTGCGCCATGCGATTCAGGCTGTCGGGGCGTTGGGTGTGCCAGCGCTCGCTTTCATGCACCAGCGGGTTGTCCAGGTCGGGCATGCTGAAGCCCACACGGATCCGGTCCCACATGTCGGTGGGCGGGGTGACGGTTGTGACCTGGCTCTCGCTGGCCGAAAGGGTCTGCTCTTGCAGCACCGGCAGTGGTTTTGAGCCACTGGTGCTCAAGGCCTGGGATGGCGCTCGGCCATGTGCAGCTGGTAGCGGAGGTGTTTTCTGGCTGGCGTTGGCGGTGCTGGTCGCGTTGGGGGCGGTTGGGCCCACGTCTTCATGGGTGGGCATGGGAGCGCATGCGGTCAAACCCAATAGACTGGTCAACAGGGCCAGGAGTGCCAACCCAGCAAGACTTGGTCTTGCGGTCAATCGGGTCATTTGAAATCGTTCTTCCATTGACGCAGGTAGGCAAAGACGTTGGTCTCGTTCCAATCGGTGAGCGTGACGCCAGGGTAGTGTTGTTGAACCGCTTGTATCACGCTGTTTTCTCGACTTCTTAAAAAGGGGTTGACGGCCAGTTCCTGGGCCAAATGGGAGGGCAGGGTGGGCAAGGACTGCTGGCGCAGACCTTCACAGACTTGGGTGTAGCGTTGCAGGGCCGCGTTGTCGGGTTCCACGGCCAGCGCAAAACGCAAATTGGACAGGGTGTACTCATGCGCAGGGCACACCCGCGTGTTCAGAGGCAAGCTTGCCAAGCGGTCCAGCGAGGCCCGCATTTGGGCCGGTGTTCCTTCAAACAAACGCCCGCAACCGGCTGAAAACAAGGTGTCCCCACAAAACAGCAAAGGCGAAGACGCGCCGTTGAACTGGGTTTGGTCGCAAAAATAAGCGATGTGACCGGCGGTGTGCCCTGGCACATCAATGACTTTGAAGTCCAGACCCAGCACGTCGATGCTTTGGTCCCCGCGCAAGGCCACACAGGGGACGGGCATTTTTTCCAGGGCAGGGCCATAGACCTGCGCTCCGGTGCGGGCGACCAATTCGGCCACACCGCCCACATGGTCGGCATGGTGGTGGGTGACCAACACAGCCGAAAGCCGAAGCGCCGGGTGCTGCGCCAGAAAGTCCAGAACCGGTTCCGCCGCGCCAGGATCCACCACCAGGGCCTGGTTCCCGTTTTGCAACACCCAGAAGTAATTGTCGGTCAAGGCCGGCAAGGGTGTCAGGATTTGGCTGGGTGCTGGAAGGTGGCTGGACATGGGTTGGGACTCGTGGCCTTGATTATAGAAAGCCGGACTGCGCACGGGCGCTTGGCGGGGCCCGTGCGCTTTAAACTGTGAGATGTTGTCACTTGTTTTAATAGACCGATGAAGTCACTCTCGGATTGGTTGCAGACCCCCCCGGGCCAGTATTTGTTGGCCTGGGAGCAAGCGCAGTTGGATGAGTCCGTGGCCAATATTTTTGGTTTCCATGGTTTGCAATTGGGCTTGCCGCAGGTCAATGCCTTGAGTGCCAACCGCATGCCCCAACGCTGGCTGGCCTTGAATGCCCCTGCGGTTTCCCCGCCAGACCTCTTATGTGACTTTTCAGCGCTGCCTTTTTTTGAAGCCAGTCTGGATTTGGTGGTCATGCCACACACCCTGGAATTGACGACCGATCCGCATGCGGCCCTGCGCGAAGCGGCACGGGTGTTGATGCCGGAGGGGCGTTTGGTCATCACCTGTTTTAACCCCAACAGTTGGTGGGGTTTGCGCCAGAGCTTGTCGAGCCAGCTCGCGCGACTCGGATGGAGCGAACCTTTTGTGCCGGCGACGGGCGAGTGGTTGGGTGCCTGGCGCTTGCGGGACTGGTTGCAACTGTTGAATTTTGAGGTCGAATCAACGGTGTTTGGCTGCTATCGACCTGCGGTGAATCAGCAGGGCTGGCTGGAACACACGGCTTATTGGGACCGATGGGGGCCACGCTGTTGGCCCATTTTGGGGGCGGTTTATTGTCTGGTCGCGGTCAAGAAAGTACACGGGATGCGCTTGCTTGGGCCCGCCTGGAAAAAGCCCGCGCTGGCGGCAGCCAGTCCTCGGGCTTCGGGCTTGCCCGCCGCCCGCCAGGAGTCCGACCGACGAGCCCCTTTTTTGTGAAAGAAAACATGAACTCAGTGGTGATTTATACCGATGGCGCTTGCAAAGGCAATCCGGGGCCGGGGGGGTGGGGTGTGGTGTTGCGCTCTGGCGCACAACAAAAAGAACTGTCTGGCGGCGAGTTGAACACCACCAACAACCGCATGGAAATGATGGCCGTGATTCAAGCGCTGCAAGCCTTGAAGCGGCCCTGCGCAGTCACCTTGTATTTGGACAGCGAATATGTGCGCAAGGGCATCACCGAATGGTTGGCGGGTTGGAAAGCCAGGGGTTGGAAAACGGCCGCCAAACAGCCGGTCAAGAACGTGGATTTGTGGCAGCAGCTCGACCAATTGGTGGCCTCGGGCGGGCACCGCATTGAGTGGCGTTGGGTCAAGGGCCATGCCGGTGACCCCGGGAACGAACGCGCTGACGCTTTGGCCAATGAAGGCGTGCTCAAAGCCCTGGCGGCTTAGGCAGGCATGGCTTGGCGGCGAGGGCCAGCCCCGCTTGTAATTCGGCAGGGGTGTTGAGGTTGGCAAAGGCCTGCGGGTCGTCAAACCACACGGGCAGGGCCTGTTGCTGTGACAGCCAAAGCCCGACTTGGCGTTCGCCCTGGGCCAGAAATTGCGCCAGGCTGGGCGCCAAATCCCGGTGGATCAAGGCAAAAACCGGGTGGTTTTGAGCGGCGTTTTGGGTGGGTTCCAGCGCAGCGGTGCAGGCCAGAGCCGCCAGGGTGCGTCGTCGGGTGTGGGGGGGATTTGCGGACAAGGCTTGACAGAGCTTTTGCGCCAAATCGAGGGGGAATTGCGGTGCGTCGCAAGGCACGGTCAACAGCCACTCGGTGGTCATGTTTTGCAGGCCCGTCAACATGCCCGCCAATGGACCTTGCAGCGCCCCGGGCTGGGGATCGCCCCACATGGGGACACCCCATTCAGCGTAGTCTTCAAGATGCCGGTTGACGTTCAGGGCCACGGCGCAGACCTGGGGCCGCAGTCGTTCCAGCGCGTGTTGGGCCAAAGGCCTTCCTTGCCAAAGGGTCAGGCCTTTTTCTTGTCCCATGCGACGCCCCTGACCACCGGCCAAGACCAAACCCGTCAGGTCTTGCAGCGGATTCAAGGGGCTAGCCACCGATGTAACTCATCTCCACCCGGCGCTTGTCTTGCCCCGTGTTGAGGTGGGGGCTGGGCGCTGCGTCGGCCACGTCGGAGGTCTCGCGCAGCTCATGGCGGAGTTCGTGGCGAATTTGAGAATAGCGCTCATCGCGGCCTTGCCAGAGGTGGCCAACGGCGCTCGCCAATTCGGCATCGGTGGCGCCAGCCCGCAACAGGCCGCGCAAATCATGGCCTTGGCTGGCGAACAAACACAGGTAGAGCTGGCCTTCGGTGGTCAGGCGGGCGCGGCTGCAATCACCACAAAATGCCTGGGTCACACTGCTGATGACGCCGATTTCACCCAACTCGGGGTCAAATTGGCCTTGCGCGTCGGCGTAGCCCCAGCGCTGGGCGGTTTCACCGGGGGCTTGGGCTTCGAGCGGGACCAGTGGGTAGGCCGTTTGCAGCAGGGCAATGACTTCGCGCGAGGGCAACACTTCATTCATGCGCCAGCCATTGGTGCTGCCCACATCCATGTATTCGATGAAGCGCAGTTGCACGCCGCTGCCACGGAAATGGCGGGCCATGGGCAAAATCTGGTCGTCGTTGGTGCCCCGTTTGACCACCATATTGACCTTGAGTTGCTGGCCCAAGCCCGCTTGCTGGGCGGCCTGAATGCCTTGCAGCACATCGGCGACGGGAAAGTCCACATCGTTCATTTGGCGAAAGACCGCGTCGTCCAAACCGTCCAGGCTCACCGTCACCCGGTTCAAACCGGCGGCTTTGAGGGCCGCCGCTTTGCGGGCCAACAGGCTGCCGTTGGTGGTCAAGGCGATTTCCGGGGCACGCCCTTCAAGGGTGCGAAGTTGGGCCAGTTGGGCAATCAGGACTTCGATGTTTTTGCGCAGCAAGGGCTCGCCCCCCGTCAGCCTGATTTTTTGCACGCCATGGGCCAAAAATACCTGAGCCAGTCGGGTGATTTCCTCAAAACTCAACAGGGCCGTGTGGGGCAAATAGGCGTAATCCTTGTCGAACACCTCTTTGGGCATGCAATAGCTGCAACGAAAATTGCAGCGATCGGTCACGCTGATGCGCAGGTCGTGCAAGGGGCGCTGGCGCCGGTCCAGCAGCTTGCCACGGGGGGGCAAAGGCGGTTGGGTGACGGGCAGGGGGTTTCCAGTGGTGGCCCCAGGGCGCAGATCGACCAGCGGAATGTGACGTGAGGCCCTGGCGGGTTGGACCGATGCCGGCGAATCGGCCGGCTGCGTCGGGGCCACGGGAGCAAAGCGTTCGGACATGGGCGCATATTAACCCCCCTGCCGGTTTCTTGCCGACGCTTGGGTGACGCCAGGGCTCAGGCGTGCAGTCGCACCACCAAGGGCACGATCAAAAGGGCCACGATGTTGATGATCTTGATCAAGGGGTTGATGGCAGGGCCTGCCGTGTCTTTGTAAGGGTCGCCCACCGTGTCGCCGGTGACGGCCGCTTTGTGGGCGTCCGAGCCTTTGCCGCCGAAATGCCCCTCTTCAATGTATTTTTTGGCGTTGTCCCAGGCCCCACCGCCGGTGCACATGGAAATGGCGACAAACAAACCGGTCACGATGGCACCCATCAGCAGGCCACCCAAGGCCTCAGGGCCCAGCAACAGGCCCACCAGGAGGGGCGCGACCACGGGCAGCAAAGAAGGCAGCATCATTTCTTGGATGGCCGCGGCGGTCAGCATGTCCACGGCGCGGCTGTATTCGGGCTTGCCCGTGCCATCCATGATGCCGGGAATTTCGCGGAACTGGCGCCGCACCTCTTCCACCACGGCCCCGGCGGCCCGGCCAACGGCCTCCATCGCCATGGCGCCAAACAAATAGGGGATCAGGCCCCCGATGAACAAACCCACAATCACTCTGGGGTCTGACAGGTCGAACTGGATGAGCTGGCCCAAGTCCTCCAGCTTGTGGGTGTAGTCGGCAAACAGCACCAGGGCGGCCAGGCCTGCAGAACCAATCGCATAGCCCTTGGTCACGGCCTTGGTGGTGTTGCCAACCGCATCCAGGGGGTCGGTGACCTCGCGCACCTCGTTGGGCAGTTCGGCCATTTCGGCAATGCCACCCGCGTTGTCGGTGATGGGGCCATAGGCATCCAGCGCCACCACAATGCCGGCCAGGCTCAGCATGGCGGTGGCCGCCACGGCAATGCCGAACAGCCCCGCCAATTGGAAGGCCGACAAAATGGCCGCGCAAACCAGCAAAACCGGCCAGGCGGTTGAACGCATGGCGACCCCAATGCCCGCAATGATGTTGGTCGCATGCCCCGTGGTCGAGGCTTGGGCCACGTGCTTCACCGGCGGGTATTGGGTGCCGGTGTAGTACTCCGTTACCCAGACCAGGGCACCCGTCAACACCAGTCCGATCACACAGGCTCCGAACAAAGCATGGGCTTGCTGCGGCATCAAGGCTTGACTGACGAAATAAAACGCCACCAACGACAAACCGCCCGCCACCGCCAAGCCTTTGTACAAAGCCGGCATGACGTTGCGCATGCCGGGGGAGGCTTTGACAAAAAAACAACCAATGATGGACGCCACGATGGACACCCCCCCCAGGGCCAGGGGGTAACTGACCGCGTTCATGACCTCGCTGCCGTTGTTTTGAAATTGCAGGGCGGCCAGCACCATGGTGGCGATCAGGGTCACCGCGTAGGTCTCAAACAAGTCGGCGGCCATGCCCGCGCAGTCGCCCACGTTGTCGCCCACATTGTCGGCAATCACCGCCGGATTGCGGGGGTCGTCTTCGGGAATGCCCGCTTCGACCTTGCCCACCAGGTCAGCGCCCACATCGGCGCCTTTGGTGAAAATCCCGCCGCCCAGTCGGGCAAAAATCGAGATCAGGGATGCGCCAAAGGCAAAACCAATCAAGGGATTGATCTGCTGGCTCAGGGCGGTGCCGGGCGCTGCCTGACTGGTCAGGTACAGGAACATTCCGCTGACGCCCAGCAGGCCCAAGCCCACCACCAACATGCCGGTGATGGCGCCACCACGAAAAGCCACCTTCAAAGCCGCCCCGATGCCTTGGGTGGCGGCCTGCGCGGTACGCACATTGGCTTTAACGGAAACATTCATGCCGATGAAGCCGCAAGCCCCTGAAAGCACCGCCCCCACCACAAAGCCAAGCGCACTGGGGAGGTTCAGAAAAACACCAATCAAAATGGCCAGAATCAAGCCGACGATGGCAATGGTTTTGTATTGCCGGGCCAAATAAGCGGCGGCACCGGCTTGAATGGCGCTGGCTATTTCTTGCATGCGGGCATTGCCAGCGTCTTGTTTCAGAATCCAACTTCGGGCCCAAATGCCATAGATCACGGCGGCCAGACCACAAGCAAGTGCCAGGTAAAGCACGTTTTGGCTGTTGTTCATACACATCTCCATTTCGCTTCAAAAGTGGTTGTCGAACAGGAACCAGCCGGTGTTCAAGTCAGTGTCTTGACACGATGCACCTTGTTTTTATTTGCACGGGTATTGGACTTTCAAAAAACGAATCACCGATTGTGCGGCTGGCTCCGAGTTGAATTGTGGATGGGCTTTGCTCCAGGCGAGAAACTTTTTTCGCGCCACTTCGAGGGTGTCTTCGCTTTTTGTCGGACAAAACGGCGCCGGGTCTTTCTTGGGCAGACCCATTAAGTAGGTTTGGTAGACACCCTCACCAAAACCAAAGCAGAAATTTTGGGCTTCATCGTCATTTTGGCTGCACAACTCGACCAATTCGGCGGTCGTGGCATTCTGTTCCAAGGTGAGGGTTTGGGCCCCGTTCAGGGCGCTGAAGAGGGTCAAAGAAAGACCCAAAGCCCAAGACAAACCACGGTTGAGTCGGTGTTTTTGATTCATGTCAGCCCTTTGGCGCAGAACCCGCCTGCGTCAACGTTTGAAGTTGCCAAAGTGGCCGCGTGCAAAGCCACCCCCCTGACCTGCGTGTTCATTGGGGCGCGCCTGGGGCCCAGCCTGACGGGGCTCGCCTTGACGTCCGCCGCCTTGACGTCCGCCGCCTTGACGTCCCACGCCTTGTCTGAATTCACCTTGTCGTTGCGCGGGCGGGTGGTTTGCGCTGGGGTTGCCCCGGTTGGGCTGTCCCCCAGGTTTGGGCTGGATGGGCGTTCTGATCCTCGGGGCTTGGGCTGGGGGCGCGACGGAGTGTGGGGCTGCGGGCCGGGCCCCGTTGGCCCGGTAACGGTTTTGCAGTTGAGGGTTGGGATAAGGCACATTGCCGCGATTGCGGGGATTGAATTGCCAGGTGCCATTGGACCCCACCGGGCCCGGGCGAACAGTTCGATGGCCCGTGATGGTGTTGAAGCGGTTGTAGTCATTTTGATGGATGGTGATGGACCCGTGGTACCCATGCCCACCCCAGTTCATGCCGCCAAACAGGGCAGAACCAACGAACGCGCCGACACCAAACGACAGCAGCGCAGCGCCTGCGATGTAGCCTGAGGGGTAGTAAGGCGGTGGCGGTGGTTCAGCGGGATAGGGCCAGGGCCCGTAAACCTCGGCCGGGTTGTAGATGGGCACATACACCACCTGGGGATCGGCTGGTTGAATCACAATGACCTGAGCGCCTGCGGCCTCTGTGGTCGTCACGGTCTGCTGTGGGTTGGTGCTCAGGTTGCCGGCTTGCTGGGCTTTGAAGCGCAACGCCTGAATGGCGGCCAAGACATCGGGCTGTTGCGCCAACACCGCATCACCCAGGTTTTGCACCCAACTCAAGTTGGCTGACATCATTTGCAAAACCTGCGGCACACTGACCAAAGACTTGACGCTGGGATCCCAAGTTTGCGTTTGCAGGGCTTGGTTGAGCGCGGGGCCGGTCAATGACGAATTTTGATTTTGCCAGGAGGCGGCTTCTGCCACGGCCAATGGGTAGGTGGAGGCCATCAAGATTTGCGACACCAGAGGGTCTGGGTACAAGGCGATGGGCGCCACCAAGGAACTCAGTTGCTCCTGGGTCAGTGGCGCGCTGGTTGGGCTGTTGAGGACGGGTGTTTGCGCCCCGACCGGATGGGGCATCCAGGCGCCCGTCAGCGACACGGCCAACAAAGAGGCCAGGAGCCGAGGCAGGATGTTTTGTTTGGACGTTCTCATTGGCGCTAACGCATTTCGTTCTCACTTTTTGAGGGACAGGGCCAAATCATGAGCCTATTCTTGGGAAAAAGCAAAAAGGGGTGTGTAAGTGATCGCAACAAGCGCAGACCCCTTGCAAGCTGGCTGCAAGTCAGAGGCCCTTAAAATGCGGGGGTTCTCAACCACCCTGGTTTCATCCCATGTCTCTCAACCTCGTTTCAGCTGGCAAGAATGCGCCCGATCAGTTCAATGTCGTCATCGAAATCCCGATGAATGCCGACCCCGTCAAGTACGAAGTGGACAAAGAATCGGGGGCCATTTTTGTGGATCGCTTCATGAGCACCGCCATGCACTACCCGACCAACTACGGGTATGTGCCACAAACCTTGAGCGGTGACGGCGATCCGGTGGACGTGTTGGTGATCACCCCCTTCCCCTTGTTCCCTGGGGTGGTGGTGCCTTGCCGTCCTCTGGGCATCTTGAAGATGGAAGACGAAGGGGGCATTGACGGCAAGGTGCTGGCCGTGCCGACCGACAAGATTCTGTCGATCTACACGCATTGGCAAAAACCGGAAGACATCAACCCCTTGCGCTTGAAGCAAATTGCCCATTTCTTTGAGCACTACAAAGACCTGGAGCCGGGCAAATGGGTCAAGGTCTTGGGTTGGGAAGGTGTGGACGCCGCCAAACAAGAAATTTTGGACGGCATCAATAATTTCAAAGCCTCCAAATAAGGCCTGAGCCCCAATTCAAGTGCCTGGATTTTGTTTGAACGGGCTGCGCTCGTTCAAATGAGACAGGTACTGAGAGACCCCTTCGGTTTCCCGGTCTAAAAATCGGCTCACAGCCTCGGCAAACGCCGGATGGGCCAGCCAATGCGCGCTGGGCGTGTTGACGGGCATCAAGGCCCGTGCCATTTTGTGCTCCCCCTGCGCGCCGCCTTCAAAGCGATCAAACTGGTGTGCCATGCACCAGGCCAGGGGTTGGTAATAGCAAGCCTCAAAATGCAGGCAATCCACCCGTTCCAGGGCCCCCCAATAACGGCCATAGGCCACTTGACTGGATTCGGTTTCCAGCAAACCGATCAGGCTGCTGGCCAGGGGCTTGCCGTCTCGCTCCGCGATGAACAGCAGCCACGACTCGGGCTGGGCGCTGGCTTGGGCAGCAAAAAAATCGGGGCTCAGGTAAGGGGCGTTGCCGTGCTCCAGGTAGGTGCGCTCATAGCATGCATAAAAGAAAGCCCAGTCTTCAGGTGAGATATCGCGTCCCCTGGCCCAACGAAAACCCACCCCCGCTTCGACCACCTTGCGGCGCTCTTGGCGAATTTTTTTGCGTTTTTCCTGGTTCAGGGTGCCCAGAAAATCCTCAAAATCAAGGTAAGGCATGGGCTGGCGGTTGAGCCAGTGAAACTGCACGGTGTGGCGCGACATCAGCCCCAGGGACTGGCTGGCGACTTGGTCTTCGGCGCTGCCGAACAACAGGTGCAGGGACGAAACTTCTTGGGCCTGACACAGGGCCAATGCTTCTGCCAACAATTGCTCGCGGCGCACGGCATCGGTGGCCAGCAAACGGCTGCCGGGTACAGGCGTGTAGGGCACGGCAATCACGGCTTTGGGGTAGTAGGGCAGGCCATGTTCTTGATAAGCACGGGCCCAGGCCCAGTCGAATACATATTCCCCATAAGAATGGGTTTTCAGATAAACCACACAAGCGGCCAGCAGCGTTTCGGGGGATGAGTCGTCCCACAGGCTCAGCACCTGGGGCTTCCAGCCGGTGGCCGGTGTGGCACTTTGGCTGGTGGTCAGGGCGCTCAGGTATTCATGGCGCATGAACGGGGTGGGCACACTCTGGCGTGCCAGCAAGGCGTTCCAAGTGGGGGCCGGAATCGCCGCCAGCGAGTCGGCAACCTCGATGCGATAATCTTTGAGACTTTGATTTGCACTCATGACACTTTCCATTTGCGTCGCTCAGCTTAATTTCGTCGTGGGTGATTTGACTGGCAACGCCCAGCGCATTATCCAAGCCGCCCGCAGCGCTTACGCGCAAGGTGCCCGCTTGGTGCTCACCCCCGAATTGTCTCTTGCCGGCTATGCGGCAGAAGATCTTTTTTTACGGCCTGCTTTTTTGGACGCTTGTGATCAGGCGCTGGGCCAGGTGACCCAGGCCTTGGCCGAGCTGCCGGGCTTGTTTGTGGTGGTCGGCCACCCGGCACGGGTGGCCTCGGAAGGGGTGGCCGTGAAAGGGGCCTTTGCCCGATCCATCGCGGTGGCCCAATGCACCAACGCCGCCACCGTGGTGAGCGAAGGCCGGGTGGTTGCCACGTATGCCAAGCGGGAATTGCCCAATTACCAGGTGTTTGATGAACGCCGGTATTTCGTGCCGGGTCAGACGCCGACGGTGTTTGAGGTGGCCGGGGTGCGGGTCGGTTTGTTGATTTGTGAAGATGCCTGGTTTGATGCCCCGGCACAAGACGCCAAACAGGCCGGGGCTGAGTTGTTGGCGGTGTTGAATGCTTCGCCTTTCCATGTGGGCAAAACCCATGAGCGCCAGGCCCGCATGGGCGAATGCGCGCGGGCGGTCAACCTGCCTTTGGTTTACGCCCATCTGGTGGGGGGGCAGGACGAGGTGGTGTTTGATGGCGCCTCTTTCGCTTTGCAAGCGGGGGGCGAGCTGGCGGCCCGGTCTGCGTCCTTTGTCGAAGACCTCATGGCATTGACCTTTCAAAAATCAACTCAAACCAGTTTGCCTGGGGTGTTCTTGCCGGGTGAGCTGGCACCGGTGCGCACCGATGAGGCTGATTTGTGGGACGCCCTGGTTTTGGGCGTACACGACTATGTGACCAAAAACGGTTTTCCTGGTGTGCTGTTGGGCCTGTCCGGCGGCATCGATTCGGCCTTGGTGCTGGCGATTGCGGTGGACGCCCTGGGTGCGGACAAGGTGCGCGCCATCATGATGCCCTCGCCCTATACCGCCGACATTTCCTGGCTGGATGCCCGCGACATGGCGGCCCGCTTGGGTGTGCGTTACGACGAAATATCGATCGTGCCGGAATTCGATGCCTTCAAGGCCTCTTTGGCCGCCGAGTTTCAAGGCCGTGCCGAAGATGCCACCGAGGAAAACATCCAGGCCCGCATTCGGGGCACTTTGTTGATGGCCTTGTCGAACAAGTTTGGTTCGCTGGTGTTGACCACGGGCAACAAAAGCGAAATGGCCACGGGCTATTGCACCTTGTATGGTGACATGGCGGGGGGCTTTGCCGTGATCAAAGACGTGGCCAAAACCACGGTGTTTGCTTTGGCTCGATGGCGCAATGCCAACGACCCGCAGGGTCGTGGACGACAGCCCATTCCTGAGCGCATCATCACCCGCCCGCCCAGCGCCGAGCTGCGGCCCGATCAAAAGGACCAAGACAGTTTGCCGCCTTATGAGGTGCTGGACGAGATTTTGGCGCGCTACATGGAAAACGACGAGCCCATGGAGGCGCTGATTGCCAGTGGTTTGTCCCGTGCCGATGTGGAGCGGGTGACGCGCCTGATCAAAATCAATGAATACAAAAGAAGGCAAGCCCCAGTGGGGATAAGGGTTACCCACCGATCTTTTGGTAAAGATTGGCGTTACCCTATCACCAGTCAATTTCGATCCTGAAGGAGTCCACCATGCAACAAATTACCGCCATCATCAAGCCCTTTAAATTGGAAGTGGTTCGCAGTGCTTTGGCGGATTGCGGTGTGACGGGTTTGACCGTGACCGAGGTCAAGGGCTTCGGTCGTCAAAAGGGCCACACCGAGTTGTATCGCGGGGCTGAATATGTGGTTGATTTTCTGCCCAAAATCAAAGTCGAAGTGGTGGTCCAAGCCGATCAGGTGGATGTCTGCGTCGATGCCATCATCAAGGCCGCGCGCACGGGCAAAATTGGCGATGGCAAGATTTTTGTC
>CAIUTG010000089.1 GCA_903902035.1 uncultured Curvibacter sp. | reverse complement strand
GGTTCAACCGATTCCGCAAATTGCTGGTGCGGTACGAGAAGCTCGATCGCAGCTTCTTGGCGCTCAACCACTTGGCCGCGTCCATCATGACGTTCCGCAAGATCAAATTACAGGAAAACATTATTTACGGATAAGCTCTTAATGAAAGCCTACTGCGGGGCCATTTGGGGATTTGCGGCAAGCGGCGCTTGTTTAAACCAAGTGAAGATTAGCCATTGGAAACCCGCCAAAACCCCCAAAAAAGCCAATGCCATGCGCATGGCCAGGGGGCCGTGGACCACGCTGGCGGCCCCCACCGCCAATAATAAAACCGGGCCTAAAAGCAAGGCCAAAAGGGTTTTGACCCCCGGGGCTGGGGCTGAGTTGTGGGGGCCTGGTGGGCGCGGTCGAACACAATGCACCGCCCAGGTCAGCGAGGGCAGCAGCATGGCCAAAGCCACCGACGCGAAGCTGTCTCCCCACAACATGAGCGCGCCCAAGGCTTGCAGGGGCAGACTGACATCCAGGGCATTTTTGGCAGAAGCAGGATGCAATGAGAACTGGAGCCAACGCTGCAGACAGGCCAGCACAGCTGGCAAACCTGCCATCAAAGCCAGGTGGGCAACGATCATTTGCTGCAGGCTCCACCCTGCACTGGCGCACCACGCATGGCCAAAGCACAAGCCCCCCATCATCAAGCCCATGGCCGAGCTGGCCAAAATGCCGGAAAAGCCGGCCCGCGTGCCGCGACAAAGGACGGGGCGCTGCACCGAAGCCCGGTCACGCCCATACAAACCAACGGCAGCGCACAAGACCATCGGCACCGGAGCCTCTTTGAAAAAACCCACCAAGACCGCTGCCAACAAAGGATGCCAGGCAAAACCCCCCATTTGAAATGCACTGCTGGGGCTGCGCGTTTCCACCATGGCGCACCAAAGGCCCCAAACCCCGGCCAGGCACAACAGCAACCCTTGCGCTGCCAGGGGGTCGTTGAGGCGCCCAAGGCAACCCAGCCCCGAGGCGGTGAGGAGGCCCAGCAGCCCCAGCACCTTGGGGGGCGCTTTCAAAACCCAAGCCCTGCCACGGCAAACGACCCGCACCGCCCACCAAAGGGCCACCAGCAACACCCCATTCACCCAAGGCCAGGCCACCAGCGTGCCTTTTTCACCCAACCACAACCAGCCCAGCAGGAGAATGACCCAATGGGCCAGCTCGGCGGCGTGGTCCAGTGGGGCTGCCTTTTGGGGGGCATTTGGCGGGCGTTCAAACATGGCTGTAGGCGTGCAATTGATCGGTCCCACCTGCCGCATGAATGCTCACATTGAAGGACACGATGACCCGATCAAGCTGGCCGTGATAAGGCATGGCCTGGTGGGCCAGCCAAGACGGAAACACCACCAGTTGGCCTGGCACCGGCGCCATGTCGAGGTGCGCGTTTTGCAAATAGGCATTGCCAAAATCCATGGCCGCACCCCCCAAACGGTTGAAGTGCGGGCCATAAAACCGCGTGACACCGTTGCTGGCCCCCAACACGGGGTGGGCGCGGCGTTGCTCGGGGGGATCGACCTGCAAGCAATAAACCCCCGACCATGAGCAATTGCCATGGGTGTGAACATCGTGGTGAGAACCTTGGTTGGCAATTTGGAACCAGATGCCACGCAGCGCCAGTTGCAGGCCCGGTTTGGCCTCAGGCCAAGCGCCCTGGTTGGCCAACACCACGGTTTCACGCACACGGTCAACAAGGAAGCGAATCAGTTGCTCCCACTCTGGCAATTGAATGCGTTGCAACAAATCGTCTCGGCTGGCGTAAAAAGGGGGCGCAGGCTGGGCCGATGGCCCGCCCGCCTCGGTGATCCGCAGGGTCTGGAACACCCGCACCAAAACCGGGTTGACCGCCTCAGCCTGAGCAAAGCGGTGGACCCCCAGGGGGGTGTGCCACAAAGGGTGCAGCGGATCGGGTGGCAGCATGTCAAGTCATCTGTGAATTCAGGCAGTGGCCACCAAATCGGCAGGCCACTTCAACTGGTGGCCGGTTCGCTCGGCCAACGCCGCCAGGTCTTGCGGCGTATCGACATCGATGCAGTACCGGCGGTTGCTGCTGTCCCAAGCGTGCACTTGGTCTGGGTGGGATGCTTGCCACTGGCGGCATCCCAGATTGGCACCACCGCTCAAAATCTGTTCACGCACATCGGCGCTGAACATCACCGGGTTGCCCGGCTGCCCGGCCACATGAGGCTGCACGACCTGGGTGCCTGGCGGGCGCTTTTTGTATGCCCCGATCAAATCGTTGATGTCCTGGGAATTGATGAGCGGCTGATCGGCCAGGGCCACCAACACCGCATCGAGTTTGACCGAGAGCGATTGCAGCCCCAGGCGCAAAGAAGAAATTTGGCCCGCATCCGGGTCTGGGTTGCGGACCAGGGTGACGGGAAACTCTTTGACGACCGACTCAATCCGGTCGGCGTAATGCCCCAAAACCACGACCACCTCGTCCACCCCTGCGCCAGAAAGCGCAATCAATTGCCGCCTAATCAAAGGCACCCCCCCCAACTCCAGCAGGCTTTTGGGGCGATTCCCCATGCGCGAAGCCGAGCCCGCCGCCAACAACACGGCCCCCACCGTCACGCGGCTGTACAGCCCGCCCCCACCTTTCAAAATACACCCCATGATCAGCCCCCACCACAGCAAGAAGATTTGGCCGATGTTGCCATGGCTTCGGCCTGGATTGCCGGCGTCACCGCGCTGGGCAATTCACGCCCCCGGCGGGCGGCCACCACGGCGGTCAATACCGACAGGGCAATCTCTTCGGGTGTTTGGGCACCAATGGACGCCCCGGCGGGGGCATTGATGCGCGCCACCTCGG
>CAIUTG010000088.1 GCA_903902035.1 uncultured Curvibacter sp. | reverse complement strand
GGCCGCTGCAAGGCCGTCAATTTGGGGGAGTGGTGGTGACGAATTACCTGTGGCGACCCCGTTTTAGCGACCTGCTTGACACCCTGGCGCCCGCAGGCGTCCTGATCTACGAAACCTTTGCGGCGGGCCAGGAAACCGTGGGTCGACCCCGCCAAGCCGATTTTTTGCTGCAAAACGGGGAATTGCTGCGTTTGTGTGCTGATTTAAGGATTGTGGCGTTCCAGGAGGTGTTTTTGGACGATCCCGAACGCTTTGTCCAGCGGATTGTGGCGGTCAAGAAGCCATTGTCGTTAGAATGCCCTTCAACACCGAATTACCGTTTTAGACTGCGGACATGACCTCCCCCAACCCACTGCTGACCGGCAGTATCGTGGCCCTGGCCACCCCCATGCTCGACGATGGCAGCGTCGATTACCCCACCCTGCGCCGTTTGATTGACTGGCACATTGCCGAAGGCACCGATTGCATTGGCGTCGTGGGCACCACCGGCGAATCGCCGACAGTGAACGTGGACGAGCACTGCGAAATCATCCGCGTGGCGGTCGAACAAGCGGCCACCCACGGCGACAAGCGCGTGCCCATCATGGCCGGCTGCGGCGCCAACTCAACCACGGAAGCGATTGAGCTGGCTCGTTTTGCCAAATCGGTCGGCGCCGACTCGCAACTGCAAGTCGTGCCTTATTACAACAAGCCCACCCAAGAGGGCCAGTACCAACACTTCAAGGCCATAGCCGAGGCCACGGGTGACTTGCCCATCGTGCTGTACAACGTGCCGGGCCGCACCGTGGCCGATATGGCACACGACACCGTGATGCGCCTGGCCCAAGTGGACGGCATTGTGGGGGTCAAAGAGGCCACCGGCAACATTGACCGGGCGCAGTGGTTGATTCGCGGCATCCGCGAACTCGGCCTGGCCCATCGTTTTGGCATTTATTCGGGGGACGACCCCACCGCCGTGGCCCTGATGCTGTGCGGGGGTCAAGGCAACATCAGCGTGACGGCCAATGTGGCGCCCAAATGGATGCACGAGCTGTGCATGGCCGCCATTCGAGGCGACGTTGCCACCGCCATGGCGATCCAGTTCAAGCTGATGCCCTTGCACAAAAACCTGTTTGTCGAAGCCAACCCCATCCCCGTCAAATGGGCCATGGCCCGACTGGGTCTGTGCGGTGGCCACTTGCGCTTGCCCATGACGCCCCTGTCACCCGCGCTGCACAGCACGGTGGAAGGCGCACTCCAAGCCAGCGGTCTGCTCTGACCCGCCCCGTTCCCTCAAGGACTTATTAAGGACTTTCCTCGTGAATCTGATCCCCCTTCAAGTGCCGACCTCTGCCCGACTCAGTCTGGGCGCCGTCTTGGCACTGAGCTTTCTGACCTCGGCCTGCACCTACCTGGAGGGCGAAAAAGTCGATTACAAGAGCGCCGCCAGCCAGTCGTCAACGCCCTCGCTGGTCATCCCGCCCGATCTGGTTCAACTCTCGGCCACGGGCCGCTACAACAGCACAGGGTCGGTGTCCATCAAAGACACGGTCGCAGGCGCCAAACGCAGCGCTGACGCCAGCGCACCCAACACGGCCTCTGCGCAAAAAGCACCCCCAAGTGTGGCATTGAACACTATGGGCGACACCCAGATCATCCGGGAAGGCGAGCACCGCTGGTTGAGCGTGAAGCGTCCTCCCGAGCAAATCTGGGACCCTGTTCACGCTTTCTGGCTGGACAACGGTTTTGTGTACACCCGCGACGACCGGACCCTGGGTCTGCTGGAAACCGATTGGGCAGAAAACCGCGCCAAGGTTCCCATGGACATCATCCGCAGCACCTTGGGCTCGCTGCTGGATTCGCTGTACTCGACCGACGAACGCGACCGCTTCATCACCCGCATTGAACGCGATGAAGACGGCAATTCGCTGGTCTTCATCAGCCACCGCGGCATGATCGAGGTCTACAGCGACACCCAGAAGACCACCACCACCTGGCAACCCCGTCCGGTTGACCCCACTTTGGAAGCCGAATTTCTGGGCCGTTTGATGGTCAAGTTGAACCCGAGCCTGGCACCCGCCGGCACCCAAGTGGCCGCCGGCAAGAAATCCAATCTGGACGGCGCGGCCATTGCCAACGCCAACACCACCGAGCTGCCCAGCAAGGCCCGCATTGTGCAGCTCAACAATGCCAAGAACCTGGAATTGGATGAGGGCTTTGACCGGGCCTGGCGCCGGGTCGGCTTGTCCTTGGACCGCACAGGCTTCACCGTGGAAGACCGTGACCGGGCCAAGGGCATTTATTTCGTGCGCTATGTGCCGCCCAACCCCGACCGGGCTGAGCCGGGCTTCTTCAGCAAATTGTTCGGTAGCGAAAAATCGATCACGCCTGTGAAATACCAGATCATGCTGGCCAGCGATGGCGGCGTGACCCGTTTGTCCGTTTTGGGAGAAGACGGCAAACCCAATGCCTCCAAGGACGTCGATCAAATCTTGCAAGTCTTGCAAGCCGATCTGAAGTGATGCGCTGAGGCCAACAAAAAAGCCACCCGAGGGTGGCTTTTTTGTTGCTTGAAAAGAAAGATTATTTCTTGTCAGCAGGTGCAGCAGCAGGAGCGGCGGCGTCAGCAGCAGGAGCGGCGGCAGGTGCAGCAGGAGCGGCAGCAGGTGCAGCAGGAGCGGCAGCTGGTTCAGCAGCAGGTGCAGGAGCGGCGGCAGCAGGTGCAGCGGCGGGAGCAGGAGCGGCTTCTTCTTTTTTACCGCAAGCGGCCAAAGCAGCAGCAGCGATCACGGCGGCCAAAACGAGCGACTTGTTCATTTCAATTTTCCTTAAGAGAGGTGGACAGAAAAAATACTGAGCCCTTTGGACAACCCGAGGACCCCGTGAGAAGCATTGATGCTAGGAAAAACACCTACGCAAAACTACTCAGACCCGGATTATAGGCACAATTTTTTATTTATAAAACACAAATCCCCTTCATTCATCTTTCAAAGTGGCTTGAGCCAGCCAGAATCACACCATTCCAGCACCAAGGCCAGCGCATCGGGACTCAGGGCATGCAGGTCTTTGGCGGACAAATGGCCTTGGTCTGCCAGCCGACGCATCAGTTTGGCGTCCTTGCCCGCTGCCCGGAAGCCCTCGCCATTGATGAAAAAGTGCCAATCGTCATACAGGGCCTTGCTGCGCCGGTCCAAAGCCACCCCCGTTGCCAAATCAGCCATTTCGGGCGCTTGTTCCGGGGCTTCAAACCAAACCCGAGGCTTGGGCTCTGTCAGCCACTCGCCCAGGGCCAGGGCCAGGGCCTGCGGGTTGGCCAACCAGCGCGCTGTCACTTGGGCCGCAAAGGCCTGCAAGCCCGCAGGAACGCTGGCCGGGGTGCTCGAAGCGGTTTGCTGCGGGTCGCTGTAGAGGGTGTCGTTTTCAGCCTGTTCGGCCTGCTCGGCCAGGCGTTGCAGCAAGCCCTGCGCCAATTCCCCCTGCTTGGGCGCACGAAAGCCGATGGAGTAGGTCATGCACTCACCCCGGGCCAGGCCGTCGTGGGCATAGCGTGGTGGCAAATACAACAGGTCCCCGGGCTCCAGCAAAAAGGTTTCCTCGGGTTCAAAATGGGCCAAGACCTTGAGCGGGGTGTCGTCGCGCAGGCTCAGGTCTTTTTGTCGGCCAATCCGCCACTCGCGGCAACCGTGGGCTTGCAGCAAGAAAACATCGTAACTGTCGAAGTGCGGCCCCACGCCCCCGCCATCGGTGGCAAAGCTGATCATCAAATCGTCCAGACGGGCATCTGGCAAAAAACGAAAATGTTGCAACAGTTGGTGCGCCGCGTCCAGGTGCAGGTCCACCCCTTGCACCAAGAGGGTCCAATCCGGGGCTTTGAGGGCCGGCAATTGGCGCCGCTGAAACGGACCTGAGCGAACCTGCCAACCGGCATCGCCCTGGATTTTTTTCACCAGGCGTGACTCCACCTCGTCTTGTTCGGCCAAAGCCAACAACTCAGGGCGTGACAACAGGGGCTGGAAATGGGGCAAGGCCTGGCGCACCAGCAAAGGCTTTTTCTGCCAATAGCGCTTCATGAATTGCTCGGGCGTCAGACCGCCTAAAAGCGGCAGGGGTTGGTGGATGTCCATACAAGATTTTCAAAAAAAGGAATCAAAACAAGGCAGTGAAACTGCGACAATTCTCGCCCATGGACATCAACAATCAATGCGTGGTCGGCCTGACATGGGTTTTGACCGATACCTTGGGCGAAGAACTCGACGTGCTGGACGAGCCCGTTGACTTCTTGGTGGGGGGGGAGGATTTGCTCAAAATCATCGAAGACCAATTGCAAGGCCGTGGCCCAGGGGCCAAGGTGCAACTGCAAATCGAACCCGAGCAGGGCTTTGGTGACTACAACGAAAAGCTCATTTTTCTGGAGCCCCGCGCCCTCTTTCCCGCTGAATTGGAAGAAGGCATGACCTTCGACGGCCATGCCCTGCCGCAAGGGGTGAACCCAGAAGCCCCGAAAGACGCGCTCTACACCGTGGCCGAAATCTACCCCGAGCATGTGGTGCTGGATGGCAACCACCCCCTGGCTGGCATCGCCTTGCGCCTGGCCTTGAAGGTGCACTCGGTCCGCGAAGCGACCTTGGAAGAAGTGGCCGCCGGCAGCGCGGGCACGGGCTTTTTCAAAATTCAAAATGCTTGAAACCCATGAACCCCCTCGTTGAAATCAAGATTTTGGACGAACGGCTCCACACCTGGGGCCTGCCCAAATACCAAACCGCCCTGGCGGCCGCCATCGACCTGATGGCTTGTTTGGACGCCCCCTTGGAAATTGCCCCGCAAGCGCCTGCGGTCTTGGTGCCCACGGGTTTGGCCCTGCACATGAACGCGTCCGAGTTGTGCGCGGTGATCTTGCCCCGCTCGGGCCTGGGCCACAAAAAAGGGCTGGTGCTGGGCAACAGCGTGGGGCTGATCGATGCCGACTACACGGCCCAATGCTTCATCAGTGTCTGGAACCGCAACCCGGCGGGTGCCGGCGAGGCCATCGTGATCAACCCGGGTGAGCGCATCGCGCAAATGCTGTTTTTGCCCGTGGTGCGCCCGCAGTTTCAGGTGGTGAGCGAATTCAGCGCCAGCAGCGAGCGTGGCGAAGGCGGCTTTGGCTCGACCGGCGTGGCGGCCAAAATCTAAGGCACTAAGGCACTAAGGCACTAAGGCACTAAGGCCTTAAGGCGCTTGGCGCCGAGCCAGACGACGGGCCAACTCGGCCACCAATTGGCGCGCCAACAGCAGTTTGGATGCGCGCGGCAATTCGGTCACGCCGTCTTCGTCCACCAAAATCAACTGGTTGTCGTCGCGGCCAAAAGCGGTCGGCCCAATGTTGCCGACCAGCAAGGGGACGCCTTTGCGGGCGCGTTTGAGTTGGGCGTTGGCCACCAAGTCCTGACTTTCGGCGGCAAAACCCACGCAATAAAGCGCCCCCGATTGCGCCCGCTCCGATTGGGCAGCCGCAAAAAGAATGTCGGGGTTTTCGACAAAGTGCAGGTCGGGCACTTCGCCACTGCCGTCTTTTTTGATTTTTTGCTGACTGGCGGTGGCGGGCCGCCAATCCGCCACGGCCGCCGTGGCGATCAAGGCACTGGCCCAAGGCAGGGCTTGCAGGGTGGCGGCCATCATGTCTTGCGCCGACACCACATCGACCCGCTGCACCCCATGGGGGGTGGGCAGTTGCACCGGCCCGGCAATCAGCATCACCTCGGCACCCGCTTCCTGCGCGGCCCTGGCAATGGCAAAACCCATCTTGCCCGAGGAGTGGTTGGTGATGCCGCGCACAGGGTCAATCGCCTCAAAGGTGGGGCCTGCCGTGACCAACACCTTTTGCCCGGTCAGGCTTTTGGGTTGAAAGTGGGCAATCACTTCGGTCACCAGATCGGCGGGCTCCAACATGCGCCCGTCACCGGTTTCACCACAGGCTTGATCCCCGGTGCCCACGCCCAACACAATGGCCCCATCGGCCGCCACCTGGTCCAGGTTGCGCTGGGTCGCCGGGTGGGTCCACATTTCCCGGTTCATGGCCGGGGCCAGCAACAAGGGCGTGCGCTCACGCGGTCGGGCCAGGCACAGCAAGCTGAGCAATTCATCGGCCCGGCCCTGGGCCAGTTTGGCGATGAAGTCGGCACTGCAAGGGGCGATCAACAACGCGTCGGCCTCACGGCTGAGCTGGATGTGGGCCATGTTGTTGTCCACGCGGGGGTCCCACTGCGAACTGAACACGGGCCGCCCCGACAAGGCCTGCATCGTCACCGGGGTGATGAACTGGGCCGCCGCCTCCGTCATCACCACCTGCACCGTGGCGCCTTCGCGCTGCAAATCGCGGCAAAGTTGAGCGGCTTTGTAGCAAGCCACCCCCCCGGTGAGTCCCAGCAGAATGTGTTTGCCTTGTAATTCAAAGGTATTCATGCGTGCGAAGATTACCCGAAAAGTGAGGCGCAAAAGCCATCACCCCCCTTGACCACCCTTTATAATCCTCGTTTCCCACCTCCAGGGACCTTCAGAGTCCCTCCAGACATGACCAAATTTGTCTTCGTCACAGGCGGTGTGGTGTCTTCCCTGGGTAAGGGAATCGCCTCAGCCAGCCTCGCAGCGCTTCTTGAATCGCGAGGCCTCAAAGTCACTCTCATCAAGCTAGACCCCTACATCAACGTCGATCCGGGCACCATGTCACCGTTCCAACACGGTGAGGTTTTCGTCACCGACGACGGGGCCGAAACCGATCTGGACTTGGGGCATTACGAGCGTTTCATTGAAACGCGCATGAAGAAAACCAACAACTTCACCACCGGCCGCATTTACCAATCGGTGCTCGAGAAAGAGCGCCGGGGCGATTACCTGGGCAAAACCGTCCAGGTCATTCCCCACGTCACCAATGAAATTCAAGAGTTCATCAAACGCGGCGCCGGCATCGGCACCGACGATGCGGTGGATGTGGCGATTGTCGAAGTCGGCGGCACCGTGGGCGACATCGAGTCCCTGCCCTTCTTGGAAGCCGCGCGCCAAATGAGTTTGCGCATGGGCCCCAACAACGCGGCCTTTGTGCACCTGACCTACGTGCCTTGGATTGCCGCCGCGGGCGAACTCAAAACCAAGCCCACGCAACACACCGTGCAAAAACTGCGCGAAATCGGCATTCAGGCCGATGCCTTGCTGTGCCGCGCCGACCGCCGCGTGCCCGAAGACGAGCGTGCCAAAATCTCGCTGTTCACCAACGTGCCCGAGTGGGGCGTGATTTCCATGTGGGACGTGGACACCATCTACAAAGTGCCGCGCATGCTGCACGAGCAAGGTCTGGACGGCCTGATTTGCGAAAAGCTGCGCCTGTCCACCCCGCCCACCAACCTCAAGCGTTGGGACGATCTGGTCTTTGAAACCGAAAACCCGAAGGGCGAAGTACGCATCGCCATGGTGGGCAAATACGTTGATTTGTCCGACAGCTACAAATCGCTGAACGAAGCCCTGCGCCACGCGGGCATGCACAACCATGTGCGGGTGCAGATCGAGTACCTGGACTCCGAGAACATCGAAACCGCCAAGCAGGCGCATGACTTGGCCCCATACGACGCCATTTTGGTGCCCGGCGGTTTTGGCAAACGGGGGGTCGAAGGCAAGATCCTGGCGGCCCAATTTGCGCGGGAAAACAAAATCCCTTACCTCGGCATTTGCCTGGGCATGCAGGTCGCCACCATCGAATACGCCCGCCATGTGGCGGGTCTGACCGACGCCAACAGCACCGAGTTTGAACCCGAAACGCCGCACCCCGTGATCGCCTTGATCACCGAGTGGAAAGACGCCGACGGCAGCATCAAAACCCGGGACGCCAACTCCGACCTGGGCGGCACCATGCGCTTGGGCGCTCAAAGCTCGGACGTCAGCCCCGGCAGTTTGGCGCACCAAATTTATGGCGATGTCGTCACCGAGCGCCACCGCCACCGTTACGAAGCCAACGTCAATTACCTCGACCGGCTGCGCCAGGCGGGTCTGGTCATCTCGGCCCTGACCCAGCGCGAGCACCTGACCGAAATCGTCGAGTTGCCCACCTCGGTTCACCCCTGGTTTGTGGGCGTGCAATTCCACCCCGAATTCAAATCGACACCCTGGGCCGGACACCCCCTGTTCAACGCCTTTGTGGCGGCGGCTTTGGCCCATCAAACCGCCCAAGGCAACGCCCAGAAAAAAGGTGAAGCCCCATGAAACTGTGCCATTTCGACGTCGGTCTGGAGCAACCCTTTTTCCTGATCGCGGGCACCTGCTCGATCGAGGGCTTGCAAATGTCTTTGGACGTGGCGGGTCAACTCAAAGAGGCCTGCACGGCTTTGGGCATTCCCCTGATTTACAAGGGCTCCTTTGACAAAGCCAACCGCTCTTCGGGCACCAGCCAGCGCGGCGTGGGGATGGATGCGGGCTTGAAAATTCTGGACGAAGTGCGCCGCCAACTGCAATTGCCCGTGCTCACCGATGTGCACGACACCAACCAAGTGGCTGAAGTGGCGGCGGTGGTGGATGTGCTGCAAACCCCCGCCTTCTTGTGCCGCCAAACCGATTTCATTCGGGCGGTGGCCCAATCGGGCAAACCCGTGAACATCAAAAAAGGGCAATTCCTCGCCCCTTGGGACATGAAAAACGTGATCGACAAAGCGCGCGCTGCGGCCAGCGAAGTGGGCTTGTCTGAAGACCGTTTCTTGGCTTGTGAGCGCGGCGTGAGTTTTGGCTACAACAACCTCGTGGCCGACATGACCAGCTTGGCCGAAATGCGCAAATCGGGCGCACCCGTGGTCTTTGACGTGACCCACTCGGTGCAAAAGCCCGGTGGCTTGGGCGCCAGCAGCGGCGGTGCCCGCGAGATGGTGCCGGTGCTGGCCCGCGCTGGCGTGGCCGCTGGCGTTGCCGGCCTGTTCATGGAAACCCACCCCGACCCCGCCTGCGCGTGGTCCGATGGCCCCAATGCCGTGCCCTTGAAACACATGAAGGCATTGCTGACCTCCTTGGTCGCCTTGGACCGGGTCGTCAAAAGCCAAGCCTTGTTAGAAAACCATTTCGAGTGATTTTGACCTGAGAAAGAAGAAACCATGAGCGCTATTGTTGACATCGTCGGACGTGAAATTTTGGACAGCCGTGGCAACCCCACGGTGGAATGTGATGTGTTGCTGGAATCCGGCGTGATGGGCCGCGCTGCGGTGCCTTCAGGCGCCTCCACCGGCAGCCGCGAAGCCATTGAACTGCGTGATGGTGACAAGAAACGCTACCTGGGCAAGGGCGTGTTGAAAGCCGTGGAGCACATCAACACCGAAATTTCTGAGGCCGTGTTGGGCCTGGACGCTTCCGAACAAGCCTTTTTGGACAAGACCCTGATCGACCTGGATGGCACCGACAACAAGAGCCGTTTGGGCGCCAACGCGATGTTGGCCGTCTCCATGGCCGTGGCCCGTGCTGCCGCTGAAGAAGCCGGCCTGCCCCTGTACCGCTACTTTGGCGGCATGGGTGCTTGCCAACTGCCCGTGCCCATGATGAACGTCATCAACGGCGGTGCGCACGCCAACAACAGCCTGGACTTGCAAGAGTTCATGATCATCCCCTTGGGCGCCCCCACCTTCCGTGAAGCCCTGCGCTGGGGCGCAGAGGTGTTCCACGCCTTGAAGGCCATTTTGCATGACCAACACATCAGCACCGCAGTGGGCGACGAAGGCGGCTTTGCCCCCAGCGTGGCCAACCACGAAGCCGCCATCCAGCTGATTTTGCAAGCCATCGACCAAGCCGGTTATGTGGCGGGCGAACAAATTGCCCTGGGCCTGGACTGCGCCGCCAGCGAGTTTTACAAAGACGGCAAGTATGTGCTGGCAGGCGAAGGCGGCCTCTCACTGAGCGCCGAGCAATGGACCGACATGCTGGCCACCTGGGTCGACAAATACCCCATCATCAGCATCGAAGACGGCATGGCCGAAGGCGATTGGGCGGGTTGGAAACACCTGACCGAGCGCTTGGGCCAAAAGGTGCAGATCGTTGGTGACGACCTCTTTGTGACGAACACCAAGATTTTGAAAGAAGGCATCGACAAGGGCATTGCCAATTCGATCCTGATCAAAATCAACCAAATCGGCACGCTGACGGAAACCTTTGCCGCCATCGAAATGGCCAAGCGTGCGGGCTACACCGCCGTGATTTCACACCGTTCTGGCGAAACCGAAGACTCGACCATTGCCGACATCGCGGTGGGCCTGAATGCCGGTCAAATCAAGACCGGCTCCTTGTCGCGCTCGGACCGCATGGCCAAGTACAACCAGCTGCTGCGCATCGAAGAAGACCTGGGTGATGTGGCCGAATACCCAGGCCGTGCCGCCTTCTACAACTTGCGTTAATCTATAGGGCATGCTGAATACCGCCGCCGGTCGACTGACGCTCTTGCTGCTGGTCCTGTTGGGCCTGCTGCAAGCCCAGCTTTGGTTCGGCCGCGGCAGCATCCCCAATGTGGCGATGTTGCAGCACAAGATTGAGCAGCAAAAAGCCCAAAACGCCCAGGCCCTGCTTGAAAATGACCGTCTGGTGTCTGAACTCACCGACCTGAAAGAAGGCCTGGACCGGGTGGAAGAACGGGCCCGGCTGGAGCTGGGCATGGTCAAGCCCAACGAGATTTTTGTTCAACTGACCCGCTGACGCGGGTCGGCTTCATTGCACCGTATCGGAGCCGCTGACCCAATCGGGCTGGGGGGCAAACAGACCCGCTGCGTCCACGGCATCAAACCAATACTGCTGGCCGCAGAACTCACAGGCCACCTCGATTTTTTCGCGTTCACTCAGGATGCTTTCGGCCTCGGCCTGACCCAGGCCCTGAATCATGCGCCCCACCCGTTCGCGGCTGCAACTGCATTGGAAGTGGGGCCGTTTTTCGCCCGCTGCCGGTTCAAAGCGTTGCAGCTTTTCTTCCCAAAACAAGCGCCTGAGCACGGTATCCACATCCAAATCAAGCAATTCCTCCGAGGTCAAACTGGCGGCCAAAATGGCGATCCGGTTGTAGTCCTCGTTGCGGCCAATCTCGTCCTCATTGGCTTGTGAGCGGACACTGCCCGCCAGGTTGCCCTCACCCGCCATGGGCAAACGCTGGATCAGCAAGCCCGCGGCCACTTGCTCATTGGCCGCCAACACCAAACAGGTGTCGAGCTGCTCGCTTTGAAGCATGTAGTGCTCCAAGACCTCGCTCAACTTTTCCAGTTTTTGACCTTGGTCGCCAAACAAAGGCACCACGCCTTGGTAAGGCTGCTGGCCCGGGAATTTGTCTTTGGGGTCCAGGGTGATGGCGCAGCGACCCAGGTTGTTCACATTCACCATTTGGCTCAAGGTGGTTTGGCTGTCGATCTGGCTGGCTGACTCCCCCAATGTGGCGGTGCTGCGCAGACTCAAATCGGCTTGCACTTCCGTGACGGCCACCTTGACCGGACCATCCCCAAAAATCTGCAACACCAATGCGCCGTTGAATTTGATGTTGGCCTGCATCAAAACGGCCGCGGCCGTCATTTCGCCCAACAGGTTTTGCAAGGGCTTGGGGTAGGCCCCGGTTTCCGAATTGGCGGCACGCCGCGCCAGGATTTCGGTCCAGGCGTCGGTCAAACGAACCAGGGCACCGCGCACGGGCAGCCCCTCGAATAAAAATTGATGCAACTCTGACACGCAATGTTCCTGTTTCAATAAATTCAAGCCAATCGCTTCAACCCTTTTTGAAAGCGTTTGGCATTCTCAATGTAATGCTGGGCACTTTGGCGCAACCCCGCCATTTGCTCTGGCGACAAGGTTTTGACCACCTTGGCGGGGCTGCCCAAGATCATGGACCCATCGGGAAAGACCTTGCCCTCGGTCACCAAGGCCCCGGCCCCAACCAGACAGTTTTTGCCAATCACGGCCCCATTCAAAACCACCGCGCCGATGCCGATCAAACTGCCATCGCCAATGGTGCAACCATGCAACATGACCTGGTGGCCCACCGTCACCCCATCACCCACGGTCAGGGGCATGCCCCGGTCCGCGTGCAGCACACTGGCGTCCTGAATGTTGGTGCCACGCCCGACGCTGATGTGGTCGGAGTCTCCCCGCAGCACGCTGCCAAACCAGACACTGGCCTCCTCATGCAAGGTCACCCGCCCGATCACTTCGGCGCTGTCGGCCACCCAGGCCGAGTCGGCAATTTGTGGAACCAGTCCATCGAGTTCATAAACAGCCATGGCCTATCCCTTTCAAGTCAAGCACCTAGAATTGTAGGATGCCGCAAGTCGAACTCAGAAAACGAGCGCTGGACATTTTGTGCCTGTCGCAATTGGACGAAAAAATCGCCCAGACCCTGGCCCTGGCAGCGGTTTTAAAAAACCAGGTGAATCAAACGGAGCAGGGCACCCCGACCTGGCGAGTGGACCCCCAGGCGGTGCTCCAGGCACCACCCCATGTTGAGCTGCCCGCCCGCCCCAGCCGCCCCGAATGGGTGGACCACACCCAAGTCGCACGCCGCTCCCCCAAAACCCTGGCAGGCCGCGCGGCGCTGATTCATTCGATTGCCCACATTGAATTCAATGCCATCAACCTGGCCCTGGATGCGGTCTGGCGCTTTGCCGACATGCCCGCCAGCTACTACACCGATTGGTTGACGGTGGCTGTCGAGGAGGCCACCCATTTCAGCCTGCTGCGGCAGCATTTAAAAAGCCTGCACCTTCGCCCGGTGGCTGTGCCCCCTGGCCTTCGTGCCATTCCCCAAGACGAATGGCAAGAGGTGCCCGAGCACGGCTGGGACTATGGCGATTTCCCAGCCCACGGGGGGTTGTGGCAGATGTGTGAACGCACCGCCGACGATGTGGTGGCCCGCATGGCCCTGGTGCCTCGAACCATGGAGGCCCGGGGGCTGGACGCCACGCCCTTGATCCAAGCCAAACTGCGCCAAATCGGCACCGCCGACGCTTTGGCCGCTTGCGACATTCTGGACATTGTCTTGCGCGATGAAATCGGCCATGTGGCGATTGGCAACCGCTGGTACGCCTGGACTTGTGCGCGCGCCGGTTGGGAGCCGGTGGCGCACTATGCGGTGCTGACCCAACGCCACCAAGCCCCGAAAATGAAGCCGCCTTTCAATCGAACGGCCCGACTGCAAGCGGGCTTCAGCGAAACCGAGTTGAGTTGGTTGAATGGTCAGAACTGAGGTCTGCTAGCCACGCGGGTGGTGCTGCGCATGCAAGGCACGCAAACGCTCGCGAGCCACATGGGTGTAGAGGGTGGTGGTGGAAATGTCGGCATGACCCAAGAGCAACTGCACCGCCCGCAAGTCGGCACCATGGTTGATCAGGTGAGTGGCAAAGGCATGGCGCAGGGTGTGCGGTGACAAATGCGCCTGAATGCCCGCTTTGAGGGCGTTCTTTTTCACGATCACCCAAAACATGTGGCGTGTCATGCGCGCGCCGCGCTGGGTCACAAACAAATCGTCCGACACCTGACCGGCCAAAATGGCGGCGCGGGCCTCGGTCAAATAGCGGCCCAACCAATCCCGGGCCACATCACCGAAGGGCACGAGCCGTTCCTTTTGCCCTTTGCCTACCACCCGCAACACGCCCTCATTCAGGCCCAGCTCAAACAGCCGCAGCCCCACCAATTCAGACACCCGCAAGCCGCTGGCGTAGAGCAACTCCAACATGGCCCGGTCGCGCAAACCCAGGGGCTCCGCCAAATTCGGGGCGGCCAACAAGGCTTCGACCTGCGCTTCGCTCAAACTGTGTACCGAGCGCAAGCTGGGGCGCGCCGCGCTCAAACGGGCGGTGGGGTCGGCCTGCAGTCCGGTGCGGGCCTGCTCACGCAGCGCCCAGCGAAAAAATCGCTTGAAGGCCGACAAACGCCGGTTGGCGGTGGCGGTGCGGGTCAGCGCATGGCGCTCGGCGAAGTAAGCGTGGAGGTGTGACTCGCTGGCCTGCAACAACGCCAGTCCCTGGGGTTCCAGCCAATCGGCGAACAAGGTCAAGTCTTTGCGATAAGCCGCCTGGGTGTTGGCCGACAAGCCCTCTTCCAACCACAAGGATTCGATGAAGTCCTCCACGGCAGTTTGGCTAGGGGGCAGCATGGCGGCGCTTTAATTCAACAGGAGTTTTTGCTGATTCACCACCCTTTTATACACCTCCAACTCCGTGCGAATTTGGGCTGCAAACTGTTCAGGGCTGTTGGCCACCACCACCGAACCAGAGTCTTCGATGCGACGGCGCACGGCCGGCTCGTCCACCACCTTGCGGATGGCTGCGTTGATCTTTTCAACCACTTCCGGCGACAAGCCTTTGGGGCCGTAAATGCCATAAAAAGCCATGCGATTCACCGCCTCCAGGCCCACCTCTTTGAACGTGGGCACATTGGGCAAGCTGGCCAAACGCTGGGGGGCCGCGACCACCATGGGGATCAGGCGACCGTCCCGAATGAAGGGCATGGCCGAGGGCAGGTTGTCAAACACCATGGAGACTTGACCCGCCACCGCGTCATTCAACGCCGGGCCTGCGCCCCGATAGGGAACGTGCATGACCTTCAAGCCGGTGAGATTTTTGTACAGCTCCATCTGCAAATGCCCGATGCCGCCAGCGCCCGAGGTGGCGTAGGTGTATTTGTCCGGCGCATTTTTAAGTTCCGCCCAAAATGCCTTGTAATTTTTGGCCGGGAAACTGGGGTTGACCGCAATCACATTGGGCGAGGCCGCCACATTCACAATGGGGGTGAAATCGGTCAAGGGGTTGTAGGGCACTTTGTGGTTGATGGCGGGGTTGGCGGCCATGGTCGACACCGTGGCGATGCCCAGGCTGTAGCCATCGGGCGTGGCACGGGCCAACTCCGAAGTGCCGACCACGCCCCCCCCCCCGG
>CAIUTG010000087.1 GCA_903902035.1 uncultured Curvibacter sp. | reverse complement strand
GTGGGGATTGTGGGTCGCAGTGGTTCGGGCAAATCAACCCTGACCAAAATCATTCAAGGCCTTTACAACGTCAATGAGGGCATGGTGCGATTTGACAAAATCGACGCCCGCGAAATTGAGCTGCCGCATTTGCGTCGTCAAATTGGCGTGGTATTGCAAGAAAACTTCTTATTCAGAGGGACGGTGCGGGAGAATATCTCTGTCGCCCGGCCAGAAGCCACCTTCGAAGAAATTGTGGCGGCCGCGCAGGCCGCTGGCGCAGATGAGTTCATTGAACGACTGCCTCAAGGCTACAACACGTTGCTGGAAGAAAATGCCTCGAATCTATCGGGGGGCCAAAAACAGCGGCTTTCGATTGCCCGCTCTTTATTGACCCAGCCCCGCATTTTGATTCTGGACGAAGCCGCCAGTGCATTGGACCCCGAGAGCGAAGCCATTTTCATCAACAACCTTTCCAAAATCGCCGTGGGACGCACGGTCATCATGGTGTCCCACCGCTTGTCCACACTGGTCGATGCCGATGCCATTTTGGTCATGCAGCACGGCCGCTTGATGGACAGCGGACGTCACGAAGAATTGTTAGTCAAATCTGAAACCTATAAAAACCTATGGAACCAACAAACAAGCCACGTTTGAAGCCTGCGGCCGAACGCCGCCGGACTTGGTTCCGGTTTGGCAAAAGAGCACAGACTGAAATCGAATATTTACCCGACGCCGATGAAATCGAGCGCAGCCCGGTGCCGCCCTTGGCTCAGGCCACCGTCAAAATCATGGCCCTGGCTTTCGCCTCCGCCTGTGCCTGGTCTGCCTTGGCCAAGGTGGATTTGATCGTGTCGGCCCACGGCCACCTGGTGAACCCCACCCAAAACGTGGTCATCCAACCCATGGAGACCGCCACCGTTAAGACCGTGGATGTCAAGTTGGGTCAAATGGTCAAAGCGGGCGACACCCTGGCCACCCTGGACCCCACCTTTGTGGGAGCAGACCGCACGCAACTGCAAGAAAAGCTCACCAGTCTGGAAACCCAGTTGGCCGGCTTGGAAGACGAAATATCGGCCTCTGCGGCCCGCACCCGCAGAACAACGGGGACGGACTCTGACTTGCAAGCGGCCCTGATGAGTGAACGCCGCGCCAATTACCTGGCCCAGCAGAACCGGCTGACCGAAGGCATTGCCAAAAGTCAGGCGGCCTTGTCCACCAATTTGCAAGACCAAAAATTGATTCGCTCGCGTTTGGACTCTATCAAGGAAATCGAATCCATGCAGGAGAAGATGGTGGCGCAAAAATTTGGTGCCCCCTTGCAATACCTGGAAGCCAAACAAAGGGCACAACAGGTCGAGCAGGAATTGGAGGTCGCACAAAGCCACGAACAAGAAATTAAAAGTGAATTGGCCGCTGTCAAAGCAGAAAAAATGGCTTTTGAGCGCTCTTGGCGTCAAAAGACCATGGAAGAAATGCTCAACCTTTCGCGTGAACGCGACAGCACCAAAGAACAACTTCAAAAGGCCGAACGCCGTGAAAACTTGATCACCCTGACCGCCCCCATTGACGGCGTGGTGCTTGAAATTGCCAAACTGTCTCCGGGCTCGGTGGTGCGCGAGGCAGAAACTTTTTTCACTCTCGTACCACTGGGAACCACTTTGGAGGCTGAGGTCCAAATTGACGCCGCAGACATTGGTTACATCAAAGTGGGCGACTCGGTTCACCTCAAGCTAGACGCTTTCCCCTTCCAACGCCACGGCATGCTGGAAGGCAAAGTGCGCACCATCAGCCAAGACGCATTCAAGCGGGACGGTAGTCTGGCCAAGAATGCCCAATCGGAGGCTTTTTACAACAGCCGCCTGACGCTGACCCAAACCGACTTGAAAAACATGAGCCCTGACGCCCGATTGTTGCCAGGCATGACCCTGTCAGCAGAAATCGTGGTGGGCAAACGCTCTGTCTTGTCTTACATCGTCTGGCCGCTGACCAAGGGCCTCAACGAAGCCATCCGGGAGCCTTGATCATGACGTTACTCAAATTACTTGCATTACGCTGTTATGTTCATTACCAACGCGGGGTATTTCTATTGTCACAGGCCCCGCGTAGGATAATCACCACATTGACCACAAGCTCACGCCACGCGGAAAAGTCGCCAGCCATTGTCCATTTTGCGGACGCTGAATTTCCAGTTCAGCGAATACCGACGCACGAATTGAATGGCCGCCACCCGCGCGCTCTGCGCTTTGCGGTAGTCATCAATAAAGAAATGATCCCCAATGTTCATGGAATCAAAGGGAAAACGGGTTCGGATCGCATATTTAACAGCATCCGATGGTTGTTCAACAACATACATCGCACGCCCTCCATCAAGTTAGCGTTCTTACCTTGAATCGACCAGAGTTCTGATTTCTTTAACCTTCCATTTCAGTGAACATTAAAGTTTTAAGAACTCGCGCCGAAGCTAAGAACACATGTAAAAGCATTTGCAAAAGTTAGGAATTCCTCATGGCATCCATCACCTCTGATACCCCAGCACAACTCTCAGCGCTGGGCACTGCCGTCATCAGCACGCTCTCCAGCGCAAATCTGGAGGCCCTGACAGCGGCCCAGATTGGTGGTTTGACCACGGCCCAAATCAATGCCTTGACATCCAGCAATGTGGTGCTGCTGTCCTCGGCACAGACCGCTGGCCTGACCGCAGGGCAAATAAGCAGTTTGAACACGGCCTCATTGAATGAGCTGAGCAGCACCAGTCTGGCGGCACTGAGTGGCACGCAAGTGGCCGCACTGACCAGCAACCAACTCAATGCCCTGAACTCAAGCAATCTGCAGGCTCTGACGACCAGTCAAGTTTCTAAACTCAGCACCGGGCAAGTGGCCAATTTAACAACGGCTCAGCTCAATGCACTGACAAGCAGTCAAATCGCATCGGTCAGTGGCACGGCCATCAGCGCCCTCAGCAGCACCCAGTTAAATGACCTGAATTCGACCCATGTGCAAGCCTTGACGGCGACTCAAGTGCAAGCGCTCAGCACCGCCCAAGTTCAGTCGCTCACCAGCAGCACCCTGGGCGAAGTGCTCACGACCCAGGTGGCGGCGCTGTCCAACAGCCAAGTGGCCGCCATCACCACGGCCAACCTCAGCGGGCTCAGCACTGCCGACGCCAAAGCATTGACTGCCCAGCAGATCACGGCTCTTACCACGGCCCAGCTCAATACCTTGAGCACCGCCAACCTGTCGATGTTGAGCTCGACCCAGGTGGCCAGCTTGAGCGCCACACAATTGAGCGACTTGAGCACCTCGCAGCTCAACGCATTGAACACCGCGGCCGTGGCCTCCCTCTCAAAGACACAGCTGGATGCCCTGACCTCG
>CAIUTG010000086.1 GCA_903902035.1 uncultured Curvibacter sp. | reverse complement strand
TTGGCGAACCGGAATCAACGGTTCGACGCGGCTCCAAAATTCGTCAGTGACTTCCCATGCCTTTGCTGTTGCCATCGCCCCTCCACACGCGTACCGCGCGTATGGAAGGAGATTATATTTTATTTACGGATAAGTTCTAAGTGGTTGGGGAAGGAGTATCTCAGGTGCTCAAAATTGCTGACAAAATAGGGCCATTGCGGCAACTGGACGCCGCACACAAAACAAAGGCTGAGGGATGGACATTTGGCTGCAACAGGTCATCAACGGCTTGGTGTTGGGCAGCATGTATGCCTTGGTGGCGCTGGGCTACACCATGGTGTACGGCATCATCAACATGATCAATTTTGCCCATGGCGAGGTGCTCATGGTGGCGGCCTTGACGAGCTGGAGCGTGATTGGCTGGCTGCGCTCGACCTGGCCCCTTTTGCCGGGCTGGTTGGTGTTGTTGCTGGCCTTGCTGGTGGCTTGTGTGGTCGCGGCGGTTTTGAATTGGTTGATTGAAAAATTGGCTTATCGCCCTTTGCGCAACAGCCCCAAGCTGGCGCCCCTGATCACAGCCATGGGCGTGTCGATTCTGTTGCAAACGGTGGCAATGATGGTCTGGACACCCAACTACAAAACCTACCCCACCCTGTTGTCAGCCGTGCCGATTGAAGTGGGTGGGGCGGTGATTTCACCCACTCAGGTCATGATTTTGGTGGTGACGGCCCTTTGTTTGGTGGGGCTCACTTGGTTGGTCAACGCGACGTCCTTGGGCCGGGCCATGCGCGCCACCGCTGAAAATCCCCGGGTGGCGGCCTTGATGGGGGTCAAGCCCGACGCGGTGATTTCGGCCACCTTTGTGATTGGCGCGGTGCTCGCTGCCATTGCCGGGGTGATGTTTGCCTCCAACTACGGCAGCGTGCAGCACACCATGGGCTTTTTGCCCGGACTCAAAGCCTTCACGGCGGCGGTGTTTGGCGGCATCGGCAACCTGCCGGGTGCCGTGCTGGGCGGTCTGTTGCTGGGGTTGATTGAGTCCATCGGGGCGGGCTACATCGGTGCGTGGACGGGGGGCGTGTTGGGCAGTCAGTACGCCGACATTTTTGCCTTTGTGGTGTTGATCCTGGTCTTGACCCTGCGCCCTTCAGGCCTGCTGGGTGAGCGGGTGGCGGATCGGGCTTGAAGCGCATGGTGGCTCAAACGTACTTGAAAACCCATGGCCGCCGCCTTGTTTGGGGCTTGGCTTTGCTGGTGTTGCCTTTTGGCTTGCAAATTTTCGGCAATGCCTGGGTGCGCATGGCCGATAACTGCCTGCTGTATGTGATGTTGGCACTGGGCCTGAACATTGTGGTTGGCTATGCGGGCCTGCTGGATTTGGGTTTTGTGGCCTTCTATGCGGTGGGGGCTTATTTGTTTGCCCTGCTGGCCTCGCCTCAGTTGACCGACAACTTTGACGCCCTGGCGGCGGCTTTCCCGAATGGATTGCACGCGGCGTGGTGGTGGGTCTTGCCTTTGGCCGCGCTGCTGGCGGCCTTGGCGGGTGGTTTGTTGGGGGCGCCCACGCTCAAGTTGCGGGGCGATTATTTGGCCATCGTCACCCTCGGCTTTGGTGAAATCGTGCGCATTTTCTTGAACAACCTCGACCAGCCTTACAACCTCACGAATGGCCCCAAAGGGATTGGCCAGATTGACAGTTTGAGCTGGGGCCCGCTGAATTTGGCCAAGACCCTGAGCTGGGGGCCCTTGCGCATTTCTTCCGTCACCTTGTATTACTTTGTTTTTCTGGGTTTTGCCGTGTTGGCGGTGGTGGTGGGCTCGCGGCTGCAAAATTCGCGCGTGGGGCGTGCCTGGATGGCCATCCGGGAGGACGAGGTGGCGGCCAAGGCGATGGGCCTCAACACCCGCAATTTGAAGTTGCTGGCCTTTGCCACGGGGGCCAGTTTTGGCGGGGTGGCGGGGGCATTGTTTGCGTCCTTTCAAGGCTTTGTTTCGCCCGAATCCTTCAGCTTGATGGAGTCGGTGATGATTGTGGCGATGGTGGTGCTGGGCGGGATTGGCCACATCCCTGGGGTGATCGTGGGCGCTGTCTTGTTGACGGCCTTGCCGGAGGTGTTGCGCTATGTGGCGACGCCCTTGCAGTCCCTCACGGGTGGGCGTTTGGATGCGGCCATTTTGCGCCAGCTGCTGATTGCCTTGGCCATCATCGGCATCATGCTGTGGCGGCCGCGCGGCCTGTGGCCAGCCCCTGAGCATGGTCGGGCGCTGGCCGACAAGGGGCAAAGTTAAATGGGCGTGTTGTTCAAAGTCGAGGGGGCGAGCAAACGGTTTGGGGGCTTGCAGGCCTTGAGCCAAGTGGATTTGACGATCCAGCAGGGCCAGGTGGCCGGGCTGATTGGCCCCAATGGGGCAGGCAAGACCACCTTTTTCAACGTCATCACGGGTTTGGTTCCTGCCGACAGCGGCCGCTTTGAATTGGCTGGCCGACCTTATGAGCCCAGCGCGGTGCACCAGGTCGCCAAGGCGGGCATTGCCCGCACCTTTCAAAACATCCGTTTGTTTGCCGACATGACCGCCCTGGAAAACGTCATGGTGGGCCGCCACGTGCGCACCCATTCGGGCCTGTGGGGGGCGGTTTGGCGCACCTCGGCCTTTCAGAAGGAAGAAGCCCAAATCGCAGCGACCGCCCTGGATTGGCTCCACTATGTGGGGTTGGGGGCGCTGGCCTCGGTGCGGGCCCGCACTTTGTCCTATGGCGACCAGCGTCGGCTTGAAATTGCCCGGGCCTTGGCCACCGACCCCTTGTTGCTGGCCCTGGATGAGCCGGCCGCTGGCATGAATGGCACCGAAAAACAGGCCTTGCGGGAGTTGATTGTGCGCATTCGCAACGATGGCAAAACCGTGCTTTTGATTGAGCACGACGTGAAGTTGGTGATGGGCCTGTGCGACCAAGTGACTGTGCTGGACTATGGCAAGTTGATCGCCTCGGGCTCCCCAAACCAGGTGCAAACCGATCCGCTGGTGATGGCGGCTTATTTGGGCACGGCCGCAGCGAAACCCAACGCGGAGCCCCCCCATGTCTGAAGCACTCGCTTTGCCAACGGCCCTGTTGTCGGTTGAAGAATTGTCGGTGTCCTATGGCGGCATTCAGGCGGTCAAGGGCATTGATTTGGCGGTTTTCCCGGGCGAATTGGTGTGTTTGATCGGGGCCAATGGCGCGGGCAAAACCACCACCCTCAACGCCATCACCCGGGGGGTGCCTTGGGCGGCGGGCGATGTGCGCTGGCGCGGGGCTTCCTTGGCCGGGGTGGGGGCCTGGGATCTGGTGCGCCAGGGCCTGGTGATGGTGCCTGAGGGGCGGGGCGTGTTGGCCCGCATGAGCATTGCCGAAAACCTGCAAATGGGTGCCTATGTGCGGCAAGACCCGGCCGGCATTGCGGCGGATTTGGAGCGCATGTTCGACTGGTTTCCACGCCTGAAAGAACGCCGCTCCCAGTTGGCGGGCACCTTGTCGGGCGGTGAGCAGCAAATGCTGGCGATGGCTCGGGCCTTGATGGCGCGGCCCCAGATGCTCTTGCTGGACGAGCCTTCCATGGGGCTGTCACCGATTTTGGTGGACACCATTTTTGAGGTGATTCGCCAAGTGGCCGAACAAGGCATGACGGTCTTGTTGGTCGAGCAAAACGCCAGCCGCGCCCTGGCCGTGGCCGACCGGGCGTATGTGATGGAATCGGGCGAAATCACCCTCACCGGCACGGGGGTCGAGTTGCTTGACAACCCCAAGGTCAAGGCGGCTTATCTGGGTGAGTAAAAGGCTTCGAGCGGGACGTTAGAATTCCTTGTCATCAATTTGACATAAAAATGTCAGACTGAAATTACTCAACGCTCAGGAGACCGCATGTTGTTTGGTAAGTTGTTGCCCCGTGAGGGCAATTTTTTTGTCATGTTCAACCAGCATGCCAATTACATCGTGGAAGCGGCCCGTGCCTTTTCCAATCTGGTGGCCAATTACAGCGACATCCACCTGCGCGAAAAATACAACCAGGATGTGGACAACGCCGAGCGGGCGGCGGACCGGGTGACCCAGGAGGTGAATCGGGTCTTGCACAAAACCTTCATCACCCCGATTGACCGGGAGCAAATTCACTCGCTCATCAACACCATGGACGATGTGGCCGATCTGATTCAAGACGCGGCAGAGACCATGGCACTCTATGACGTCAAGTTGATGACCGAAGAAATCGCCCGCTTGACGGCATTGGGGCAGAAATGCTGCGAGCGTTTGCAAGAAGCCGTGGCCTGTTTGGACAAAATCACCGAACCCAAAGTGGCCGAGGCGGCTTTGAAAACCTGCGAAGAAATTGACCGTCTGGAATCCGATGCCGATCGGGTCATGCGTTCGGCCATGAGCAAATTGTTTCGGGAAGAGCCCGATGTGCGTGAAGTGATCAAGCTCAAGGCCATTTATGAATTGTTGGAAACCGTGACCGATAAATGCGAGGATGTGGCCAACTTGATCGAAGGCATCATTCTCGAAAACTCTTAAAAGGACGCCCCATGATGGCTTCACAGGCGTCTTTGTTCGTGGTCATTGGCTTGGTCCTGCTGGCCTTGGCTTTCGATTTCATGAACGGTTTTCATGACGCAGCCAATTCGATTGCGACGGTGGTTTCTACCGGGGTGCTGCGCCCCGCTCAGGCCGTTGTTTTTGCGGCATTTTTCAATCTGGTGGCCTTGTTTGTTTTTCATTTGAGCGTGGCCGCCACCGTCGGCAAGGGCATTGCCGATCCGAGTGTGATTGATGTGAATGTGGTGTTTGCGGCCTTGGTGGGCGCACTCACCTGGAACGTCATCACCTGGCGACTGGGCATCCCGAGCAGCTCCTCCCACGCCTTGATTGGCGGCATTGTGGGGGCCGTGATTGTCAAGGCAGGCGCGGGGGCCTTGGTGGCTTCCGGGATTTGGCGCACCGTCTTGTTTATTTTTGTCTCGCCCTTGCTGGGGTATTTGCTGGGCTCTTTGATGATGGTCCTGGTGGCCAGGGTGTTCAAACGCTTTACGCCCTCCAAGGTGGACCGTTGGTTTCGAACCCTGCAGCTTTTCTCGGCCGGCGCCTACAGCCTGGGCCATGGCGGGAACGATGCCCAAAAAACCATTGGCATCATCTGGATGCTCTTGGTGGCCACGGGCTACACCGCTGCGGCGGCGGCAAGCCCCCCGTTCTGGGTGGTGCTTTGCTGCTACACCGCGATTGGTTGTGGCACGATGTTTGGGGGCTGGCGCATTGTCAAAACCATGGGTCAGAAAATCACCAAGCTCAAACCCGTGGGTGGGTTTTGTGCAGAAACCGGCGGGGCTTTGACCCTCTTCATTGCCACGGCTTTGGGGGTTCCGGTGTCGACCACCCACACCATCACCGGGGCCATTGTGGGGGTGGGTTCGGTGCAACGCGCCAGCGCCGTGCGCTGGGGGGTGGCGGGCAATATTGTGTGGGCCTGGGTGCTGACCATCCCTGCGGCCGCCTTTGTGGCCGCCCTGGCTTATGGGCTCAGTTTGTTTTTGCTTTGAGCCGGCCGGCTGACCATCAGTTCGTGAGCGGCAAAGCGGCGTAAAGCGCCAGCAACTCCTGGCTGAGCTTGTGGCGCGGGTCCAGATGCACCATGGGGCGTGAGAGTTCGTGTGATTCTTTGACCTTCACGCTGGCGCTCAAATAGGGCGTCAAGACGGGCAGGCCCTCGTCCACCAGTTCTTGCACGGTGCGCTTGGGCAGACTGGCGCGCGGTTGGAACTGGTTCACCACAATCCCTTCGACTTGCAGGTCGGCGTTGTGGTCGGCTTGAATTTCTTTCACGTTGTCGAGCAGGGCATACAAAGCGCGACGAGAAAACTCATCACAATCAAAGGGAATCAAGCAACTGTCCGCTGCAATCAAAGCACTGCGCGTGTAGAAGTTCAGCGCAGGGGGGGTGTCGATCCAGATTTCGTCGTAGTCCTCTGCCAATTCGGCCAGGGCATCGCGCAGTTTGTAGATTTTGTAGCGGCTCTCCAGCTTGCTGTGCAACTCTTCCAACTCGGGGCTGGAGGCCATCAGGTGCAGCTTGTCCCAAGGGGTGGTGCGGATGAAGCTGGATGTGGCCGTGGGGCCCAGACTGAATTTCAGGGTCGCTTCAAAAAACGCGGCGCTGCCAGGGTGGGCTTCATCGGCCAGTTCGCCCAGCAAATACCGGCTCGAATTGCCCTGTGGGTCGAGGTCGACCAAAAGGGTGCGTTGCCCTTGGTGGGCCGCAATGGCGGCCAGATTGCTGGTGATGGTGGATTTGCCAACGCCACCTTTTTGATTAAAAACAACACGCCGCATCTACGTCTCCTCTAGGATCGACAACCAAGCCTAACAAATGGGAATGCTTGGATTGTGCACTGCAACAATCAAATGACCAAGCGCGCCGGGTTGGTCGCATCAAATTTATCTGAATAAGAATCGTTTTCATTTAAAATAAGGCCATGTCTCAAACACAGCACCTCACCACGCTAGACCAAATGCCGCCCCAGGTTCCGGCCTGGGTCAGTGGTTTTGCGCGTCCTTCTGATCCTGTGCTGGCTGCGCAGGCGTCTCCTGTGTTGTTGCGTTTGGTGGAAATTGGTTTTTTGCCGGGTGAACCGGTGCAGGTGATGGCGCGGGGTTTTCCGATGGCCGACCCCTTGGCGGTGCGAGTGGGCCATTCCACTTTTGCCTTGCGCGCGCATGAGGCCGCCCTGATTGAGGTGACATGGTGACCCCGCTCGGCAACTTTGCCCTGGTGGGCAATCCCAATTGCGGCAAGACCGCTTTGTTCAATTTGCTCACGGGCGGTCGGCAAAAGGTGGCCAACTATGCCGGGGTGACGGTCGAGCGCAAGCAAGGCCTGGTTCAATTGCCCGGTGGGGCCCAGGTGGCGGTGCTGGATTTGCCTGGAGCCTACAGCCTGAATGCGATGAGCGCCGACGAAGCGGTGACGCGTGACGTCATCACCGGGCGACGAGCCGGTGAGGCGGTGCCCGATGCGCTGGTGTGCGTGGTCGATGCGACCAATTTGCAACTCAATTTGCGGCTGGTATTGGAGGTCAGGCAGTTGGGCCTGCCAATGGTGCTGGCCCTGAACATGACCGACGCTGCGCAGCGGGCGGGTTTGCGCATAGACACCCAGCGTTTGAGTGAGTTGCTGCAAATGCCGGTGGTGGAAACCGTGGGCATTCAGGCCGGGGGGGCCGATGCCTTGCTGTCCCATGTGGCCAAGTGGGCCCCCCAGTGGCCTGCCAGCCCCAAGGAGGCCGCTCAGTTTCTGGATTGGCAGCCGCCAGATTTCGACCAGGTGTTGGCCACCCAGATCGAGGTGCGGCGAATTTTGCAAGCCACGGTGCTGAGCGACAAAAGCCCTGCACAAATGCTCAAAACCGATGACGCGATTGACCGCGTCGTCTTGCACCCCTTGTGGGGCATGTTGATTTTGGCGGCCACGCTGTTCTTGATGTTCCAAGCGGTTTTCAGCTGGGCCACCGGGCCGATGGATGCGATCAAAGCAGGCGTTGATTTTTTGGCCACGCAGTTGAAAGAACATATGGCCCCAGGCGTGTTGCAAAGCCTGCTGACCGACGGGGTGTTGGCGGGTGCTGGTGGCGTGTTGGTGTTTTTGCCGCAAATCCTGATTTTGTTTTTCTTCATCCTGATTCTGGAAGACAGCGGCTATTTGCCCAGGGCGGCTTTTATGCTCGACCGGGTGATGGGCTCCGTGGGGTTGTCGGGGCGTTCCTTCATTCCTTTGTTGTCGAGCTTTGCCTGCGCCATTCCGGGCATCATGGCCACCCGCACCATCACCCATTGGCGGGACCGCTTGGTCACCATTATGGTGGCCCCCTTGATCACCTGCTCAGCACGCTTGCCGGTCTATGCTTTGTTGATTGCCGCTTTCGTGCCTGAACACCAGGTTGCCGGGGTGTTCAATTTGCAGGGCCTGGTGATGTTTGGCCTGTATGTGGGGGGCATCGTGGGTGCCATGGCTGTGGCCTATGTGTTCAAACTCTGGCAAGGCAAGGCCCAACCCACGCCCTTGCTGATGGAGTTGCCCGCCTACCGTTGGCCCAGCCCGCGCAACCTGTTTCGAGGCTTGTATGAGCGGGCACAAATTTTTGTGACCCGGGTCGGCAGCATCATCTTGGCTTTGATGGTGGTGCTGTGGTTCTTGTCCACCTTCCCAGGTCCCCCCGAGGGTTGGCAGCCCTCGATGGGACCCGCGATTCAGTACAGCCTGGCAGGCCGCTTGGGCCACGGCTTGGAGTATGTGTTTGCGCCGATCGGCTTCAATTGGCAAATTGCCATTGCCCTGGTGCCCGGCTTGGCCGCACGGGAAGTGGCGGTGGGTGCTTTGGGCACGGTCTATGCCCTGTCGGCCACGGGCGAGGGCGTGGCCACCGAGCTCACGCCTTTGATTGCCCAAAGCTGGTCTTTGGCGACCGCCATGTCTTTGTTGGTTTGGTATGTGTTTGCGCCTCAGTGTCTGTCCACCTTGGCCACGGTCAAGCGCGAGACCAATTCCTGGCGCTATGTGTGGGGGATGGCGGGGTATTTGTTTGTTTTGGCTTATGGCGCTTGTTGGTTGACCTACCACCTGACGCTGTGGGCGACGGGAGCGTGACCATGCAAATTTTCATCACCGGTTTGTTGGTGGCCTTGGCCCTGGCTTATGCCGCTTGGTATTGGATGCCACGTCGGTGGCGTCTGCATTTGGGACGGGTGAACCCGGGCTTGGCACAAGCCCCCACCTGCGGCGCGTGCAGCTCGTCATGCAACGCTTGCGGCCAGGCATCGGTGCCGGCGGGCAGCGCCGCCAAAGCGGCCATTTGGATGAGGCCGCAATGAGCCGCCTGAGCGCCGGGCTTTAGGGGTTTTAGTCTGGCACCGAGCCCAGCAGCAAAAACTCCATCAGGGCTTTTTGCACATGCATGCGGTTTTCGGCTTCGTCCCAGACCACCGATTGCGGGCCATCGATCACCTCGGCGCTGACCTCCTCGCCCCGATGGGCTGGCAGGCAGTGCATGAACAAAGCATCGGGCTGGGCCTGCGCCATCATGTCGCTGTTGACGCACCACTTGGCAAAGGCGCTGAGTCGCGCTTCGTTTTCGGCTTCGTAGCCCATGCTGGTCCAGACATCGGTGGTCACCAGATGAGCCCCGGCGCAGGCCTCAAGGGGGTCTTTGAAAACCTGGTAGCAGTCGGTGTTTTTGATGCCGGCGATCACGGGGTCAATTTCGTAGCCGCTGGGGGTGCTGACGTGCACCGTGAAGCCCAGTAACTCGGCGGCTTGCAACCAGGTGTTGGCCATGTTGTTGCCGTCACCCACCCAGGCCACCACCTTGCCCTGGATGCTGCCCCGGTGCTCGATGTAGGTGAACAGATCGGCCAGGATTTGGCAGGGATGGAATTCATTCGTCAGGCCATTGATCACGGGCACCCGTGAGTGCGCGGCAAAACGCTCGATCTTGTCTTGACCGAAGGTGCGGATCATCACCAAATCGACCATGCGGCTGATGACTTTGGCGCTGTCTTCGATGGGCTCGGAGCGTCCCAGTTGACTGTCGCCGGTGGTCAGGTGCACCACCGAACCGCCCATTTGGTACATGCCCGCTTCAAAGCTGACCCGGGTCCGGGTGGAGGCCTTCTCGAAAATCATGGCCAGGGTGCGGTCCACCAGGGGCTGGTATTTCTCGTAAGACTTGAACTTGTTCTTGATGACTTCGGCGCGGTGAAACACCTGGGCGTATTCCGCCGCGCTGAGGTCTTTGAATTGCAGGTAATGCCGCAACGGGGTTTTTTTCATGGCTTAGCCTTGGGGCGCGGAAAGAAAAGACCGGATCACCGGGACCAGGAGGGCCACGATTTGATCGGCTTCGGCTTGGGTCAGAATCAGCGGGGGCACCAATCGGATCACACTGTCAGCCGTGACGCTCAAGAGCAAACCGGCCTCGGCGGCCAAGCCGGTGATGGCCGTGCAGGGGCGATCGAGTTCAATGCCCAGCATCAAGCCCTGGCCCCGAATTTCCTTGACCCCGGCCACGCCTTGCAAGGCCGCTTCCAGTCCGGCCTTCAAATGGGCGCCGACTTCAGCGGCGTTGTCCAGCAGACCTTCTTCTTGCATGATGCGAATGGTTTCAATGCCTGCGCGCATGGCCAGCGGGTTGCCGCCAAAGGTACTGCCGTGGTTGCCGGGTTGGAAAATCTGCGCAGCCCGGGGGCCTGCCACCACGGCCCCAATGGGCACACCCGAACCCAAGCCCTTGGCCAGGGGCATCACGTCGGGCACGATGCCCGCCCATTGGTGCGCAAACCATTTGCCGGTGCGCCCCATGCCAGATTGCACCTCGTCCACCATCAGCAGCCAATCGCGTTCGTCGCACAGCGTGCGCAAGTCTTTCAGATAGTCGAGGTGCATGGGGTTAATGCCCCCTTCGCCCTGAATGGTTTCCAAGAAGACGGCGACCACATTGGGGTGGTTGAGCGTGGCTTGCTTGAGGGCCTCGATGTCGTTGCGGGGCACCCGCAAGAAGCCGTCGACCATGGGGCCAAAACCGACTTTGAGCTTGTCATTGCCCGTGGCAGACAGGGTGGCAATCGAGCGACCGTGAAAAGATTTTTCCAGCACCACGATGGTGGGGATTTCAATGCCTTTGTCGTGGCCAAATTTGCGCGCCAGTTTGATGGCCGCCTCGTTGGCTTCCAAGCCGGTGGAGCAAAAGAACACATTGGTCATGCCCGAGAGCTCGACCAATTGGGCGGCCAGGGTTTCTTGGCCCGGCACATGGTAGTAATTGCTGCAATGGATCAACTTGGCCACCTGGTCTTGCAGGGCGGGAACCAATTTGGGGTGGTTGTGCCCCAGGGTGTTGACGGCAATGCCGCCCAGGCCGTCCAGGTATTTTTTGCCGTTCACATCCCAGACCCAGCAGCCCTGGCCGTGCGACATGGCGACCGGCAATCGCCCGTAGGTGTTCATCACATGGGGCGAAGTGGCAGCAGCAGGGGGCACGGGGGTCATGAATACTCCAAGGAGGCAAAGTGACGAAACAGAAGATTTTAGGGCTTGTCGATGACAAAGAATAATCAAGCAATAATCAACTCAAGTCTTATATAAGATACAATACCCATCGTGATGAAGCGGGTGATCCTCGCGTCCATTCTTTTTTACCAAAAGCCTTCACCAAGCGCCTTTTTCAAAGTCTTCCCACATGGTTTCACCCGCTGCCCAAGAAGTCTTTATTCAAGGCATCAGTGTCGATGGCAAAACCTTTCGCCCCAGTGACTGGGCAGAGCGGCTGGCTGGCGTCATGAGCCAGTTTCGTCCAGGCGGTGCCCAAATGGGCAGCCACTTGAGTTACTCCCCCTGGTGTGTGCCCAATATCGTGGATGGCGTGAAATGCGTCATCGTCCACACCGATTTGCGCGATGCCGAGCCCATGGCTTGGGAGTTTGTCATGAACTTTGCCCGTGACAACAAGTTACGGGTTGTGACGCCCTAGGACACGGCAGCCTCAGGCTTTTCGGTTCACTCGGTAACAAAAAACCGGAAACTGTTTCTCTTGTAGCGGTCGAGTGCCTTTTAGCATTCGGCATGGCTTATTTTTTTGATTTACCTGCCGTTCAGGCCCTCATTCGGACCTTGCTATTGATTGCGGCGCTCATGCTCTTGTGGACGCTGGTGAAGGCCGCTCGACATTGGTTTGCCCAACACAATGAACGCATCGCCGATGTTCCCCCGACCTACGATTCGACCCACGAGTATTGGTGGCATTTGATCAAGGTTTTTTGTGCCGATTTGGGCGCCCGTGTCTTGACGGTGCTGGCCTGGATGGCCACTGGCGCGATTTGCTTTTTGTGGCTCATTTCCATTTTGGTGCTTTTCCCCAAAACCCAGCCAGTGGGTGAGAAGCTGGAGACCGGGGTCAGTGTTGAATTGGGCAAATTGGGCAGTGAGTCCGTTGACAGCCTGAGCAACTGGTTGATGATGGGGCTTATTTTTATTGGCGCCAAGATGCTGGTGAACGCCAACACCGCGCTGTGGCGGGTGATCAAGGACAAGGCCAGGGAAGAGGCCAAAAGCGAGCCGGAGTTTTGGCAAGCCATTTACCACCTCATCTCCCTGGCTATATGGGCCATGGCGTTTGTCATTGCTTACCCTTATTTGCCAGGGGCCAATTCCGAAGCCTTGAAGGGCCTCTTGGTGATGTTGGGCACCGTTTTGACTTTGGGGTCCACGGGCATTGCCAATCAGATCATGAGTGGTTTGGTACTGATTTTTTCGCGTGCCTTGAAAGTGGGTGACCGGGTCATCATTGGCTCAGGCCAGGATGCCCTGGAGGGCGTGGTGGTCCAGATCAGCACCTTGAACATCAAGATCAGCAATTGCCACGACCAATTGATCACGGTGCCCAACCAAATCGTGATCACCAAACCGATCAAAAACTATTCCCTCATGGGCAAGCAGCCCGGTAATCAAATTTCCTTGCGTTTGAGCATTGGCTACGACGCGCCCTGGCGTCAGGTTCAAGCCCTTTTGTACGAGGCCGCCAGGCGCACAACGGGCGTGTTGCAAGACCCCGCGCCTTATGTTTTGCAAAATGACTTGGGCGATTTTTATGTTTCTTACGAAATGTATTGTCATATTGCGCGCGAGTCAGAGCCTGCGGGTGTGAGCTCTGAATTGAAGTCCCATGTGCAGGACTGTTTCAACCAGGCGCAGGTGCCGATTGTGTCCCCGCATTTTTCCAAGCCCCTGCCCAGCCCCACCTTGGCCAAAGTGCCGGACGATTTGCCTCCCTTGCCGGCAGAGGCCTTGGGTTGAACCCGTTTGGGCAACAAAAAACCGCCAAGTCTTGCGACTGGCGGTTGCTTGCTTTTGCTGACAGCGCACCCGTTTCAAACGGCGAGGGGCGAGCCCCTCGGGCTGATTTTTTGAGCTGGGCCTGAATCAGGCGGCAGCGGAAAGGGCCAAGGTTTTCACCTTGGCGGCCAGGCGGCTCTTGTCGCGAGACGCCTTGTTTTTGTGGAAGATGCCCTTGTCGGCCACGCTGTCCACCACGCTCTGGGCGATGGCGAAAGCGGCAGCCGCTTTGGTCTTGTCGCCGCTCAAAACGGCTTTCTCGACGTTCTTCACAGCGGTACGGTATTTGGAGCGCAACGAGGTGTTGGCGGCGTTCAGTTTCACGTCCTGACGGGCGCGTTTACGGCCCGACGCCAGGCGCGGGTTCTTTTTCTTTGGCTTAGCAGATGCCATGGTATGGATTCCTTGTGTTGATAGATGTTGTCAGCAAAGCCCTCGATTATATACTCGGCCCCTGTGTCCTTGCTCAAATCCGCTTCTACCGTCTCTTTGCTGACCCTGCTCTCGCGCATCTCCGGCTTGGTCCGGGAGTTGTTGGTGGCTTCTGTTTTTGGTGCCAGTGAATGGACCGACGCCTTCAACGTGGCGTTCCGAATTCCCAATATGTTCCGGCGTTTCTTTGCCGAAGGCGCCTTCAGCCAAGCCTTTGTACCGGCCTTGGCGGCCAGCAAGGCCCAACACGGGGAAGTTGAAACCAAGCGGGTCATTGACGATGTGGCCACCGTTCTGGTCTGGGTCCTCTTGCTCACCTGTGTGGTGGGCGTGCTGGCAGCCCCCGCCATGGTGTGGGCCATGGCCAGCGGCTTGCAGCAAGCCCCCGCGGGTTATGCGGCCGCCGTCAAGATGACGCAAATCATGTTCCCCTACATTGGCTTCATGTCCCTGGTGGCGCTGTCGGCCGGGATTTTGAACACCTGGCAGCAATTTGCCGTACCTGCCGTGACGCCCGTGCTGCTCAACCTGTGCATGATTGGGGCCGCTTGGTGGGGGGCTCCCCACCTGAAACAACTCGGCGTCGAGCCCATTTACGCCCTGGCCATCGGGGTCATGGGGGGGGGTGTTTTGCAGTTGGCGGTGCAAGTGCCCGCCCTGTATCGGCTGGGCTTGCTGCCTCGAATTGGCCTCACTTGGCCACGCTTTCGCGCTGCGTGTGCCGACCCGGTCACGGGCAGGATCGTCACTTTGATGATGCCTGCCTTGTTGGGGGTGGGCGTGGCGCAGTTGTCCATGCTGATCAACACCCAAATTGCCTCTCATTTGGCCCCCGGCAGCGTGAGTTGGATCACCTATGCCGACCGCTTGATGGAGTTCCCAACGGCCCTGTTGGGGGTGGCTTTGGGGGTGGTGTTGATGCCGCAACTGGCCGCAGCCCGGGCCCAAAAAGACCACCAAACCTATTCCGACCTGCTCGATTGGGGCCTGCGTCTGGTGGTGTTGCTGGCCTTGCCCAGTGCGGTGGCTTTGCTGGCCTTGGCCCAGCCCTTGGTCGCCACCCTTTATCAATATGGCGCTTTCACGGCACGCGATGTCGCCAAAACCGCCCCCGCATTGATGGGGTGGGGCGTGGGCCTGGTCGGGATGGTGGCCATCAAGGTGCTGGCCCCCGGTTACTTTGCCAACCAGGACACCAAAACGCCTGTGCGCATTGCGCTGGGGGTGTTGGTCGCCACGCAGGTGTTGAATGCCCTGTTGGTGCCTTATTTCCAACACGCCGCTTTGACCCTGTCGATCGGCCTGGGCGGCCTGTTGAACGCTGCATGGTTGTACGCGGGCTTGCGGCGACGCGGCAGCTACCAGCCCTTGCCAGGCTGGGGCCGGTTCTTTTTGCAAATTGCGCTGGCTTGCACGGCGATGGCGGCCTTTTTAATTTGGGCCAACCACGCGGTCGATTGGTTGGGCACCCAAGCCGCGCCCGGCTCGTCTTGGCGCTTGCTTCGCATGGCTGAATTGGGTGCGGTGATTGTGGGGGCGGCCCTGATCTATTTCGCGGTTTTGCGGACCTTGGGCTTGCCGTTCAGGCAGTTTTTGCGCCGCTGAGATGCGGCCCCTTGGTGGCGCTTGACGCGATCCCGCAAAATCGGTAGAACGCCGACATGACACTCATCCATCTCAGATTGGGGCCACCCACCCCGCTTGATTACTTCGCCACATTGGTTGCGAGCGATGAGCAGTTTCCTTTGCTGGAGGCTGCGGCCAGCTTGGTGCAAGACGAAAACCCCTGGTTTGACACGCAAGAGGTCCTGGCCACGCTGGATCAGATGCTGGTGCGCCTGAAGCGGCGCATCCCGGTCGATGCGTCGGTGAAAGTGCGGATCGGCTTCTTGAATCGGTATTTCTTCAATGAACTTGGTTTTGCGGGCAACCTGAATAATTTTTACGACGCTGAAAACAGCTACATCTCCACGGTGCTGCGAACCCGCCTGGGCATTCCCATCAGTTTGGCGGTGATTTGGCTGGAGCTGGCGCAAGGCCTGGGCTTGAAGTCGGTGGGCGTGGGCTTTCCCGGTCACTTCCTGGTGAAGACGGCGTGTGACCAAGCGCACATTGTGATGGACCCTTTGTCAGGGCAGTCCTTGAGCCGGGAGGATTTGGCCGAACGCCTGACCCATTTGGGTTTGTATGCCGAAGGAACGCAACCGACGGAACGCCTGCTGGCTCAACTGCTGACGCCTTGTTCACCCCGGGCCTTGGTGGCCCGCATGCTGCACAACCTGAAAGAAATTCATGCCGCAGAGTCGGATGCCCAGCGGCTCTTGGCGGTGTTGGACCGTTTGATTGTTTTGTTGCCCCAAGCCTGGAGCGAGTACCGGGATCGGGGTTTGGTCAAGGTTCGGCGGGGTGACACCCAGGCCGCCAAACTGGATTTGCAAACCTATGTTGACCATGCCCCCGACGCGCAAGACCTGGCGCAAGTCAACCAATTGATTGACTCGCTCAATTGAGCCCAGCCTTTATTTGACTTCGACCGGCTGGCCTGTGCCTTGCTCGGCGATCACGCCAATCGCGTAGACCGTTTCACCCGCGGCACGCAAAGTGGCTGCGGTGGCATCGGCCTGCGCGGCATCCACCACCACCACCATGCCAATGCCGTTGTTGAAGGTGCGGTTCATTTCGAGGTCATCAATGCCCGCGACCGATTGCAACCAGGCGAACAATTCGCTTTGCGGCCAGCTGCCTGCGCGCAAATGGGCCGCCATGCCAGCGGGCAGCACCCGGGGAATGTTTTCCAACAAACCGCCCCCAGTGATGTGGGCCAGGGCCTTGATGGGGTGCTGTGCCAGCGCTTGCAGCACCGACTTCACATAGAGCTTGGTCGGGGCCATGATGGCCTGTTTGAAGGGTTGACCATCCAGGGTGTCCGGCAGGCCGCCTTGCTGGCAGGCCCGTTCAATGACTTTGCGCACCAGACTGAAGCCATTGGAGTGCACCCCAGCGGAGGCCAGCCCGAGCACCACGTCCCCAGGGCGAACATCCTGGCCCGTCAAAATCTTTGATTTCTCCACCACCCCCACGGCAAAACCCGCCAGGTCGTATTCGCCAGCAGGGTACATGCCGGGCATTTCAGCGGTTTCGCCACCGATCAGGGCACAACCTGAGAGCTCACACCCTTTGGCAATGCCGCCCACCACAGCGGCGGCGGTGTCAACATTCAACTGCCCGCAGGCAAAGTAATCCAGGAAAAACAAGGGTTCAGCGCCTTGCACCAGCACGTCATTGACGCTCATGGCGACCAGGTCAATGCCCACGGTGTCGTGCATCTGCCACTCGAAAGCCAGCTTGAGCTTGGTGCCCACACCGTCGGTGCCGCTCACCAGAACGGGCTCTTGGTAGCGCTTGGGGACTTCGAACAAGGCACCAAAGCCACCAATGCCAGCCAACACGCCTTCCCGCAGGGTTTTCTTGGCCAAGGGCTTGATGCGCTCAACCAGGGCGTCGCCAGCGACGATGTCGACCCCCGCGTCTTTGTATGAAATGGGGGCTGCAGGCGACGAAGGGGAAGTGCTCATGAAACGGGACCAATAGAATGATCCGACATTTTAAAGGAGTCCGGATTGACCGACAAAGCCACTGAAAATACCCTCGCCCAGGCCAGTCCGGGCACCTTGGCCAAACGGGCCTTGGTCTGGTTGCTGGTCCTGGTGGTGGTGTGGGGGCTGTTTTGGCTCTTGCGGGATGTGTTGCAGCCCTTTGTGGTCGGCACGGTTTTGGCCTATGTCTTGGCCCCCGTGGTGCGCAAGCTGGACAAGGCGGGCCAAGGGCGGCTGCCGCACTTGGTCTCGGTGGTTTTGGTGGAGGGCTTGTTTTTCCTGATTGTGTTGAGTGTGTTTTTGCTCTTGGTGCCCATCTTGACGCAAGAGATTCCATTGATCAAAAACCAAGTGCCCACCCTGGTTCAGCAGTTGGCCGAAGTGGTGCAGGAGCTGGCCGCCAAATTGGGCATTGACCTGGAGTGGGATGTCGGCAAACTCAAAACCGGCTTGATTTCCTATTTGAGTTCCTCGGGTGAGGCGACTTGGAGCACCTGGCTGTCCTACCTCCAGCAAGGCGGGAGCTGGGCCATGACCTTGCTCACCAACCTGATTTTGTTGCCCATGGTGGTGTTTTACCTGCTGGCCGATTGGGAGCGCCTGACCTCGGCCCTGATGTCCTGGGTGCCTTCGCGATTGCACAAGCACTTCCACAGCTTCATTGATGAGTGCAACCATGTGCTGGGGCAATACCTGCGAGGGCAGTTACTGGAAATGATCATCTTGGCCATTTTTTACAGCACAGGCCTGTGGCTTTTTGGCCTCGATTTGGCCTTGCCCATCGGCATCTTCACCGGCCTGGCGGTCTGCGTGCCTTACCTGGGCTATGGCGTGGGCCTGGTGCTGGCGGCTTTGGCGGGGTGGCTGCAATTTGATACCGTGCACACCTTGACCATGCTGGTCGTGGTGTATGGCGCGGGGACTTTGCTGGAAGGCTTTGTGCTCACGCCCAAGCTGGTGGGCAAGCGCATTGGTCTGAACCCTTTGTACGTGGTTTTTGCCTTGATGGCTTTTGGCAGCCTGTTTGGCTTGGTGGGTGTGTTCATGGCCTTGCCGGTGAGCGCTGTGATGCTGGTGGCCTTGCGTCGCTTGCATGGCCGCTATTTGCAAAGCCATTTTTACCAAGACCTTGAATAAATAAGCGGGCCCGCTCACCGCGTGTTGGGGGGTCTGTGCGCCATGGGGCATTTAGGCGCTACGATTCGCCTTTATGAAACAACTTGCCCTGGACATCGGCTTGGCCAGTGTCCCGACTTTGGATAATTTTTTTGCAGGCGCCAATCAGGCGGTGCAGCAGCACCTGCGCTTGTACCTGGCCTTGCCGCGATCACCCGTTCCCTGTTACCTCTGGGGCGATGCCGGCAGCGGCAAAACCCACCTGCTCAAAGGCTTGCAACACAGCTTGCAGGAACAGGGGGCGCCATCGGGTTGGATGGACGCCAACACCCGGGACCCCCTTGCGTTTGACAGCCGTTGGCAGGCCGTCTTGTTGGACGATGTGCAGTGGTATGACTCGGCTCAGCAGCAGGCCGCATTCAACTGGTTTGTGAATGCCCAAACCCAACAAATCCCGGTCTTTGCCAGCGGGGCTCTGCCCCCCGCCGATTTGAAACTGCGTGAGGATTTGCGCACCCGGCTGGGCTGGGGCCTCGTGTTTCAATTGCTCAATTTGAGCGACGAGCAGCGGCAACAGGTCCTGCTGGAAGCGGCCCAGGCACTTGGCTTGAGCTTGAGTCAAGAGGTGGTGGACTTCATGTTGAACCGCTTCTCGCGTGACCTCAGCAGCCTCATGCAGTTGCTGGACGCGCTGGACACCTTTGCCTTGCGCACCCAAAGGGCGGTGACCATTCCCCTGATCAAAACCATGTTGGCTGACGAAACCTAAGGCCCAAGGCGGTAAGCCTGAAATTTGAATGATGAAACTTGCTCTTTTTGATTTAGACCACACCCTGCTGCCGATTGACTCCGACCAATCCTGGGGTCAATTCACCACCCGCATTGGCTGGACCGATGCCCAGACCTTCGCGCAGCGCAACGATGAGTTCTATGCCCACTACCAAGCGGGCACGCTCGACATCCACGACTATGTCCGTTTTGGCACCGAAGCCGTGCGCCAAAAAGGCCCCGAGGCGGCCGCCCAGGCGCAGGCACAATTCATGCGCGAGGTCATTCAACCGGCCATCCGTCCCGAGGCCTTGGCCTTGGTGGAAAAACACAAAACAGCGGGTGATCAACTCATCATCATCACCGCCACCAATGAATTTGTGACCGCGCCCATTGCCGCTGCATTTGGCGTGAACGAACTGATTGCGGTCAAATTGGCGCGCGATGCGGCGGGCTGGATCACGGGTGAAATTGACGGCATTCCGTCCCTGCGGGAAGGCAAAGTCCAACGCATGGAACAATGGCTGTCTGCTCGGGGCCTGGACTGGGGCTCGGTGGATGCCACTTTTTACAGCGATTCACCCAACGATGTGCCGCTGTTGGAAAAGGTCAACCGACCCGTGGCCACCAACCCCGACCCGCGTTTGCGCGCTTTGGCGTTGGCGCGTGGCTGGCCCGTGTTGGACTTGTTTACTTGAGAAAAATGATCAAAAAATTCATCGATAAATTACTGGGTACCAAGCCCTCGGCCAAACCCAAATTCGGTCAACGCGAAGCCGTCCCGGCTTCTGTCCATGGCATTGACCCTGAATTGGTGGACCGACGCGCCTTTGATGTGGTGCGCACCTTGCAAGACGCGGGCTATGAGGCCTACATCGTTGGCGGGGCGGTGCGCGATTTGCTGCTGGGTTTGCGCCCCAAAGACTTTGATGTGGCCACCAATGCCACGCCTGAACAGGTCAAGTCCTTGTTTCGCCGCGCCTTCATCATTGGGCGGCGTTTTCGCATCGTTCATGTGGTTTACGGCCGGGGCCGTGAGCACGAGGTGATTGAAGTCTCCACCTTCCGCGCTTATTTGGACAATGCCGCCGCCGAACAAGTCAGCGGCAATGAGAAGACCAGCAAGGCCGCCTTGGCCGGGATGACCCATGCCGTGGACGCCAGTGGACGGGTGCTGCGTGACAATGTGTGGGGGCCGCAAGAAGAAGACGCGGTGCGCCGTGACTTCACCCTCAACGCCATGTATTACGACCCTGCCACGCAAATCGTGGTGGACTACCACAAGGGCATTCAGGACGCCAAAAAGAAAACCCTGCGCATGATTGGCGACCCCGCCACCCGTTACCGGGAAGACCCGGTACGCATCATCCGCGCCGTGCGCTTTGCCGCCAAACTCAGCCCTTTGGGTTTTGCTTTGGAAGCCAAGACCGCAGCGGCCCTGGTGCCCAGCCGCAAACTCTTGGCCGAAGTGCCGCAAAGCCGTCTGTTTGACGAAATGATCAAGCTGCTGCAAACCGGCCATGGCCTGGCCACCATCGAGCAGCTCAAGAAACTGGGCCTGGCCCACGGCATTTACCCGCTGCTGGATGTGGTGGTCGAACGCGCTGACACGCCCTTTGTTCGGTGCGCTTTGCAAGACACCGACCGGCGCGTGGGCGAAGGCAAATCGGTGGCGCCCAGCTTCTTGTTGGCGGCGGTTTTGTGGCAAGACGTGCGCGACGGCTGGGCGGCGCGCCTGGCCAACAAGGAAAACACCTTTCCGGCCCTGCAAGACGCCATTGATGAGGTGTTTGAACAGCGCATCGGGGATGTGTCGGGGCGCGGCAAACTCGCTGCCGACATGCGGGAAATTTGGGTCATGCAGCCGCGCTTTGACAAGCGCACCGGTTCGGGGCCGCACGGCTTGGTGGAACAAGCGCGTTTTCGCGCTGGCTTTGACTTCATGCGATTGCGCGCCGAGGTCGGCGAAATTGACATGGCGCTGGCCGATTGGTGGGAAGACTTCAGTTTGGGCAGCGATGAAGAGCGCGAGGCCTTGCTGGCCCTGGTGCGACCCGCTCCCCGCCGGGTGCCGAGATCGGCCCCACGACCCGTGGGCCAACCTGCACCAGCCGAAGGCCAAACGGCCGAGGCTGGGCTGGAGCCTGCCGCCCCCAAGAAACGCCGCCGCCGTCGCAAACCGACCGGTGCCAAAACCGAAGGCGGACCAAACCTCGATGGTGTCGATGCGGCACCGACCTCTGGCGACCCCGTCTAAAGCGGGTGGGTGCCCATGGTGATTGCCTACATTGGCTTGGGTGCCAATCTGGCCGACCCGTTGGCCCAGCTCCAGCGGGCCTTGCTGGCCTTGAAGCAACTGCCTGAAACCACCCTGCTGCGGTCCTCCCGCTTTTACCGCAGTGCGCCGCTGCAGGCCAGTGGGCCTGAGTTCATCAACGCGGTGGCGCAGTTGCAAACCGAACTCTCACCCCTGGCTTTGCTGCATGCTTTGCAAACCATTGAACAGGCAGCAGGGCGTCAACGGCCTTACCACCACGCCCCGCGGACCCTGGATTTGGACCTGCTGTTTCATGGCGACACCGTGCTGCAAACGCCCGAGCTGACCTTGCCGCATCCGCGTTGGCGGGAACGGGCTTTCGTGTTGCGGCCCTTGGCCGAGTTGGCCCCCGATTGGGTGCGTGCCGACGATTTGGCGGCGGTGGCGCAGCAAGCCTTGAGCGTGTTGCCGGACTAAAAAAAACGCCCAGGGCCTTGTCAAACAAGGCACGGGGCGGATGAGTTGAGCGAATCCCTGAAAAGGGCTTGCTTTACAGGGTGTCGATGAAGCTGCGCAACTTGTCGCTGCGGCTGGGGTGCTTGAGTTTGCGCAAGGCCTTGGCTTCGATTTGACGAATGCGCTCGCGCGTCACATCAAATTGTTTGCCCACTTCTTCCAGGGTGTGGTCGGTGGACATTTCGATGCCGAAGCGCATGCGCAGCACCTTGGCTTCGCGGGGGGTCAGGCCATCCAGGATGTCTTTCACCACATCGCGCAAACCGGCTTGCATGGCCGCATCGATCGGGGCGGTGTTGGCACCGTCCTCGATGAAGTCGCCCAAATGGCTGTCGTCGTCGTCACCGATCGGGGTTTCCATCGAGATGGGCTCTTTGGCGATCTTCATGATCTTGCGGATCTTGTCTTCCGGGATTTCCATCTTCTCGGCCAAGACACTGGCATCGGGCTCGAAACCAAACTCCTGCAAATGCTGGCGGCTGATGCGGTTCATCTTGTTGATGGTTTCGATCATGTGCACCGGGATGCGGATGGTGCGGGCCTGATCGGCAATCGAGCGGGTGATGGCCTGGCGAATCCACCAGGTGGCATAGGTCGAGAA
>CAIUTG010000085.1 GCA_903902035.1 uncultured Curvibacter sp. | reverse complement strand
GCACTGTCAAAAAGGGTTGGCACGACCTTTGCAACACTTGTTGCAAATATTGACACAAGGCGAGCCTTTCATGACCCCTTCAACAACTGCGAAAAATGTCCTTTGGCTGGATCCCTTTCAGGCCTTGCCAAAGACCACGGCGGCCCAATTGGGCGCGCTTGGCTTGGTGGTTCGCACGGTCAGTACCCTGGATGAGCTGAATGCTTTTTTGGGTTGGGCCCATGCGCTGGTGGTTCGTTTGGTCGACACCCACCAACTCTTTCTCGATTTGCAAAACCTGTTGCTGGAGCGTCAGTGCGCGTTGCCCATCATTTGTCGCATTCACCGCCGTCAATTTGAATTGGCCATCACCGTCATGCGGCAAGGGGCTTTGCATGTGGTGCCCTGCGATGAATGGACCTTGCCGGTTTGGCAGCAAGTCAAACAGGCCATGGTGGCGGCCCATCAGCCTCAGGGCGGGAACTCGGAAAAGGGCGCCTTGAACGCCCCCAGCTACGCGAGCCCGGTGGCCCGCAGTGTGGTGTATGTGGACCCGACCAGCCGTCATTTGCTGGCCTTGGCACAGCGCGTGGCGCAGACCCAGGTGGCGGTTTTGTTGCAAGGCCCCACAGGGGCGGGCAAGGAAGTTTTGGCCCGTGTGGTGCATGAATCATCGCCACGTGCCCGTGGCCCTTTTGTGGCTTTGAACTGTGCGGCGATGCCTGAGCAATTGATTGAAGACATGCTGTTTGGCCACGAGAAGGGGGCCTTCACCGGCGCGGTCAAAGAGCACCACGGCGCCTTTGAGCAAGCCCACGGTGGCACCTTGTTTCTGGATGAAATCGCAGAAATGCCGGTGCATCTGCAAGCCAAATTGTTGCGCGCGCTGCAAGAGCGCCAAATTGTCCGCTTGGGCGCAGAGCGCGCTTTGTCGGTGGATGTGCGCTTGGTGGCTGCCACCAACAAAGACTTGCGCCAAGCCATGGTGGATCGGGAATTTCGGGAAGACCTGTACTTCCGGATCAGCACCTTTAAATTGACGGTGCCTCCTTTGCGAGACCGTCAGGGCGACATTCTGCCTTTGGTGGCCCAGCTCTTGGTGCGGCATGGCCAAAGCGGGCGGGTGTTGCACATCAGCCAAGAAGCCCAAACGGCTTTGCAGAACTATGCCTGGCCTGGCAATGTGCGCGAACTGGAAAATGTCATTTTGCGCGCCTTGGTGCTGTGCAGCGGGGACACCATCATGCCGGCCCACCTCATGTTTGACGATGCGGCAGTCACCGAGATGTGGTTGGACGCGCCACAGGAGGCCCAAATGCCGGCAGCGATGACGTTCCCCGTCAACTCCGGCTTGAGCCTTGCCGCAGGCAGTGAAGATGGCGATGCGACCTTGCAAGAGGGCGTTAAAAACAGCGAGCTTCAAATCATCATGGCCGCCATCAAGGCCACTGACAGCCGCAATGAGGCTGCCAAAAAGCTGGGCATCAGCCCCCGCACCTTGCGTTATAAGTTGGCCAAGCTCAAAGAGAACGGTCATGAAGTGGCTTTGCATTAAGGGGTTCAGACCATGATTGATCGCATCAACTCCAATGCCAACATCCAATCGATGTTGCAAACCCTGAAGGCTTATCAAAACGAGGCCGCTGGGGCGCCCGCGGGAACGTCCGGGGTCAACACCGACAGCACCGGTTTCTTGCAAGCCATGCAGAAAACCGTCAACAAAGTCAATGATTTGCAAAACAACGCACAAGCCCTCTCGTCCGCTTATGAACGAGGGGAAGATGTTCCTTTGACCGATGTGGTGCTGGGCATGCAAAAGTCATCACTGGCTTTTGAAGCGACTTTGCAAGTGCGCAACAAAGTGCTCAAAGCTTATGACGACATCATGAGCATGCCTGTTTAAGAAAGTAAAGCACCATGGCATCTGACATCCTACAACCCAATATGGCCTTGGCCAACGCTGGCGGCGCTGGCGCCAACCCGCCTGCTTTGACGACGGTCAACCCCAACTCGCTGGTGGGCACCGCGGCCAGTCAATTGGGCCAAGTCAAACAATTGCTGGACCAGCCCGCCGTTAAAAAATTCATGCCTGCCTTGTTGTTGGTCATCATGTTGGTGATCTTTGGTTTGGCCTACACCTGGATCAATGCACCCACTTACCGTCAAATTGCGGTGGGGGTCACCGAGGCCGATCAGCAAGCTGCTTTTGATGCGCTCAAAACGGCCGACTTCAAACCGGTGTTGGACGCCGCCACCGGCCAAGTGACCGTGCCCACCACCCGCTACCACGAAGCCCGAATTTTCTTGGCCGCCAAGGGGTTGCCCAAAACAGCCCCCACCGGGATGGATGCGCTCAAAGACCAGTCGGCCATGACCACCAGTCAGTTCATGGAACAGGTGCGCTACAACCAAGCCATGGAGCAGGAGCTGGCGCGCAGCATTCAGCAAATTGACTCCATCCAATCTGCCCGCGTGCATTTGGCCTTGCCCAAGCAATCCGCTTTTGTGCGCGACCGCACCCCGCCCAAGGCCTCGGTGGTCATCACCCCCTTCCCGGGGCGTGTCTTGAGCCAGACCCAGGTTCAAGCCGTGGTCAACCTGGTGGCCTCCAGCATTCCCATGTTGAGCGCAGACAATGTGGCCGTGGTCGATAACCATGGCAAGCTCATGACCGACAACCAAACCGAAGCCAACATCGGTATGACGGCGGCGCAAACCCAGCACAAGGAAAAAATGGAAGAACTGCTGCGTCAGCGCATTGATGAAATCTTGACGCCCATCACAGGGGATGCCAATGTGCGGGCGCAGGTCAACCTGACCCTGGATTTCACCGAAACCGAAATGACCACAGAAAACTTTGATCCAGCCGAAAAGGGTTCCAAAACCCGTTCCGAGGTTTTGAGCGAAGAGCGCAACATCGCCAAGGAAGCCGCCGGCATTCCCGGCACCTTGTCGAACACCCCTCCGGTGGCGCCCAGTGCCACGACGAACACGGCGGCGAGCAGTCCGTCGCAAGAAGAAAAAAGCGTGAACTCCTCGCACACGACCCGCAACTATGAGCTGGATCGCTTGGTCAAACATGTCAAAGGCGCCACGGGCACCGTGCAGCGTTTGAGTGTGGCCGTGGTGATCAATGAGCGACCCCCCACTCCTCAGCCTAAAGATGAGAAAGGCGAGCCCCAAGAACCCAAGCCCAACCCCTATACGCCAGAGGAAATTGAACACCTGCAAAGCCTGGTGCGCAGCGTGGTGGGCTACAACGAAGCCCGTGGTGATGTGGTTACCGTGATTCCAGCCAAATTTGAACCGGAACAAGTGATTGACGTGAGCCTGCCTTGGTACAAAGACGAAAACGTCATGAATGCCATCAAGAGTGGCTTCCTGGGACTCGTTTTCTTGGGCTTCCTGTTGCTCGTGGTCAAACCCGCCGTGGGCCATGTCTTGAACCGCGACAAGGAAATTGCCGAAGCGGTGGCGGCTGCCATGCCACCGCCTGCGGATGGGGAGTTGAGCGCAGACGACATGAGCGCCATTCAGTTGGGCGACGGCGAGACCCTGGAGCAAATGAAGGCCAAACTCAAGCCCAAGAAATCGAGCATCTCAATGGAAATGCTGGATACTGCCAATTCTTATGACGACAAGGTGGCCCTGGTCCGCTTGTTGGTGGCTGAAGACTCGGGTCGGGTGGCCAGCGTCTTGAAGAACATGATCAAAGCCTCTTGAATTGGAATCACCATGGCAGAACCCGCAGAGATGACCCCCGAGCTCGAAAAAGAGCTCGCTGCAATGACCCGGACCCAACGCGCCGCCGTGTTGATGCTCCTGGTTGGCGAGCAACAAGCCTCAGAAATCATCCGCTACATGAGTCCCAAAGAAGTTCAAGCCTTGGGCGCGGCCATGGTGCAAGTGGCCGATTTGTCGCAGGAGGCCGTGAATTTTGTGTTGGACGAATTCATCGCCACCCTCAAGAAGCAAACCAGTTTGGGTCTGGGTACCAGCGACTATGTCGAAAAAGTCATGAAACGCGCGCTGGGCGATGACAAAGCTGCCTCGGTCTTGAACCGCATCATGCCGGGGCAGGGCTCCAAGGGCCTGGAAATTCTGAGCTGGATGGACGCGCGGGCCATTGCGGACATGATCCGGGGCGAACACCCCCAAGTTACCGCCATCATTTTGTCGGTACTGGAGCACAGTGTGGCCGCCGATGTGCTGGCCTTTTTGCCCGGCGAGTTGCGGCCAGAGATCATCCAGCGGGTGGCTTCTTTGGACGTGGTTCAGCCCTCGGCCATGGAAGAGCTGGAAGCCATCATGAAGAAACAGTTTGCCAACAACTCGACCGCCAAGTCGTCCAGTTTTGGTGGCATCAAGGCGGCAGCCAAGATCATGAACTTCACCAAAACCGAGCTGGAGTCCACCGTGATGAAGGGTCTGGAGGACATGGACCCCGATCTGATGCTGAAGATTCAAGACAATATGTTCACCTTCGAAAACCTGGTGCAGGTGGACAACAAAGGCATTCAGGTGCTCATGCGCAATGTCGAGCCCGATCAATTGATGACGGCTCTGAAAGGGGCCAGCGAGGCGGTGTTGGACCGCTTCCTGAGCAATATGTCCGAACGCGCCCGGGGCATGTTCAAAGACGACATGGACGCCAAGGGGCCACTGCGAATTTCTCAGGTCGAGGATGCACAAAAGCAAATCATGCGCTCGGCCCGTAAGCTGTCCGATGCGGGCGATCTGATCTTGGGCGGAGGCGCAGATTTTGTTTGATTCCGACACCCCCTCACGCGACGCCACCGCGCGTGTCTGGCAGCCCCTGGAATTGGTCAGCCCGGCGGGGACTGGCGTCGATTTCGTCAAGCAGGCCTGGGCCAGCACCGCGGCCCCGAGTTTTACGCCATTCGACCTGAAAAAATGGGAACAAGAGTCGACGCATGAATTGGCCGCCAAAAAATCCGCACTCGCACAAGTGCACGCCCAAGCCGCCAAGCTCACGGCCGAAATTCAAGAGATTCAAGACCAAGAAGCGGAATCGCTGGCCGAGGCTGCCGACCCTTCTGGTTCTGCCGAATCGACCCCAAAGGTTGATGAAGCCACTTTGGAAAAAATACGTCAGCAAGCGCATGCCAAAGGCCTGGCTGAAGGTCGCCAACAGATGCGCGAAGAGTTCGAGAAAAAGCAATCCGTTTCGGCCAAACGTGCCGACGATGTGCTGACCGCGATTGACAACGAGGTGAGGGCCCTGATCGAAGCGCCTGAACGCTGGTTTGAGCCCTTGAAACGATTGGCCTTGCACCTGGCGGAACAATTGGTTTTGGCGGAGTTGAGCCTTGCGCCGCAGGCCATTGAGCGCCTGGTGCAGCGCTGCATTGGTGAGTTGGCCAGTGCGGACGACGCGCCTTTGAGAATTGAACTTCACCCACAAGACGCCAAAATCTTGGCCCCCAAACTGGCCGAGCATACCCTGTGGCATTTGGTGCCCAACCCGGGTTTGTTGCCCGGCAGTGTGCGGGCCAGTGTGGAAGACACCCAGGTCTGTGATTTGGTCGAGCACCGACTGGCATCGCTCGCCCGCGATTTGTTGTTGACACCTGCTGCGGCCAAGGCCCAATCGGCTTTCCAGGCCGACAAGATCCGTCAGCAACTTGCCCCAGAGGTTGAAGATGCAAGCCCCTATGTCACCAACTTCGACGAGGAATTCGATGCTTGATTTTGGCGCCGAGGTGGACCGCAGCCTGGCTCAGGTGCGGGGGGCTGGCCCTGAGCGCTTGGGCACGTTGGTGCGCCTGGTGGGTTTGCGTCTGGAGGCCCGTGGCATTTTGGCGCCTTTGGGTTCGGTGTGTGAAATTTTGGGGCTCGAAGGGGCGCGCATTGAAGCAGAGGTGGTCGGTTTCGCCGATAAAACCCTGTATTTGATGCCCATGACCGAACCCCTGGGCATTGGCCCGGGCGCATCGGTCCGGGTGGTCCCCAACAGCAGCCTGGTTTCCTTGGGCCCTGAATTGCTGGGACGGGTCATTGATGGCCGAGGCGAACCCCTGGATGGGTTGCCCAAACCCCGTGGCGAGACCCGTTTGAGTTTATCGGTCGGTTTGCCGGTGAACCCGATGGAGCGGGGCCCGATCAACAAAATTTTGGATGTGGGGGTCAAGGCCATGAACGGCTTGCTCACCATGGGGCGGGGTCAGCGGATTGGTTTGATCGCGGGCTCTGGCGTCGGTAAGAGCGTGCTCTTGGGCATGCTGACCAAATTCACCAAGGCCGATATTGTGGTCATTGGTTTGATCGGCGAGCGTGGTCGGGAAGTACAAGCCTTCATTGCAGAAACCCTGGGCAAAGAAGGCCTGGCCAAATCCGTTGTGGTGGCGGCACCGGCCAATGTTTCGCCCGTCTTGCGCCTGAAAGCGGCCAACATGACGCACCTGATTGCGGAGTATTACCGGGACCAAGGCAAGGATGTCCTGATGTTGGTGGACAGCTTGACCCGTGTCGCCCATGCCCAACGTGAAATTGGTTTGGCCGTGGGCGAGCCCCCAACCGCCAAAGGCTATCCGCCCTCGGTTTTTGCCTTGCTGCCCAACCTGATCGAACGCGCGGGCGTTGGCCGCAATGGGCGCGGTTCGATCACCGCCATCTACACCGTGCTGGCGGAGGGCGACGATGCGAACGACCCCATTGTCGACATTGCCCGGGCCTCTTTGGATGGCCAAGTCATGTTGTCGCGCAAGCTCGCCGATGCCGCGCATTACCCCGCCATTGATTTGACCGGCTCCATCTCCCGGCTGGCGCAGGCTTTGTTGACGCCTGAGGATTTGAAGGTGGCCAATCGGTTTCGGCGGCTCTGGTCTTTGTACCAACAAAACGTGGACTTGATCCAAGTGGGGGCCTACGTCAAAGGCAGCAATCCAGAGCTGGATGACGCCATTCGCCTGCGCCCCGCGATGGAGAATTTTTTGCGGCAAGACTGGCAAGTGGGCCAAAATGAAGCCCAAACCCGTCAAGACGTGCGCGCCTTGATGGCGGCTTGAGCCCTGGAGAGCACTGCATGAACGCGCCCCGCACCCAAATCCGCGAATGCTGGAGAGTCCTGGCCGAGCAAGCCCAAGAAAAAGGGCTGGCCATTCAGGGTGAAATCAATCAGATTCGTCAGCGCATGAGCGGTTTGGAAGCCAGCCGAGAACGGCTGAGCAATATGTACAACGATTACATGAACCCCAACTTTGGCCTCCAAGGCGTGACCCAAGGCATGCAAGAAACCCACGACGCGCGCCAATTTGCCACCCAATTGCTGAGCTTGCTGGATCGGGTCAATCAGGACCTGGCACAAGCCCAGCGGGTGCTCATTGCGGCGCAAGAGCGGCGGATCAAAGCCGAACAAGAGCGCTTGAAAATGCAGGCCCTGATGGAGCAAGACATGAGTGCTGTGGCCCGCTACCAGCAAAAGAGGGAGCAGGCTTTGCTCGACGCCACCGGCTTGATGCAGTTCAATTTGGGAGCCAATCCATGAGGCTTGCGAATCCCTCTGGTGGTTTGCTTTGGCACTGGCGGGCCTGGCGCAGCCAAGCCCGATGGGCCGCTACCACGGCGCAAATCGCCGCATGGTTGCAGCAAGTGCACCCGCAGTCGGATGAATTGTTGTTGATCGGCGCCAGTGCGGGTTGGATGTTGCCCTCAGCCTGGTTGCAGCAATTCAAGAAAATTGAAATTTGGGATTTGGATGTTTGGGCACCGCTGTTTTTTTCACATCGGCATGGTCGGACCTTGAAAAAAGCCGGCGTGAGCTGGCATTACCATCGGGGCGATGCGCTGCAGCAGCTCCCCCAATTGTTGCAAAACCAGCCCCAAGCCTTGGTTTTCTTTGACAATGTCCTGGGGCAATTGCGCTTCATGTCTGCGCACCGAAATTCAGTCCAACAAGTGCAGCAAACCGAGCAGCGCTTGCGCGAAATTGTGCAGCAGTTGCAGGGTCGGCATTGGGCCAGCATCCATGACCGCCTTTCCGGCCCCGTGGATTCATTGACCGCTGCCCGAGCCATGCCTTCAACCCGCAGCACCACCGTGCCTTCAGAAGCCAGACAGCAAATGCGGTTGGACCGTGCGTGGCTGAATGTGTTGGGGGCTCAGGGGGAGTGGCTGGACCACCTGACCGCCAGCGTCTTTGCACCCGGGCAAACCGTGCGAGACCTGGCCTGGCCTTTCAAAGCCGACTATTGGCATTGGTTACAAGCCGGGGAGGTGCGAGCATGAATGGCCGCCTCCAACGCCTCTCGGCCGCTGTCAGACTCCTGGCTTTGCTGGCCCCCTTGGGGCCAGGCCTGGTGGCTTGTGGCGGGGGCACGTCGGTGAGCAGCAATACGACACCGAGCCCGTCGCCCGCAGCGGCGCCCGCGCCGGCATCGTCAACCGCGGCTTCGCCACAAATGCCCGCTTTCGGGGTCTATGTGGGGACGGTGTCACGCTCCGGCCAAAGCACCCCCGACCCGTTGTACGCAGCGGTCGTGCCAGCGGTGGCGCCACTGAGTGCCATGGTGTATGGCGTGGAAATGTTGCCGTCCGCCAGCAACAGTGGCTTGGCCTTGACTTCGGTGGATGCCGCCGCTGCCAGCTTGGCCAGCAATGGCGAGCTGCAACTCAGCAGCATCACCGCAGATGAAGCTGGCAATTTGCGCTCGGGCACGGCCACTTTGTCGGACGCGGACCTCAATGCCTTTTCCAATACCGTGAACTTGGCCGCTTTTTTGGTGCAGGGCAGCAGTCCTCAAGTGGTCTTGCCGGCCGCAACACTGACCTGGCACCTGACCAGCCTCAGTACATTGGCGTCCATTGCCCCTGGAACCTGGAGCGGCACCTGGGTGGATGGCAACAATTTAAACAGCGCGGCCTCGGTGACCCTCAATAACCAGACCTTGAGCTTCATCAGTGGCGCTTGCAGTTCCTGGTCTGGCACCGGCAGCACCAGCACAACGTTGAACAGCGTCAACGGTTTGAGCAATGCCTGGGCCGTGACTTTGTATTTTCAGCCCAACAGTGCTTGCCTGAGGTCGGTGGATAACCCACTGACCGCCCCGTTGAATGGGGTGGTTTTTGCCTACAACGACAACCTGGGGTTGGCCCATTTGCAGCTGATGGCCGTGAATTCGGCCGGCAGTGGCATCTCTTTCAATGGAACTCAATAAGTCATGAAACGTCTTCTTCTTGAAATCATGTTGGTCCTGGCCTTGGGTGGCGCAGGTTTTTTTGCTTGGAAGGGCCAGCAATCGGTCAAAGCCGCTGATGCCAAGCTGGCTGAGCAGACCAGCCAGGCTGAAACGGCCACCAAGGACTTGGAAAGCACCAAGGCGGAATTGGAGGCGGCGAACGAGGCCAAGAAAAAACTTGAACCTTTGGTCGCCAGTGCGCAGCAGTTGGAGGCCATCAAAGCATCGTTTGCCAGTGGCGAAACCTTGCATGATCTGGAGGAGTTGTACAAGCCCGATAAAAAAAGCAAGAAAGAGAAAAAAATATCGGTCGAACGTCAATTGGGTTTGAGCGCTGTGCGCCTGTTGACCAAAGGCCCTGAAGATGCCGACGCTGCCCAGGATTTTAAAAAGGTGTTGGATTTGGCCGATTGGGGCAGCAAGCAGAAGGTGATTTGCGCGGCGCAAAACGCCCTGGCTGCGATGGGACAAAAAATCGATGTGCTGTCCGAATGCAAATTGGCACTCACGGCCGATTCTGCGCAAGGCCATGCCGATGCCGCCAATGCCAAGGCGGGTGACAAAGAGGCGCAGCAACAGCCGAGCTGGACTTACGCGGGGGACAAAGGGCCGGAACACTGGGGCGAGCAGTTCAAGACCTGCACCACGGCCAAATGGCAGGCCCCAATCAACATCGTGGGTCCTTTCCTCAAACCCAAACTGAGTGTGGTGCCCGCCTACCAGGATGCCAAGTTGGCGCTGGTGAATGATGGACGCAACATTGACATCAAAGTCGAAGAGGGCGGCAAACTGCGGGTCGACAGCGTGCCTTATGAGCTGAACCTGGTGCGTTTCCACCGTCCCAGCGAAGAATTGATTGAGGGGCAAGCCAGCGCCATGGACATGCAATTGATGCACCGCAGTGAGGACGGCAAATGGGTCACCCTGGTGGTCCTGTTCAAAGAGGGCGAGGCCAACGAGGCCTTGGCCCCTTTGTGGGAAAAGTTACCCGCCAAAGGGGGAGATCGTGTCGAGCTGGAAGGTCAAAAATTCAACTTCAAAACCCTGCTGCCAGGGCAGATGGATTACTTCAGCTATGAAGGGACTTTGACCACCCCGCCTTGTACCGAAGGGGTGAAGTACTACGTGCTGAAGACCCCGGTGACCCTGACCAAAGAGCAGTTGGCGCATTTCCCGCTTGAGGGCAATGTCAGGCCGGTACAGGCCTTGAAGAACCGACAAATTCAGGGGTAACAGCCCATGTCACGACGTCCGCTTTCAGCTGTCAGCCTGGCGGCTTGTGTCTTCTTGACGGCCTGTGCCGGCGTGTCGCCCCCTGCGCCGACGCCGTTACCCGTGCCGCAAGCCTGGCCGGTGAATCTGGGTTTGAGCTCACCGGACGCCGCTGCGCAACTGGCCTCTCAAGTGCATTGGCAGACCTATTTTGCCGACCCCCGTCTGAGGGCACTGATCGAAGCCGCCTTGAGCAATAACCGGGATTTGCGCATTGCCATCGCCAAGGTTCAAGAAGCCAGGGCTCAGTACCGCATCGCTCAGGCCGATGAGTTGCCCACCCTCAGTGCGAACACCCAATACAACATCAACAATGCGCCGGTCGATGTGAGCGGGGGGGTGCCCAGCCACCGATTGGATGTGAACCTATCGGCCTTGTCTTATGAGGTGGATTTCTGGGGGCGGATTGCCAGCTTGTCCGAATCGGCTCGGGCCAACTATTTGGCCACGGACGAAGCGCGGCGGGCCGCTGAATTGTCCTTGATCGCCGAAGTGGCCAATGCGTATTTCAATTTGCGGCAGTTGCAGGAAATGCAGGATTTTGCTGCGACCAGTGTGGCCTCGCGGGAAGTTTCCTTTGAGATCATGCAGCGTGGCCAAGCCCTTGGCGGCAGCTACGACTTTGAAGTCGAGCAATCTCGGGGTTTGTTGGAAAACGCCCGTTCGACCTTGGCTGGCCTGGATCACCAAGTCAAGATGGCCAACAACCAATTGAATTTTTTGGTGGGGGTGGCCAGTCAGCAATTGCCCGAGGCTTGGCCTTTGGTCGATGAGTTGCCTGAGGTCACATTGGGGGCGGGCATTCCCAGCGAAGTTTTGTTGATGCGGCCCGATGTGGTGGCTGCTGAACAACGGTTGGTGGCGGCCCATGCCGATATTCAGGCAGCCCGTGCGGCCTTTTTTCCTAAGATCACCCTCACCGGGGCTTTGGGCGTCGCCAGTCCGAGTTTGGCGAGTTTGTTCAGTGGTCGGGCCTGGTCGTTCAACCCCATCATGACCTTGCCTATTTTTGACCACGGTCGCCTGCAAGCCAGTTTGAGCGTGGCCGAAGCCCGTCGCGATATGGCGGTGGCTGATTACGAAAAGACCATTCAACAAGCCTTTCGTGAAGTCTCTGACCAATTGTCGGCGCGAGAGGCCATGTCCCGTCAATTGCGGGCCGCTTTGGCCAACGAGTTGGCCCAGAAGCGGCGTTTGGAAATTGTCAAAGGCCGCTATGCGGCGGGGCTGATTCCATTTACCGAGTATTTGGAAGTCGAGCGGGAAAACCTGGTCGCGTCACAAAACACGGCCCAAGTCCGTCGGGCGCAGCTGGAGGCCGCGACGCTTCTGTACAAGGCCTTGGGTGGCGGCGTAGAGCCACACAAGTCCTCCTAAAATCAACCATCTCATGGCCACACCCTCCAAAAAATCCCCCGCCACTGATCTGGCCACCTGGTTAGACCAAGCCTTGACCGCGCAGCACGCCGGTCGTTTGGACGAGGCCACGGTCTTGTTCGAAAAAATCCTGAAACGTCAGCCCCATGATTTTGTGTCGCTTTACTCCCTGGGCGTGATTGCTTTTTCCCAAAAGCAAACCGAGCAGGCGCTGGCTTATTTTGACCGTGCAGTTCAGATCAAGCCAAAATTTGCGCAGACCTATGTGGCACGCGCCACGGTCTACCAAGCCTTGGGCCAAGCCGATTTGGCCACCGCCGATTTGGAAAAGTCTCAGCACCTGAACCAGGCCCCCATCGCGCCAGCCTTGAACCCAGCACAAGTGCTGGCAAACACCATTTCCCAGGCGGCGGCATGCTCAGAACGCGGCGATCTGGAGGGGGCCTTGCAGGTTTATCGCAGTTACCTCTTGGGGCCAGACAGCAGCCATTTCTATGCGGCCTTTTTCAACATGGGCGTCGCCTTGACTGGCGCCGGCCGCGATGCCGAGGCCGAGGCCTGCTTTCGGCAAGCGGTGGCATTGAAGCCGGACTTTTTGTTGGGGCACATCAGTTTGGGCACGGTGTTGGAGCGCTTGGGCTCACCCGCTAAAGCAATCGACCACTGGGAACAGGCCGTCCAAACCCAGCCTGCGGGATGGGAGAGCGATGTGGCACAAGCCACTCAGCTCTACAACAACTTAGGGCGGGTTCATGAAATTTTGCATGCCTATGAGCGGGCCGAGCATTATTTGAGCTTGAGTTTGCAACTGGATTCAGCGCAGATTCCGGCCTTGCAGCACTGGATTCATTTGCGGCAGAAGCAATGCCGCTGGCCCGTCTTGTATGGCTTTGGCCAATCCGAGGCGCAATTAAAGCGAGGCGCTTCCTCCTTGGCCATGCTCAGTCTGACCGATGAACCCGCCGAACAATTGAAGGCGGCACAACGCTATGTCAGCGAGAAAGTGGGCAAGTTTGAGCGCATGGTGCCATTTCGACATCGCTATGGTCATGATCGATTGCGCATTGGGTATTTGTCGTCCGACTTGTCCACCCATGCGGTTTCGCTTTTGACCGTGGAGTTGTTTGAGACCCATGACCGCGAGCAGGTGGAGGTCCATGCCTTTTGCTGGAGCAAAGAAGATGGCACCGCATTCCGTGAAAGGGTTCGCTCGGCGTTTGATCATTTCCACAAAGTGGGTGGGATGACGGACGAAGAAGTGGCCCGTTTGATTGTCGCCGAGGAAATCGATGTGTTGGTGGACTTGCAGGGCATTACATCGGGGGCCCGCCCCAATATTGTGGCCCGGGGTCCTGCGCCCGTGCAAGTGGCTTACCTGGGGTTTCCGGGCAGTTCGGCCTTGCCCTATGTGGATTTTGTGGTGGCCGATCGGTTTATTTTTCCTGAGGCCTTGAAAGCCCATTTCAGTGAAGCCCCCTTGTACTTGCCCACGGTCTACCAGGTGAGTGACTCCCAGCGAGAATTTGGTGCCACCCCCAGTCGCCAGGCCCTGGGCCTGCCTGAGGAGGCGCTTGTTCTTTGTGCTTTCAACAACAACTACAAAATCACGCCCGAAATGTTCGAAGCATGGATGCGAATTTTGCGACGTGCTCCCAACAGCGTCTTGTGGTTGCTGGAGGACAATGTTTGGAGTCGGCAAAACCTGCAAGCGGCCGCCATGGCCCATGGTGTTTCACCTGAACGACTTTATTTCGCGGGCCGCGTCTTGCCCCAGGATTATTTGGCGCGATTCAGGGCCGCTGATTTGTTTTTGGACACCAGCCCCTACAACGCCGGCACGACGGCAAACGACGCACTCTGGGCAGGACTGCCCTTGCTCACCTGTCCCGGTCAGACCTATGTCTCAAGAATGGCCGGCAGTTTGCTGCTGAGCGCAGGCTTGCCTGAGCTCTTGGCTCAGGACATGGCAGACTACGAAAACAAGGCGGTTCACTTGTGCAAGCATCCCGACGAGCTCGCACAGATCCGCAGCCGCTTGGACGAGGTTAAAAACTCAGGCAAGCTGTTCAACACGCAACGCTTTTGCCAAGAGTTTGAACAAGCGCTGAAAGCCCTTTTCTAAAACTGAACACCACCGACAACCTTCTGCAAAGCCCCGAAACCCTCCAGGTTTCGGGGCTTTGGTTTTATTTCGGCGTGCGGCCGGTGGTCAGCAGGCCCAAACCACTGGGATCGTCCAAGGCCTTGAGCTTGGCCACCGAGGTATGAGTGGGTGACTGCATCGAGGACGTCGACGGGGTATTGCCAGAGGTTAATTGGCCGTTGGCATCAAATTGGCTCATCACACTGACCAAATTCGACACCGACGATGCGGCCAGACCCGCGTTCGCGCGGTTGCTGGGGGTCCCATTGGCGTTGCCCCAGTTGCCTTCCTCATTCAAGTCGCTGCGGATCGTGCTGTTGATGGCCTGGACCAAGCTGCTCACCGATGATTGCAGGGCGGTGTTCCGCAAGGTCTTCAGCTCGCTGACGGTCAAGGCCTGCAAATCGGCTGCGCTCAAGCTGCCAATTTGAGCGGTCGTCAAAGCGGCAATTTGCGCGGTACTCAACTCGGCAATTTGGGCCGTTTGCAAAGACTGCAAATTGGT
>CAIUTG010000084.1 GCA_903902035.1 uncultured Curvibacter sp. | reverse complement strand
TGGTCTGGGCCGCCGGCGTGAAGTCCGCACGGCGTGAGGGCGGTGCGGCGGGGTCAGCCGGTGCGACCTCATGACCTTGCTCAAGTCGATAATACCGAACCAAACGCTCCCAGAAGCCCTGGCCCAAATAATCATCCAGGCAGTCGTATTGGGCGTAGGGGTTGCAGGCCGTGGAGACAGCGCCCGACTGCGCCAGCAGGTTCTGACTGGCACCGATAAGCACAACCGTTGGTATGACGACTTTGAGCAGAAATTTTTTTTGAAACATGGTTTTTTCCTAGAGCCATTCCGGTGGGGAGACCTGTTTGCGATCCTAGGGAAATCCCTGTTTAAAAGGCATATAAATTTGAATGGATGACGCACCAAACGGGTGCGAAAGAACATGTCAAGGGGTGTGAATCAGCATGCAGGGTGTATGCTGAAGAATCAATGATCGCGAAGGGGGCTTGTGCCATGCATTGGTTCTCAAAGCCAAAAATAATCCAGTTAATGCAGAACTTATGGGGTGGTTTTCTCGCATGCGCGGGCACCACGGCCATGGCCTTCTTGCTGCTGAATCATTTGGATTTGGCAAACATTGTCATGTTGTTTTTGTTAACGGTTGTCTTGGTGGCCTTGAAGGGGGGAAAGGTGGTTGCGGCCTGGACCTCTTTGTTGAATGTGTTGGCATTCAATTACTTTTTTGTCCCCCCCCGATTCTCATTTGATGTTGACGATGCGCAGTATTTGGTGACCTTCATGGTGATGCTCTTTGTCGGCTTGGTCACGGGGCAAATTACGGCGGGGCTCAAATACCAAGCCGAACTGGCTTCGGCCCGAGAAAAAAAAGCGCTGAGCCTCTATGAGTTCACAAGGGATTTGTCGGCGGCCTCAAACAAGCAGGAGATCGTCCGATTGGGGGAATCCATCGTTTCGAGTGCCTGCCAAGGCCAAGCCTTGCTGGTGTTGAGGGATTCAAAGTCGGGGTTGCTGCTGGAAACGCTGCCACCAGAGATTGACAGGGGGGTGTTGACTTGGGTGATTGAACATCGCCAGGCGGCCGGACTGGGGACCCCAAATTCAAGCAAGGCCAAATGGCAATATTTGCCGATGGTTTCAAACCTAAATACCCTCGGGGTTTTGCTGATCAAGCCAGGGGATGCGAATTTCTTCGATTCCATTGATGAAGTCCGACAGCTCGACAATTTGGTGCGGCAGATTGCCCTGGCGCTGGAGCGCGCGCATTATGTCAAGCAGGCTTGGGGGGCCCAGGTGATGGTGGAAACGGAGAAAATGCGCAACACCTTATTGGCGAGCGTTTCCCATGATCTGAGAACCCCCATGACCGTTTTGATTGGCTTGGCAGAAACCGTCAAAGACTCTAAGCCCCCCTTGTCTTTTGAACAATCGGACATGGTTGATCAAATCGTGATCAAAGGCCATGAACTCAATCACATGATGACGAATATCCTGGAGCTTGCGCGCCATCAATCGGGGCAAATTCAGTTGAGAAAGCAAATGCAAGAGGTGGAGGAAATCGTCGGCGCTTCAATTCGGCACGCCTCCTATTTTCTCAAAGGCGACAAGATACGCACGACCATTCCGATGGATCTTCCTGCCGTGTGTTTTGATGGTTTGATGATTGAGAGGGTTTTGGTGAATTTGATTGAGAATGCCTGCCGGCATGGTGCGCCGGGTTTTGAAATTCGGGCTGGCCTTGAAAAAACGGGGGTTTTCATTTCCGTGTTGGACCAAGGGGCCGGTTTGCCCAGCCTGGCTGGTGACGATGAACAAGGGCTGTTTGCGCCTTTCGTTAAAGGCAATGCCGAAACCTCTGTGCCTGGTTTTGGCATGGGACTCGCACTTTGCCAGGCCATCATGAAGGCGCACCAAGGGTCAATCAGTGCCGCCACACGACCAGAAGGGGGCGCCGAATTTCGCATTTGGTTGCCGATTGCCCAAGAATGAGTCTTCCTCTGGCCATCGTGATCGAGGACGAGCCGCAAATCCGGCGATTTGTTCGCTTCAATCTGGAAAAAAATGGATGGCAAGTTCACGAAGCCGAAGACGGTCGCAGGGGGCTGATTGAGATCGCCTCCAGAAAACCAGACCTCATCATCTTGGACTTGGGTTTGCCAAAATTAGATGGCATCGAGCTCATCCGACTCGTCAGAACCTGGTCTTCCCTGCCGATCATCGTTTTATCGGCCCGAACGCAAGAGGACCAGAAAATTTTGGCGCTGGATGTTGGGGCCGATGACTACATCACCAAGCCATTTGGTGTGGGTGAGTTAATGGCCCGTGTGCGGGCCAATTCCCGCAGGCCCCGGGTGCAAATCAGTGAGGCTGCGCGACCCCAACGTAAGGTGTGTATCGGCACTGTGGAAGTAGACCCGGTCTCCAGGGTTGTGAGCAAGGCGGGTGAAGTGGTCAAGCTCACCCCACTGGAATACAAGCTGCTCTTGGTTTTGATATCGAACCCGGGCCGGGTGTTGTCGCACAAGCATTTGCTGCATGAGGTTTGGGGGCCCAACACCGGCGATCAAATCGGTTATTTGCGGGTGTACATGAAGTATTTGCGCCAGAAACTGGAGGATGACCCGACCCAACCCAAATATTTTCTGACTGAGACGGGGGTCGGTTACCGCCTTCAAGTGCCGGTTGGGCCAGAAGACTTGTCCGACAAGTGGGACTGAGCGCTTGCGCATGGAGAAACAGGGGGTCTTCTTTACACAATCTTCAAACGCCCAAGTCTTGGCCAAATTTATACTCAGGCTGGCTCTTTCATCGGTCTGTTCCCAGACAGTCAAAGAATGCATTTAAAGGATGTGTGATGCGTAAAATCCATTGGCTTTTGGCCGTTTCTGCTGCAATTCTGACAGGGCAAACCTGGGCTCAAGTTCAGGTCCAGGCCCAGGTGGTTCAACCCCAACCGCAGGTCATTTACCAACAAGCTCCCCAGGTGGTTTACCAACAGCAACCCCAAGTCGTTGTGGCCCCCCCTCCTGGGGTGGTGGTGCCGCCAGGCGTGGTCTATGTGGCGCCTGCTTACGCTGCGCCTGGTGTTGGTTTTGTGTGGACCTTTGATGCTCGCCGTGGCTGGGGCTGGTACCACCCCCATCGGGGTTGGTATCGCCGCTAATAGGGCGTCACGCGGGGTTTGACCTGCTTTGCCATTGGGTAAGATGGTTACAAGTTGTTCAATTTTCAAACCCCCATGACCACACTCCGTCTGATTTCATCCATGGCCACCAAAGCGTTGTTGGCGGACCTTGTCGCTCTGTACGAAAAGCAATCGCCCGGAGTCCAAGTGAAGGTCGAATCCGTGGGGGGGGTCGATGCCGCCAAGCGGGTGCAAGCCGGTGAGCCGTTTGACGGCGTGGTCCTGGCCAGCAACGCGATTGACAAGCTCATGGCCGAAGGCCATTTGGTGGCGGGTAGCCGCACCGATTTGGTTTTGTCGGACGTGGCCGTGGCCGTTCCAGCTGGTCAGCCTTTACCCGATATTGCCTCTGAAGCCGCTTTGAAAGCCGCCGTCCTGGCCGCACCCACTTTGGGCTATTCCACCGGCCCCAGTGGTGTGCAGTTGGCCAAACAGTTTGAGGCCTGGGGCATTGCCGAGCAAATCGCCCCCAAGCTGGTTCAGGCCAAACCCGGTGTGCCTGTGGGGGCACTGGTGGCCAAGGGTGAAGTGATGTTGGGCTTCCAGCAGCTGAGCGAAATGTTGGGGGTGGCAGGCATTACCGTGGTGGGTCCGTTGCCCAAGGCCGTGCAAATCACGACCGTGTTTTCTGGCGGCATCAGCGCCACTTGCCAGCAGCCGCAAGCCATGCGTGACTTGCTGAATTTTTGGCACTCCGCTGCATGCGATGCCCTCAAGCACCAGCAGGGCATGGCGCCAGCCTGAGCTTGACCCCGCGATTCGGGCCAAGGACTTTTAAAAGAGCACGCTCAAGCCCAGTCGCAACTGCCTTGGCTCGCCGGGGTGCACCGTGATGCCGTTGAGGTTGAGGGTGCTGGGATTGGGCGAAGTTTGGTAGTCCTGGTTGTAGGCAATGTCGAAATATGCGCGGTTGAACAAATTCAACACGTCCACACTCAGGGCCATCTTTGGGCTGAGTTGGTTGGTGAGCTTTAAATTGCAGACCATCGCCGAGGGCGCGACTTGGCTGCCGTCCTGCGTTAAAGGGTAGGGACCAATGTAGCGCAGGTTGATGCCACCAGACCAGGGCCCTTGATGGGCGGTGGCAGACAAAACCGCGACTTTGGAGACGGCATTGGGAATGTTGTTGCCCAATTCACCGTTGTCGTTCATGAAGGCAAAGCGGGCATGGGTCCAAGCCAGATTGGCGTCCAGCAACAACCAGGGCGTGACCACCAGGGTGTTGTTCCACTCCACGCCATCGCGTTTGCTGGCACCGTTGGGCGTGGTGCTGCCGATGTCAGCGTCGGCGCTGTAGACCAGCTCGGAATCGCTGTCCAACCGCCAAAACGACAGCGAAGTTTGAAGGCCTGGAAACCACTCCGACCGCACGCCGAGTTCACCGCCGTGGCTGCTGACCAAGGCGGGCACGGGTGAAGCCGGTGTGGGGCTGCCAGAAGAACCCGCTACCGACAAGGAAGTCGGGTCAACCTTGTCGATCACGCCACGGGCGTCGTTGCTGTGGAATCCACTGCCTGCATTGACAAAGAATTCGGTCTTGGCCCATGGCCCAAAGATCAAGGACATTTTGGGTTGCAGCTTGGTGCCGGTGGCCGAACCGTGGTTCTGGGGCAGCACGTCCGAGCGCAGGTTCATGACTACGGTGTCGGCCCTTAAACCAAACAAGCTGCGAAACCAGGGCGTCCAAGTGGTGGTGTTTTGGGCATAGACACCGAGCTGGGTCTCACGCACCCAGTCGCTGTCTACGGTTGACAAGGGGACTCGGTCTTGCGTGTTGAGGAGCCCCACATGGATGTTGTCAAAACGCGATTGCAACCCCACTTCGGTGATGGCGTCATGCCCCCACAGCGAATGGGTCCAGCCCTTGGCAATTTGTCCACCGAACATGTTTCGGGTTTCCCATTGCGAGAACTGGTCCATGGTGAGCGGATTGTCCTCGTAAAAGCGAAAGTCCGACCAAAGCTGCAGATGGTAGTGCTGCGCATAGGCCGACAGTTTGGTGTAGCCAGCGGCATCGTGTTGGTGCCATTCACCGGACAGAATGTCGCGGTGGGTGTAGCCCCCATCGCTGGGGTCCATGGCGCAAAAACGGCAGAGTTGACCCGACTCGATCATCGACAAGGGCACTTGATCGGTTGAATTCCAGTGCGCGTTGTAAAGGTTCGCGTCGATGGACCAACCGCTGGCCGGGGTGCCATCGCTCAGACGCAGGAGCGCGTTGTACTTGCGCAAGGCTTCGGGGACGTGCCAGGGGCCGTTGGTTTCCTCTAATTCCAGGGCATACAAGCCACGCGGACCCGAGGGGAGCGTGTCCAACGCCTGATGGCCTTGCGCCGGATTGCCCAAATGAAATGAATCTGCCAGCAAGGTTCGACGGTAGTCAAAGGCGCCCAAGGTGACTTTGGCCATGCCCTGATCCAGGGTGTCCCGGTATTGGATGTGGGCCGACCCCGCAGCGCCGAAGTCACCAATTCCGGCGTAGTAAGGCCCCTTGGTGTAGGTGATGGTTTTGACCAATTCGGGGATCATGTAGTTCAGGTCGGTATAGCCTTGTCCATGCGCGTTGGTCGGCATGTTGATCGGTACGCCATCGAGAAAGCTGGCCAGATCGGTCCCGTGATCAAGGTTGTAGCCCCGCAGAAAATACTGGTTGGCCTTGCCGTCACCAGAATGTTGCGTGACCACCAAACCTGGAATGGTTTCCAGAACTTCGCCTGGTCGCAGCAAAGGCAAATCGGTCAGTCGTGAACCTTCAACCGTGCCTTCAGAGGCCGCATCGGACGTGCCAATACCATTGGCATAGTGAGCCGTGACCTCAATGGTCTGAATTTGAGCGACTGCCGGTGTGGCGCAGGCCAGCAAAACAGGGGCCACAGCGAGCGCGTAGCGCCAAGGCTGGGAGCCGTGCGGAATTTTCACAGTTGGGACCTGTTTTTAAAAGTGGTATGAAGAAATTTTAATTCTTCATACAAATACCATGCCAACAACGCAACTCGACCGGCTCAAAGCAGGAAGCACCGCCGCCCGTCTGACTTGGTGGTTATGCGCCTTGCAAAGCGGTGTCCAGGGTGGCAATTGGTCTTTCGCCCTGCGTTGACTTGACCGGGCCAGCGGCTCAGTGGCTGTGCTGGGTGTCCATCGGGACCAAATGCAAAGCGCCATGGCTGACACCAGCTTGCGCCATCACGGCCTGAGCAAAGGCTTTGACTTTGGCGACGGGCCCTTTGAGGATCACGACTTCAATGCAGTTGTCATGGTCCAGGTGCGCATGGGTGGTGGAGATGGTCAGCTCGTGGTGTTCATGGTGCATGTCTGTCAATCGCAAGGACAGCTGCCGCTCATGGTGGTTGTAGACATAGCTCAGCGTGGCGATGCAAGGCCCTTGCGGGTGATCTTGCGAGCGGGCCTGCCCCAGCGCGTTGCGCAGCAAATCACGAAAGGCCTCGGAGCGGTTCTCGTAGCCATGTTGACGCACGGTGTCTTCAAAGGCTTCCGCCAGATCATCGTCGAGGGACATGGTCAGTCGTTTCATGGGGGCTCCGAAAAAAGGGGGCACAGACAGCGCCGTCATTGTCTGTGAAATTTGAAGCCAAAAGACGCCTCTTGAACCCGATCAGGCCAGGGAATGGCGCCCGTGATGGCACTGAGGGCAGCGCAAGAACCCCCTGTGTGAAAGCCAACTTTGCAGTTTGTCCTTCAATTGGAAGGGCAGTTCAAGGCATGTAAAAAATCGTATGACTTCTTTCTGGAAAAAACCCAATCAAAACAGTGACTTATTCGCACTGTTGGGTAATTTCCCTAGGTTTTGAGTCTTTGGCTTGCTCCTTGCGATGACGTGACCAGCAACTGCAAACCGAGATCATTCAGGACATGTTCGCCATGGAAACTTTCTACGAGGTCATGCGCCGAAAAGGTATTTCGCGCCGCAGTTATTTGAAATACTGCTCCCTCACCGCCACCTCGCTTGGATTGGCCCCTTCGTTCGTGCCGCAAATTGCCCAAGCCATGGAGAGCAAGCCGCGAACCCCGGTGCTTTGGTTGCACGGCTTGGAATGCACTTGTTGCACAGAGTCCTTCATCCGCAGTGCCCATCCTTTGGCCAAGGATGTGGTGCTTTCCATGATCTCTCTGGACTACGACGACACCCTGATGGCCGCAGCGGGCCATCAAGCCGAGGCCATTCTGGATGAGATCATGACCAAGTACAAAGGCAATTACATCCTGGCCGTTGAGGGAAATCCCCCTCTGAACGAGGGGGGGATGTACTGCATTCAATCGGGTAAACCGTTTGTTGAAAAACTCAAGCATGTGGCCAAGGATGCCAAAGCCATCATCGCTTGGGGGGCTTGCGCCTCCTGGGGTTGCGTGCAAGCCGCCAAGCCCAACCCCACGCAAGCCACCCCCATCAACAAAGTCATCACCGACAAGCCCATCATCAAAGTGCCAGGCTGCCCGCCAATTCCTGAGGTGATGACGGCCGTGATCACTTACATGCTCACCTTTGACCGCATTCCTGAGCTGGATCGGCAAGGACGCCCCAAAATGTTTTACAGCCAGCGCATCCACGACAAGTGCTATCGCAGGCCGCACTTTGATGCGGGGCAGTTCGTTGAAGCCTGGGACGATGAGTTTGCCCGCAGAGGCTATTGTCTTTACAAAGTCGGTTGCAAAGGGCCGACCACCTACAACGCTTGCTCCACCGTGATGTGGAACGATGGCACGAGCTTCCCGATCAAGTCAGGTCATGGCTGCATCGGCTGCTCGGAAGACGGGTTTTGGGACAAGGGGTCTTTCTACAACCGCCTCACCAATATTCATCAATTTGGCGTGGAAGCCAATGCAGACAAAGTCGGCGGCACCGCAGCCGCGGTGGTGGGCGCGGCCGTCGTGGCACATGCGGCGGTCTCCGCAGCCAAGCGTGCGCGCAAGACTGACCAAACACCAACCGCATAAACCACATCTTCAGAG
>CAIUTG010000083.1 GCA_903902035.1 uncultured Curvibacter sp. | reverse complement strand
CTGGGCCTGGGCCTGGCGATGGCGATTGTGTTGGTTTACCTCTTGATCGTGGTGAACTTCCAGTCCTGGGTGGACCCCTTCATCATCATCACCGCCCTGCCTGCCGCCCTGGCCGGCATCGCCTGGATGCTGCTGCTGACCGGCACCACCCTCTCGGTGCCCGCCTTGACGGGGGCCATCATGACCATGGGCGTGGCCACGGCCAACAGCATTTTGATGGTGTCTTTCGCCCGCGAGCGCTTGCTGGCGGGGGAGCCACCCTTGGCCGCAGCCCTTGAAGCGGGCACCACCCGCCTGCGCCCCGTGCTGATGACGGCTCTGGCCATGATCATTGGCATGCTGCCCATGGCCCTGGGCCTGGGTGAAGGCGGTGAACAAAACGCCCCGCTGGGCCGCGCCACCATTGGTGGTTTGCTGTTTGCCACGGTGTCTACCCTGTTTTTTGTGCCCCTGGTGTTTGCCTCCATCCACCGCCGCTTGCAACGGCGCCAAGAGCGCAAAGGGCAACGCGCATTGAAAACAACATCCTGAGATTTGAGGAAAAGTCCTATGTCCAACCGCCACCAATCCATCGGCATCCATGGCCTGCACACCCATGAGTCAGCCCACAACCTGCGCCGTCTGGCCCTGCTCAAACGCACCCAATGGGCGGCCGCCATCGGCGTGGCACTGCTGTGCCTGGGGGGAGGGGCTGTGATGGGCCTGCGCTTGGTGCAGTCCAAAGAATTAAAAGCGGTCACGGCCGAAGGCGCCAACATTTACGTCACCGTCGTCAGCCCACAAGCTGCGCAGGCCCAAAATGGCGTTGAATTGCCCGGCACCTTGCAAGGCTATATGGAGACCCCGGTCTTTGCCCGCAGCAGTGGCTATGTGACCCATTGGTACAAAGACTTGGGCGAGCCCGTGCAAAAAGGCGAGGCCTTGGTAGACATTGCCACCCCGGAAGTCGAACAACAATTGACGGAGGCCCGCGCCACCCGCCGTCAGATCGAGCAAAACTTGCAACTGGCCCGCACCTCCTATGAACGCTGGCGGGCCCTGCGGCAAAAGGATGCCGTGTCGCAGCAAGAACTCGATGAGCGTCAAACCGCATTGAAATCGAGTGAAGCCAGCCTGAACGCGGCCCAGGCCAATGTGCAGCGCCTGGAAGAATTGGTCGGCTACAACCACATCACCGCCCCTTTCAGCGGCATCGTGACCAAGCGACTGGTCGATGTTGGCAACTTGGTGGATGCCGGCAATGGTGGGCCTCCCAAGGAGTTGTACCGCTTGTCCCAAGTGGACAAGTTGCGGATTTTTGTGGCGGCGCCGCAAACCTATTCGCAAATGATCCAGGTCGGCACCCCAGCTGAAATCCGCCTGAGCGAACTGCCCGGCGAAGTCTTCAACGGTCAAGTGGTGCACACCGCCAGGGCCATCGACGTGGCCACCCGAACCCTGCAAGTTGAAGTCAACCTGGCCAACCCCAAAGGCCGACTCTTGCCCGGTGCCTATGCGCAAGTCACCTTGCGCGGCTTGCATGGCGGGGTGCCAGTGCTGACCATTCCCAACAATGCCCTGTTGTTCCGCCCCGAAGGGACCCAACTGGCTTTGGTGAAAGACGGCAAGGTGCACCTGCAAACCGTCAAAATCAACCGCGATTTGGGCCAACGCATCGAAATTGCCAGTGGCCTTGCCGCCGATGACCAGCTGATCATCAACCCCCCCGACTCCATCACCGAAGGCGATGCCGTGGTGGTCAAGCCCGCCGCCGCCAAGGCCGGGAGTGCTTCGTGATGCGCAGCGCGTTTGGTTTGTGTCTGCTCGCCAGTTTGAGTGCGTGCAGCTCGCTGGCGCCGGCGTACCACCCGCCCAGCACCCCGGACCCTGCGCATTGGCAAAACGAGTCAGCCGCCCCCGCCGAACCTGGCTGGCAAGCCGCGCAGCCAAGCGATGCGCAAGCCAAAGGGGATTGGTGGCAGCTCTTCAACGACCCCGTTTTGAACCAGTTGACCCAGGCCGCTTTGGCCCACAACCCGACCTTGGCCCAAGCCCAATCGCGGCTGGACCAAGCCAAGGCGCAAACCACGATGGCCCAAAGCGAGCTGGTGCCCACGGTGGGCGTGGCCGCGGGCACCTCGCGCTTTGGGACCTCCAAAGACCGCCCCTTGTCGGCTTACACAACACCCAATCAGCATGTCACGCAAAACGACTTCAACGCGGCCTTTTCGGCGTCTTATGAAGTCGATTTGAATGGCCGCGTGCACAGCCAAATTGACAGTGCCAAAGCCTTGGAGGTCAAAAGCGGCGCCGATTTTGAGAACACCCAACTCTTGCTGACCGCCCAGCTGGCCAGCAGTTATTTCTCATTGCGCACACTGGATGGCGACATCGCGCTTTTGAGTCGCAGCCTGCGGGCTCAGAAAAAATACATCGACCTCTTGGAGGACCGGCACCAGCAAGGCCTGACTTCTGGCTTGGACCTGGCGCAACAAAAAGCCCTGACCTCGGTGCTGGAAACCCAGCTCCAAGGCTTGCAAGACCAACGCAGCCAATTCCAAAATGCCATCGCCACCCTGACGGGTCAAGCCGCGCCCAGCTTTGCGCTGGCTGCCTTGCCTGATTCAGGAGCAGCCTTGCCGCAAGCGCCCACCATCCCCTTGTCCAGTCCGGCAACGGTGCTGGAACGCCGACCCGATGTGGCCAGCGCCGAACGGTCCATGGCCGCCGCCAATGCCCAAATCGGCATCGCCCGCAGCGCTTACTACCCCAGTGTGACGCTGGGGTCTTTGTTGGGGACCGATGCGAACCAAGGCCCTTTGTTCTTGAGCGGTCCGGCCGCCTTGTGGTCACTGGGCTTGAGTGCTGGTCTGACCCTGTTTGACGGTGGTCGCATTGATGCCAATGTGAGCAGTGCCAAGGCGGTCTACCAACAGACCGCCAGCGCTTACCAACAAACCGTTTTGAACGCATTTGAAGAAGTGCAAGACACCGTCAACACCCGCCACGCACTGGCCCAAAACCAAACGGCACTGAAGGCCAGCGCACAAAGCGCCCGCATGGCTTTTGAGTTGACCCAGGCGCGCTACGAACGCGGTGCCGCCAGCCATTTGGAGGTCTTGACCAATGAACAAATCTGGCTTGGCTATGAGCGCCAGCTGTTGCAAAACCAAGGCCAGCAACTGGTCAACACGGTGCAATTGGTGAAGGTCTTGGGCGGCGGCTGGTAAGGCCTTGGGGCCAGCCCGAGTGGCCCTTCACGTGGCCCTTTAAAACGCCAACGGCTCGGCTTCCAGGACGCAGTCGCTGAGCGGCCGGGCCACGCAGGGCAAGATCCAGCCCTCGGTTTTTTCTTCTGCGCTGAGCCCGGGCCATTCGATGTCGTAGGCCACTTGGCCGGATTGCAAACGACACAGGCAGCTTCGGCAAGTGCCGTTGCGGCAGGAACTCGCCAGGGCAAAACCAGCCGCTTCGGCGCTCAACAACAAGGACGTGTTGGGGTCAGCGTCCCAGCAGGCGCGGCTGGGCACCAACTCGATGCGCCAAGTCATGGACCGGCATCCCCTCAGACCAACTCCAGCGCCAGCGCCGTGGCCTCGCCACCGCCAATGCACAAGGTGGCCAGGCCTCGCCGCAAGCCCCGGGCTCGCAAGGCATGGATCAAGGTCACGAGGATGCGCGCGCCCGACGCGCCAATGGGGTGACCCAGGGCGCAAGCGCCGCCGTTCACATTGACCCTGTCGTGGGGCAGTTTCAATTCCGCCATCAAGGCCATGGGCACGACCGCAAAGGCCTCGTTGATTTCCCAAAGGTCCACTTCCCCCACTGACCAGCCCGCTTGGGTCAAGGCCTTTTGCGTGGCCCCCAAGGGCGCGGTGGCAAACCAGTTGGGTTCTTGGGCATGGGTGGCATGGCTGACGATTTTGGCCAAGGGCTTCAGCCCTTTGGCCGCGGCGGTGCTGGCGCGCATCAGCACCAGGGCCGCCGCGCCGTCGTTGATGGAGGAGCTGGAAGCGGCGGTGATGGTGCCGTCCTTTTTGAAGGCAGGCTTCAAGCTGCTCAACTTGTCGAGCTTGACCTTGCCGGGGCCTTCGTCGATGCTCACGACGCGTTCGCCATGGCGGTCTTTCACCGTGACGGGCGTGATTTCGGCTTGGAAAGCACCACTCTCGATGGCGGCACGCGCACGCGTCACGCTGGCGGTGGCAAAGGCGTCCTGGTCGGCCCGGGTGAAGTGGTATTTGGCCGCGCAGTCTTCCCCAAAGGTGCCCATGGATCGGCCGGGTTCATAAGCGTCCTCCAAACCATCGAGCATCATGTGGTCAAAAATGCGGTCATGGCCCATGCGGTAACCCCCGCGCCCTTTTTGCAGCAAATATGGGGCGTTGGTCATGCTCTCCATGCCGCCCGCGATCATCACCTCAAAACTGCCCGCCAAGATCATGTCGTGGGCCATCATGGTCGCTTTCATGCCCGAGCCACACATCTTGCTCAAGGTCACGGCCCCCGCCTCTTTGGGCAGACCGCCTTTGAAGGCTGCCTGGCGCGCCGGGGCCTGACCTTGCCCGGCCATCAAGCAATTGCCAAACAACACCTCACCCACGTCTTGCGGCGCCAGGCCGGCGCGCTCGACCGCAGCGCGAATGGCTGCGCCGCCCAAATCATGGGCCGCCAGGCCTGAGAAATCGCCCTGGAAAGCGCCCATCGGGGTGCGCGCGGCGCTGACAATGACAACGGGGTCAGGGTGAAGGTGGGTGGCGTTCATGGTCAAGGTCTCCTGATGGTTTGAATGGGGTTCAGGTCGCCTGGGCGGCATAGGCGCGGGGATAGCGCTTGAAAGCGGCACGGAAAACCGGCATGACTTCTTCAGGGCGGCTCATGCTGACTTTCAAGTCGTTCACCAAACCGTCTTTGAGGCCGTAGCACCAGCCGTGCACCGTGACCTTCTGCCCACGGCTCCAGGCATCTTGCATGACATTGGACAGGGCCACATTGCCGACCTGCTCAATCACGTTCATTTCACACAACACGTCCTCTTGCACATGGACCGGCAAATGGTCCAGGCGTTGGCGGTGCCTAACTTTGACATCGTGCACATGGCGCAACCAGTTGTCGGCCAAACCCACCCGGGTCCCGCGCAAAGTCGCCAAGACCCCGCCACAGCCGTAGTGCCCCACGACGATGATGTGCTCGACCTTCAAGTGGTCCACCGCGAACTGAATCACCGACAAGGCGTTCAGGTCTGAGTGCACCACCACATTGGCGACGTTTCTGTGGACAAAAATTTCACCCGGATCGAGCCCGATGATTTCATTGGCCGGCACGCGGCTGTCCGCACAGCCGATCCACAAATACTTGGGGGTTTGTTGCTGGGAGAGTTTGTAAAAAAAACCCGGACGGCTGGCCTCCATGCTGGCGGCCCAGTCCCGATTGTTTTGAATCAGTTTGTCAATGCCTATTGTCATTCGAACAGTTTATCAAGCCAGGGTGACATCACATGGTTTCTGCAAACAACTCACGACCAATCAGCATGCGACGGATTTCGCTGGTGCCCGCACCAATTTCGTAGAGCTTGGCGTCGCGCCACAAACGGCCCAGCGGGTAGTCGTTGATGTAACCGTTGCCGCCAAAAATTTGCACCCCTTCGCCCGCCATCCAGGTGGCTTTCTCGGCGCACCACAGGATGACCGAAGCACAGTCCTTGCGCACCTGGCGCACGTGCTCGCCCTGGTTCTGTTTTGCCAGCAGGTCGAGGTTCTTGGCCACGGTGTAGGCAAAGGAACGCCCGGCCTGCAGCACGGTGTACAGGTCGGCCACCTTGCCCTGGATGAGCTGGAACTCGCCAATGCTTTGGCCGAACTGCTGGCGTTCGTGGATGTAGGGGATGACGTTGTCCATCACCGATTGCATGATGCCCAGCGGCCCGCCGGTGAGCACGGCACGCTCATAGTCGAGGCCACTCATCAGCACCTTGGCGCCCTGGTTCAGGCCCCCCAACACATTCTCGGCGGGCACCTCGACATTGTTGAACACCAGCTCGCCGGTGTGGCTGCCACGCATGCCGAGTTTGTCGAGCTTTTGTGCGATGGAAAAACCCTTCATGCCTTTTTCGATCAGGAAGGCGGTGACGCCGCGCGCCCCGAGTTCGGGCTCGCTCTTGGCGTAGACCACCAGGGTGTCGGCGTCGGGGCCATTGGTGATCCACATCTTGCTGCCGTTGAGCAGGAAGTAGCCGCCCCCCGAAGCGCTGGGCTCTTGCCACTCGGCCTTGAGCTTCATGCTGATGACGTCGGAGCCCGCGCCGGGCTCGCTCATGGCCAGCGCACCCACGTGCTCGCCCGAAATCAGCTTGGGCAGGTACTTGGCTTTTTGCGCTTCGGTGCCGTTGCGGTTGATCTGGTTGACGCACAGGTTGCTGTGCGCGCCGTAGGACAGGCCGACCGAGGCGCTGGCGCGGCTGATTTCTTCCATCGCCACCATGTGGGCCAGGTAGCCCATGTTGGCGCCGCCATAGGCCTCG
>CAIUTG010000082.1 GCA_903902035.1 uncultured Curvibacter sp. | reverse complement strand
GGCATTCCTTTGGACTTTGATGTACTCATCGTTGGCAGTGGCTTGGCAGGCTTGAGTGCAGCCCTGCATTTGGCTCAAACACGCCGCGTTGCCGTGCTCACCAAAAACACCTTGCAAGACGGCGCCAGCGCTTGGGCCCAGGGTGGCATTGCCGCCGTTTTGGGGCCACAGGATTCGTTTGCTCAACACGTCCAAGACACCTTGGTGGCCGGCGCCGGTTTGTGCGACCCGCAAGCCACCCGCTTTGTCATTGAAAATGCCCCCGCCGCGATTGCCTGGCTGCAAAAAATGGGCGTGGTCTTCACTTCGCACGAGGGGCATTTGCACCTCACCCGCGAGGGGGGCCACAGCGAGCGACGCATCGTGCACGCAGCAGACGCCACGGGCCTGGAGATTCAAAAATCACTTTGGCAGCTCATCGGTCAGCATCCCAACATCACCTTGTTTGAGCACCATGTGCTGGTGGACTTGATCACAGCGCCGAAAATGAGTGCAGAAGCGCCGCGCTGCCTGGGGCTTTACGCTCTGGACACGCAACACGATCGTGTCCTGGCCTTCCAGGCCCCGCACACCATTTTGGCCACCGGCGGCGCCGGCAAGGTGTATTTGTACACCTCCAACCCAGACACGGCGACGGGGGATGGCATCGCCGCCGCTTGGCGAGCGGGCTGTCGTGTGAGCAATATGGAATTCATTCAATTTCATCCCACATGCCTCTACCACCCCCAGGCCAAATCTTTCTTGATCAGCGAAGCCGTGCGCGGTGAAGGGGGTCGTTTGTTGCTGGCCGATGGCACCCGTTTCATGCCCGCGCATGACGGCCGAGCCGAGTTGGCACCGCGTGATGTTGTCGCGCGTGCGATTGATGACGAGATGAAGCGCCTTGGTGCAGACTGCGTCTACCTGGACATCACGCACCAAGGCCCGGCGTTCATTCTGGAACACTTCCCCACCATTCACGCCCGCTGTTTGTCGTTGGGCATCGACATGACACGCCAGCCCATTCCGGTGGTGCCAGCCGCGCATTACACCTGCGGGGGGGTGATGACGGACCTGCAGGGTCGAACGGATTTGCCCGGCCTGTACGCCATTGGCGAAACCGCCTGCACCGGCCTGCACGGCGCCAACCGACTCGCCTCCAACTCCTTGCTGGAATGCGTGGTCTATGCCCAAGCGGCAGCGAAGGACATTGCCAGCCAAAGCACCAATGGCGTGCCCGCACTGCCGCCATGGGATGACACACAGGTCAGGGATGCCGATGAGGCCGTGGTCATTTCACACAACTGGGAGGAGCTGCGTCGCCTCATGTGGGACTATGTGGGCATTGTCCGCACCAACCGACGCCTGGAACGCGCCCTGCACCGAATTGACCTCTTGCAAAACGAAATTCGCGAGTACTACAGCAGCTTTCGTGTCAGCCAAGATTTGCTGGAGTTGCGCAACATGGTTCAAGTGGCCGAACTCATTGTGCGCAGCGCGCTTTCACGCCTGGAAAGTCGGGGGCTGCATTGCAGCCGCGACTACCCTGGGTTGGCGGCCCACGCGCAAGCCAGCGTGCTCACGCCGCGCCCAGATGGGGCACCAACTTTGACGCCAACGCCGTCACAGGCTGCCCCGATTTCAAAGCGGCCGTGAAATCGAGCATGCGGTCAATCGGCAGGCGGGCCCGCGCCGTCAGCTGAGGGTCCACCTTGATTTCATGGGTGCCGTTGGTCAAAACCTGCGCCACCCCCTGCAAGCTGTTCATGGCCATCCAAGGGCAATGCGCGCAACTTCGGCAAGTGGCGCTGCTGCCCGCCGTGGGTGCCTCCATAAAGGTTTTACCCGGGTTGAGGGTGCGCAATTTGTGCAACATGCCTTTGTCGGTGGCCACGATGAACAGCGAGGCCGGGAGTGCTTTGGCGGCTTGCAAAATGGCCGATGTGGAACCCACCACGTCGGCCTGAGCAACCACCTCCGCAGGGCTTTCGGGGTGTACCAGGACCTTGGCTTCGGGGTATTCGCGCTTGAGTGCTTGGAGCTCGAATGCTTTGAATTCATCGTGCACGATGCAGGAGCCATCCCACATCAGCATGTCGGCGCCGGTTTGGGCCTGAATGTAGGACCCCAAATGCTTGTCGGGTCCCCAAATGATTTTTTGACCGCTGGCTTTGAGGGCACTCACCACATCCAAAGCACAACTGGACGTCACCACCCAATCGGCCCTGGCTTTGACGGCCGCACTGGTGTTGGCATAGACCACCACCGTGCGTTCGGGGTGTGCATCGCAGAATGCCGAAAACCGATCCACCGGACACCCCAGGTCCAGGGAACAGTTGGCCTCCAGGTCGGGCATCAGGATGCACTTGTCCGGACTCAAGATTTTGGCCGTCTCGCCCATGAAGCGCACACCGCAAACCACCAGGGTTTGGGCCGCATGGTCGCGCCCAAAACGGGCCATTTCCAATGAGTCGCTGACCAAGCCGCCGGTCTCTTCGGCCAGGTCTTGCAGCTCGGGTTCCACATAAAAATGCGCCACCATGACCGCGTTGCGTTGGTGCAGCAATTTTTTGATTTGCGATTTCAGGGGCTCCGCCTCGATCCCGAAAGTACTCATTTCACAAGACCTCGAAACGCATAGAAAAATCCACCGCCTTGACATCTTTGGTCAGCGCCCCGATGGAGATGCGGTCCACCCCCGTTTGCGCCAATTCACGCAGACCCTCTCGGCTGATGCCGCCAGACGACTCCAGAATCGCCGGTTTGCATCGGTGCTCTTGCGCAAATTGTGCATTGATGCGAACCGCCTCGCGCAATTGAGCGGGGTTCATGTTGTCCAACAAAATCATCTCAGCGCCGCAAGCCAGGGCTTCGCGCAATTGCTCAAAGGTCTCCACCTCGATCTGCACAAATTCCACCTGACGGGCCACAGCCTGGGCTTGCGCCAGCACCGGCGCGATTCCCCCGGCTGCGGCAATGTGGTTTTCCTTGATCAGAATGGCGTCGTACAAGCCCATCCTGTGGTTGAGCCCCCCACCTTGGGTGACCGCGTATTTTTGCGCCCGACGCAAGCCCGGCAAGGTTTTTCGGGTGTCCACAATGCGGGCCTGGCTGCCTTCGACAAGTGCCACAAATTCGGCCGTTTTGGTGGCGACGGCACTGAGCATTTGCAGAAAATTCAGCGCCGAACGCTCCGCCGTTAACAAGCCGCGCGCGCTGCCCTGGATGTCCACCACCACTTGATTGACCTCGCAGCGCTGCCCCTCTTGCACCCGCCACTCGATTTGAGCGTCGGGAACTTGGGAGCGCACCACCTCATCAAACCAGGGCCGACCACAAATCACCGCGTTTTCACGCGCCAACACCCGTGCGTGCGCTTTTTGATCGGCAGGCACCAAGTTGGCCGTTAAATCAGCACCACCCACATCCTCCGCCAAGGCTCGGGCCACGTCCTCTTTGACTTGTTTTAGAAATAAAGGGTCCATTGCAAGCAACTCAAATGTTCGACTTGCTTGAGCATACCCCTGCTCAAGTCACGGTTTCAAGCGGCTTGACCGTGGTGCGTCCTGAAACTCTCCCGCACGGCAAGTCAGCACCAAGGTATCGCGGTGACCGCCTTCGCCTTCCCGCCATGGCTGAATCGGTGTGCTTTCGTGAATCACACGGGCATCGTCCAGCAACAACAGCGACCAGGGCTCGATCAGGGTGAAGCGCTCGCCTTGCGAGCCGTTGGCCTCAAACACCCGGGTTTCGCCGCCCTTGATGTTGGTTCGATTCACCATAAAGACCGCCACAAAATCCACGCCATCGCGGTGCGCCCCTTCGGGGGTGGGGCGGCCAATGCCGCCTGTGGTGTCAATTCGGAACTGATGGGCTTCGATGCACCAGGGCAGATGGGCCTGGCCGCTGACTCGGCCGGCTGTGCGGGCCAAGGCCGTGAGCAATTGGGAGAAGGCAGGCGAGGTGGCCGTGGTCGCCAGCAGGGGCTCGAACCAACGCTCCATGCCACCGTGCAGCGCGTTGTAATCCAGGGGCTGCCAGTGTGCGCGCTGCGGCACTTGAGCCAAAGCATTGTTTTGAAAGACAAAACTGCCGTGACGCCGCCGCCGATAGTGCCCCCCGTCTTTGAGGTAATGGTCGGGCGGCATGTGTTGCCAGTCAGGCGCAAGGGCCTGCAGTGAATCGAGCGGGCAAGCCGCCCACTGCGCCACGCCCTCGGCACTGAGCACGCCATGGCCTTTTTGACGAAGTGCGCCCTCCAAATCAGCGACGCTTGTGTAATGGGGGGGCGGTGAATTCATTTCAAAGTCGCGTAAAAAAAGCACCCACATTGCTGTACGTGCTTGTTTTACTTGGATTTTTTGGTGGGTTCTGACAGGCTCGAACTGTCGACCTACGGATTAAGAGTCCGCTGCTCTACCAACTGAGCTAAGAACCCGGTCAAGCCCACTATTGTGCCATAAATTCTCAAGAAAATTCATCGCCCCTTTGGGGATGACGACTCGGGGTCTTGTTGGGAGAAGTCTTTCCTGAAAGAATCGACCCCATAAATGGCTCCCTTGAAGGTATAAAGCAGCAGCAAAGTGCCCAGCATGTCGCCGACCCACATGGCCACCAGGCCCCTCAACAAATCATCTGAACGGCCCATCCAACTGAACCAAATTTGATGCAAGGTGGCGCTGATCAAGGCAAATATAAAGGCGAGCTTGAGCAATGTGATGGGGGATTGGTCACTCAAACTCACATTCCACTTCAAGGAATGTTGTGCCATGAAACGGGCCAGCAAGGGTGAACCACCGGAAATCAGGCCCGTGACCAGCAGGTCCACCTCATTGTTGAAAGGGTAATAGGCATACGAGAGCCAGACGCTGCCAAACACCAGGCCCAAAGCGGCCCAAGGCCCCCACAACAACACCAGCATGAGCCGCAGGCCGCTGGGCAAAAACACCCAGTTGACCCCCGCTGAAAATTCAAGCCACCCAAACAGGGCGCCGTTCAGCCGAAAAAACAGAACATAGGCCAGTGCAGAGAAAAGCGGAATCAAGAACCAACGAATCATGTCCCGCATGATGGCATGGTTTCAGACCCTCAAACCCGCTCCAGCACCAGTGCAATCCCTTGCCCGACCCCGATGCACATGGTGCACAGCGCATAACGCCCGCCCGTGTTGTGCAGGCGGTTGATGGCGGTGGTGACCAAGCGAGCGCCCGAGGCCCCCAGGGGGTGGCCCAAAGCAATCGCGCCGCCCCAGGCGTTGACGCGCTCATCGTCGTCGGCCAGACCCAACATTCGCAGCACCGCCAAGCCCTGCGCGGCAAAGGCTTCGTTGAGCTCAATCACATCGATGTCGGCCAAGGTAAGGCCGGTTTGCGCCAGCACCTTTTGGGTGGCCGGTGCGGGGCCAATGCCCATGATGCGCGGGGCCACACCGGCGGTCGCCATGCCCACCACGCGGGCACGCGGGGTCAAGCCGTTTTTGACGGCGCTGACCTCGTTGGCGAGCAGCAAGGCACAGGCCCCGTCGTTCACGCCACTGGCGTTGCCGGCGGTGACGGTGCCGTCCGGGCGCACCACGCCTTTGAGTTTGGCCAGCGCTTCGAGGCTGGTTTCACGCGGGTGTTCGTCTTGATCGACCACGAGCGGGTCGCCCTTTTTTTGGGGCACCTGAACCGCCACGATTTCCCGGGCCAAATGACCCGCACGTTGGGCGGCCACGGCGCGCAGTTGGCTGTTCAAGGCCATGCGGTCTTGCGCTTCGCGCTCAATGCCGTAGTCGGTGGCGACGTTTTCTGCGGTCTCGGGCATGCTGTCCACGCCGTATTGGGCTTTCATCAACTTGTTGACGAAGCGCCAGCCGATGGTGGTGTCGTAGACCGCGTTGGCGCGGCTGAAGGCCGACTCGGCCTTGGGCATGACGAAGGGCGCACGGCTCATGCTCTCCACCCCGCCGGCCACCATCAAGCCCGCTTCGCCCGACTTGATGGCGCGCGCGGCCGTGCCCACGGCGTCCAACCCCGAGCCACACAAGCGGTTGAGGGTCGCGCCCGGCACTTCGATCGGCAAGCCCGCCAGCAGGCTGGCCATGTGCGCCACGTTGCGGTTGTCCTCCCCCGCTTGGTTGGCGCAGCCGTAGAGCACATCGGTCACCGAGGCCCAGTCCACCTGGGGGTTGCGCGCCATCAGGGCTTTTAAGGGGATGGCCCCCAGGTCATCCGTGCGGATGCTGGACAAGGCGCCGCCGTAACGGCCAAAGGGGGTGCGGATGGCGTCGCAAATGAAGGCGTCTGTTTTTGCGCTGGTGGACATGGGGTTCCTTTGTCTCGAAATGGGTCTGGAAATCGGTCTGAATGGCGCTTAATAAGTTTCCAAGTGCAGTCGGCCTTGGCGTTTCAAATCAGCCGCAAGGTTATCCCAATTCAATCCGGCTTGCTGCGCAATGTCGCGCAGCGCCAGCACCACGCCCTCTTCCATGCTCTTCAAACCACAGACGTAAAAATAGGCATTCGGGTCGTTGAGCAACAGCGCCAAATCGGCGGCGCGTTCGCGCATGCGGTCTTGCACATAGACCTTGGGCTGACCGGCAGTGCGCGAAAACGCAAAGTGGCTGTCGATGAAGTCTTTGGGCAATTTTTGCAAAGGCCCGAAATAGGGCAGCTCTTGCTGAGTGCGTGCGCCAAAGAACAGCATGAGTTTGCCGCCTTCAAATTTACCCGACTGACGCAAGCGGCGACGCCACTCGGTCATGGCGCGCATGGGCGCACTGCCGGTGCCGGTGCAGATCATGACGATGCTGGATTTGGGGTGGTTCGGCATCAAGAAGCTACTGCCAAAAGGCCCGATCACTTGCACCGTTTCGCCAATCTGCAAGTCACACAGGTAGTTGGAGCCCACGCCGCGCACGGGCTGGCCGCTGTGGTCTTCGAGCACCCGCTTTACCGTCAAGGACAGGTTGTTGTAGCCGGGCCGCTCGCCGTTGCGGGGGCTGGCAATCGAGTATTGGCGGGCGTGGTGAGGTCGACCCTTCGCATCAACGCCGGGCGGAATGATGCCAATGGACTGGCCTTCCAGCACCGGAAAAGGCAAATGCCCAAAGTCCAGCACGATGTGGTGGGTGTCGTAGTCGGAGCCCAAGTTGGCGCCGACTTCGGTCACCCTTGCATTGCCCACCACTTTGGCTTGAATGAATTTTTCAGCCGACTTGGGCCCGTACAAGTTGGTGTAGGCATGGGCCGCCGACCAGGGCGGCACGGTTGAACCCCAGGCCGAAGAAGTCACAACAGGGCTGGCACTGGCACTCACGCTGGCACCATTGAGGTCGGCGCTTTCAGCTGACAGGTGTGCCTCGGATGGCGCGGCCGTTTCAGCCGTCCCGGCGTTGGCAGACGATGCCGCCACGCCCAGTTGTTCAGGGCTGAGTGCAGCGGGCAAATCGTCCCAAGTGAGTTGCTCTTCGACGCTGTAGGCCCTGGCCTTGGGCACCTCGCGCCAGTTGTCAATCGAGCCCGTGGGACAAGGCGAGATGCAGGCCATGCACAGGTTGCAGACCTCGGCCTTGACCACGTAGTTGCGTGAGTCGTGCGTGATGGCACCCACCGGACAAACCGATTCGCAGGTGTTGCAGCGGATGCAAATTTCGGGGTCGATCAAGTGTTGCTTGATGACCTGATTGTCTGAGGTGCCCATCTAAAAACTCAATTCAGTCTCAATGAAAACGCGATGCTCAATTAAAGCGAACGTACTGGAAATCCGCGGGTTGGCGGTTGATGCCCATCACTGGCGGCGCAATCCAGTTGGCAAATTGACCAGGCTCCACCACGCGCCCCATCAGGCTGGCCACAAAGGCGCGGTCGCCGCCAGAGGGCAGCCAGTGGTCCACATGGGCGTTCCATTCGGCTTCGCTGATGACGCGCCCTTCCGGTGACACCTTGGCGCCCGACAAAGCGCCAATGTTACGGTGAAAGGCTTTGTGCGGGGTTTTCAAACGGAAAGGAATGCCCGCACGTTCGATGACTTTGTTCCAACGCTCCACACCCGCGACGGAATCTTTGATGTAGTCGTCGCGCAGCACTTCATTCAACGCATTCAACATGGGCACTTCGCGCTCGACCAATTGGCCGTTTTGCACCGCCAAGACTTTATAGGTTTGGCCCTTCAAGATGTGGTCGTCCATGCGCTTGCCTTCTTCATAGCGGCCTTTCAAACCGGTGCTGTAGAAGGTCGCGGCGTTGCTCGATTCATCGGCGCCGAACAAGTCAATCGTCACGCTGAAGTGGAAGTTCAAATAACGCTGCAAGGTGGGCAGGTCAATCACGCCAGCGGCGCGCAGCTTGGCCGGATCGTCGGTCTTGAGTTCATTCATGACTTGGCAGGTGCGTGAAATCACTCGGCTCACGCCCGATTCACCGACAAACATGTGGTGGGCTTCTTCGGTGAGCATGAATTTGGTGGTGCGTGCCAAGGGGTCGAAGCTGGATTCGGCCAAGGCGCACAACTGGAATTTGCCGTCGCGGTCGGTGAAGTAGGTGAACATGAAGAAGCTCAACCAGTCGGGGGTTTGCTCGTTGAAGGCTTGCAGGATGCGCGGGTTGTCTTCCTGACCCGAGCGGCGTTGCAACAAGGCTTCGCCTTCTTCACGACCATCGCGACCAAAGTATTTGTGCAGCAGGTACACCATGGCCCACAGGTGTCGGCCTTCTTCTACATTCACCTGAAACAGGTTGCGCAGGTCGTACTGGCTGGGCGCGGTCAGGCCCAGGTGGCGCTGCTGCTCGACCGAGGCGGGCTCGGTGTCGCCCTGGGTGACGATGATGCGGCGCAGGTTGGCACGGTACTCACCGGGGACTTCTTGCCAGGCGTCCTCACCCCGATGATCACCAAAATGAATTTTGCGGTCTTGTTCCGCTGGATTCAGAAAGATGCCCCAGCGATAGTCGGGCATTTTGACGTGCCCGAACTGGGCCCAGCCTTGGGGGTCCACGCTCACCGCCGTGCGCAGGTAGACATCAAAATTCTGGCTGCCATCGGGACCCATGTCGTTCCACCATTCCAGGTAGTTGGGCTGCCACTGCTCCAAGGCGCGTTGCAAGGTGCGGTCTTCGCTGAGGTTGACGTTGTTGGGTATTTTTTGGCTGTAATCAATGCTGGACATCTGTAACTCCTGAATTTTTGAGGGGTGAAATTAAACGCGGTTCCAATCAAACACGGCCTTGTCGCCTTTGCCATAAACCTTCAAAGCGCCTTTTTCGCCGACGGCGTTGGGGCGTTGGAAAATCCAGTTTTGCCAGGCGGTCAAGCGGCCAAAAATGCGGGTCAACCTGTTTTCGGGGCCGTTGAACCGCAGGTTGGCTTCCAGGCCGGTCATGGCATCGGGGGACATGGCCACGCGCTCTTCAATGGCGATTCGAACTTCGTCGCTCCAGTCAATGTCATCGGGGTTGGCGGTGATCAAACCCAGCGCCATGGCGGCGTCCGCGTCCAGTGACTGGCCCAGGCTGGCACGCACGGCGTCCAAAGCGGGGGCTTCGTTGTAAAAACGGCGCTCCAAACGGCTTTGGTCGGTGATCATTGGGTAGAGCCCAAAATTCACTTCACTGAGGCTGATCTTGGGCGTGGCGGCTTCGTCGTCGGGCAGCATCAACATGTAGCTGCGGTCGCAGGCCAAGGCCAATTCCAAGAAGGTGCCAGCAAAGCAAGCGCCCGATTCAATCAAGGCAAACAGGCTGCGCGAGGACAAGTCCAAGCGGCTGAAGGTGCGGCGCAGCAAGCCAATGGTTTCGCGCACCAGCCAGTGGTTTTGGTGGGCCAACAAAACAGCGTCCAAGGCTTGCAAGGCCTGCACGCCCGCAGCGCCGCCTTCGGTTTTAATGAGCCACACGCCGATGTCCAACTCGTTGGTGCGCATTTGCAAAATGGCGTCTTCCAGCTCGCGGGCAAAAGCCAAGGGGAACCACGCCTCACCAGCGGCTTCAATGCCAGCGATGTCGCCGGGCTGGACGCCCTGGGGGGCTTGG
>CAIUTG010000081.1 GCA_903902035.1 uncultured Curvibacter sp. | reverse complement strand
AGCCCCTACGGCGCAGGTCCTCGTGGCGGTAACGGCGGCGGTGGTCGCGGCGGTTACGGCGGTGGCGATAACGGCGGTTATTGATCAAAAAGGCCCTAAGGGGCCTTTTTTGTTGTTGGGGTGGCTTGCAGGGTGCCATGGACCCGGCCCTGCAACTCCACCACACTGCTCAAGTGGTCGTAGTGGAGGCGGTCCCCAGTGAATTGGTTTTTGCCCTGTTTCAGCACCACAGGCAAATCGCTTTGCAAGCGTTGTTGATTGCTAAAAATTTCCAACGCTTCGCCCTCCAAAATCCAGGGCGGATTGGGCTTGTCGGTGTCTTCATTGCTGATCACGGCATTGCCCATCAAGCGCACATCGGACCCATCGCGGTTGGACAGGGCTTTGTCGGCCGAGGCCTGCGTGATGCGGGTCGGTGAGGGGAAGGACTTGACCCGGACGGTTTCTATTTCCAAGGTGTCGCTGTCCGGGAAATGGTGGGCACTTTGACCAGACAGCCGATGCAACAAGCGGCCTTCGGGCGCATAGGTGCTGATGGTGAAGTCTTGCAAGCTGTAATCTGCGATGTGCCTGACTGGGCGGGACGGGCTGGCGGACATGAGCGAGGGCGTGCTGTGGATCAGCCAGTAGGTGGCCAGCGCCAGCACCGCCATCAAGGCCACGGGCAAATAAACGGTGGCCCGGTTGTAGGCCTGCCCCCAGGGTTGCCGCCAGTTGGCCATCAGCCGACCTCTTGGGCCAAAAAACGCGGGTAGTCGCCGCTGGCCCACAAAAGGCCATCACAAAGCTCGCGCACGGCACCGTGACCCCCGGCCATTTGCGTCACCAGGTGCACCCGGGCCCGCACTTCGGGGTGGGCGTTGGGCGGGGCCGTCGCCAGGGCGGCCCGTTGCAGCATGGGCAAATCGGGCCAGTCATCGCCCATGGCGCCAGCTTGTGACCAGGTCAAATGGAGTTCTTGCAAAATGGACTCGGCTGCCGGAACTTTTTGAGCGATGCCGAAACGGGCATGAACAATCCCCAGGGCCGCGAGGCGGTGGCGCAGGGCGGGTGAGTCGCGCCCGGTGATCACGGCGGGTTCGATGCCAGCGGCTTGCAACAACTTGAGGCCATGGCCGTCCAAGGTGTTGAAACGTTTGAGGGTTTCACCGGCTTCGGAGATGTACAGGCCGCCATCGGTCAGCACGCCATCCACATCCAAAAAAACCACTTTCACCGAACGTGCCAAAGCCAAGACCTCGGTGGGCCAAGGGCAAGCCGTTTTCGGGGGGAGGGGCAGACAAGGGGCTTGGGTCATGTCAGATCACCTTGGCACGCATCAGGTCGCCAATGTGCAGCGTCCCCACGAGCTTCATGTCTTCGCCCTCGCACACCAGCAAGGTGGTGATGCGGTGTTGCTCCATCTTGTCAGCGGCATCCGCGGCCAAGGCCTGGGGCGGGATGTGGCGGGGCTGGGTGTGCATCACTTGGGCGGCCGTGGCACTGCGCAGGTCGACGCACTGCTCCAACAACCGGCGCAAGTCCCCATCGGTAAACACACCTTGTACCCGGTCTTGTGTGTCCACCACCACGGCCATGCCCTGGCCCTTGGCACTCATTTCCCGCATCAGATCAAAGAAGGGGGTTTCGGGCAAAACCTTGGGCATGGCCTCGCCACGGCGCATGACATCGCTGACCAAGGTCAGCAGCTTGCGGCCCAGGGAGCCACCGGGGTGTGAGCGGGCAAAGTCGTCGGCGCCAAAGCCCCGGGCTTCCAGCAGCGTCACGGCCAAGGCGTCACCCATGGCCATTTGCACGGTGGTGCTGGTGGTGGGGGCCAGGTTCAAGGGGCAGGCCTCTTTGTCGATCCGGGTGTCCAGCACCCAGTCCGAGTAGCGAGCCAGGGAGGATTGGGCTCCGCCCGTCATGCCAATCAAGGTGGCACCCAGGCGTTTGACCACGGGCAAGATCACATCCAATTCGGCAGACTCACCGCTGTTGGAAATTGCCAGCACCACGTCTTGGGCGGTGATCATGCCCAAATCGCCATGGCTGGCTTCGGCAGGATGCACAAACAAAGCCGGGGTGCCCGTGGAGGCCAGGGTGGCGGCAATTTTGCGACCCACATGGCCGCTTTTGCCCATGCCCGTCACCACCACCCGGCCTTGGGTCTGCAAAATGACTTGAACCGCCGCCACAAAAGCGGGGCCAATGCGGGCGCCGACAGCGGTCAAGGCCTGGGCTTCAATCTCAAAAGTATCCTGCGCGCGGCGCAGCAGGCGGGAGGTATCGATGGGCATGCTGCGATTCTATCGATCCTCGGCTAGCATAGGCTCATGAATGGACTTGAACTCACTCTGCTGTATTTGTTGGCTGGCGTCCTGAGCGTGGCGGTGTGCCGTTGGCTCAAATGGCCGGCAGTCTTGGGTTATTTGAGCGCCGGGGTCCTGATTGGGCCCCATGGCTTGGCCTGGGTGCCGGCTTCGGAAGGCGTCAGCCATTTGGGTGAGTTGGGCGTGGTGTTCTTGATGTTCATCATCGGGCTGGAGTTCAATTTGCGCAAATTGAAGGCTTTGCAGCGCCATGTGTTCGGCTTGGGGGCTTTGCAGGTGAGTTTGACCTTGCTCCTCGTCACCGCCGGGTTCTGGCTGGTCAGTTTGTGGCTGCACGATGGCCTGCCCCATCCCTGGTCTTTGAGTTGGCAGTCGGCGCTGGCGCTGGGTGCGGCCTTGGCCATGAGCAGCACCGCCATCGTCACCAAGATGATGGGGGAGGCGCTGGAGCTGGAGTCTGCCCATGGCAAGCGGGTGATGGGCGTCTTGTTGTTCCAGGACCTGGCTGTGGTGCCGTTGCTGGTGTTGATTCCGGCCCTGTCCAGTCCGGCGCCGATGTTGATGAACGAGCTGGGCCTGGCTTTGCTCAAAGGGGTTTTGCTGGTGGCCTTGTTGTTGGTGGGCGGGCAAAAAATCATGCGCTGGTGGCTCACCCTGGTGGCACGACGGCAAAGCTCAGAGCTGTTCATGTTGAACCTGTTGCTGATCACTTTGGGCCTGGCCTGGCTGACCGAAAAGGCGGGTTTGAGCTTGGCTTTGGGCGCATTTTTGGGTGGCGTGTTGGTCTCGGAAACCGATTTCAAATGGCAGGTGGAGGCCGACATCAAACCGTTTCACGATGTGCTGCTCGGGCTGTTCTTCATCACCGTGGGCATGGTGTTGAACCCGCGTGTGGTGTTCCAGCATTGGGCCGCGGTGTTGCTCTTGTTGTTGTTGCCCAGCCTGCTCAAACTGAGTGTGGTGGTCGGTCTGTCGCGCTTTCTGGGGGCCTCTGCCGGGGTGGCCTTGCGGACCGGCATTTATTTATCGCAGTCGGGCGAGTTTGGTTTTGTTTTGCTCAGCCTGAGCGCGCAACAAGGCTTGTTGCCAGACGCGTGGTTGCAGCCCTTGTTGGCGGCCATGGTTCTGTCGATGTTCATCACGCCGTTTTTAATTCAGAACAGTCAGGGCTGGGTCATGCGTTTCGTCGCCAGTGAGTGGTTGGAGCAGTCGCTGCAGATGACGCAGATCGCACGCCAGACCCTCAATGCCGATCACCATGTGATCATCTGCGGTTATGGCCGCAGTGGCCAAAACCTTGCCCGCTTGCTGGAGCAAGAAGGCATTGCCTATGTGGCATTGGACATGGACCCGGACCGGGTACGCCAAGCCGCGGCCAATGGCGATCATGTGGTGTTTGGTGACGCGGCCCGCTTGCCGGCCTTGATGGCCGCCGGCTTGAACCGGGCCAGCGCCGTGGTGATCACTTACCTGAATGTGCCGGGCGCCCTGAAGGTGTTGGCCAACACCCGTCAACACGCGCCCCAGGTGCCGGTGGTGGTCCGAACCCAGGATGACCACGCCTTGGAGCAATTGCGAGCGGCAGGGGCCACCGAAGTGGTGCCTGAGGCGATTGAGGGTTCTTTGATGTTGGCCAGCCACGCCCTGGCCTTGGTGGGGGTTCCCATGCGCCGCGTTTTGCGCGTGGTTCAGGCGCAGCGGGATGCGCGCTACAACCTGTTGCGTGGTTATTTTCATGGGGCCGATGACGACACGGCCCTGGAGCGCGATCAAGACCGGCTCCTACCCATCAAGTTGGCGGCCGATGCCTTTGCGTGTGGCCGCGCCCTGGGGCCATTGAACTTGTCACAATTCAGGGTTCGGCCCATCCTTTTGCGACGCAGCAACGGCAAAATAACCCCCTGCGCCGATGAGGTGGTGCTGGCAGTCAACGACACCCTGACCTTGCTCGGGCGGCCCCATGACTTGTCAGCGGCGCAAGATTATTTGTCAGAAGGAACCCTTTGAATTCTCCCCACACCCTGCCCCTGGTTGAGCACCAGCATGCCGATGCCTCCACACAGACCTTGCTCAAGGCTCAAATTCGCACCATTTCAGACTGGCCCAGTCAGGGCGTCCAGTTTCGTGACATCACCCCCTTGTTGCAAAGCGGTGCGGCTTTTCAGCGCTTGATCCAGGCCTTTGTGGCGCGTTATGCGGCGTTGCCACCCGCGCAAAAACCCACCGTCGTGGCGGGGGTCGATGCGCGCGGTTTCATTTTGGGTGCGGTGATCGCGCATGAATTGGGACTGGGCTTTGTTCCGATTCGCAAGCGAGGCAAATTGCCTTTCGAGACGGTGGTGCAGCACTATGAGTT
>CAIUTG010000080.1 GCA_903902035.1 uncultured Curvibacter sp. | reverse complement strand
GTGGACGCCACGCTGATTGCAGCGCCTTGCTCTACAAAGAACGACAAGGGCGAGCGAGACCCCGAGATGCACCAAACCAAGAAGGGTAACCAGTGGCACTTTGGGATGAAGGCCTACAGGGACTTCCCGCGTAGTCAAGAACTTGCATGTTGATTTTTTCGATAAATATTTCCAATAAGTTCAGAGATCCGATCTGTTTGAAACAAGGAACAGACTGCACATCTACAGCCGGGCTTATTGCACTGAGTGCGGCCCCAGATACCAACCGCTCAGCAGGGCTCCATTCACATTCCGTGGCATCAAATTGACCCACCTGCCTTCATTCGAGCTTGCCTGCTGCCGGTCTGACCTGTTCAAAGCATCTTGGATTTCACGTCTGACTTGGAAAGATCATCGCGTTCTACGTTGCCGACTTGGCCGCTCAAGACGGGTCCAGCGTTGGCGTCAAAGGGTAAACACTGACATGGTGAGCGTCATACCGCTTTTCCCGCGTCATGACTGCCCACAGAATTCGTGCGTTTTTGTTGGCCAATGCGACCACCGCCTTTTGCCAACCGACTCGCTCGCGAAGTTTTTGCACCCACAAGAAAATCGGATTGTCATATTGACGCGTCAGCGTGATGGCCTTGGCCCCCTGAATCAACAACGTTCGCAAATAGTCGTTTCCACGCTTGGAGATGCCGCCAAGGCTGCTTTTGCCACCACTGGAGTTTTGCTTGGGAGTCAATCCCAACCAAGCACCGAACTGCGCCCCGTTCTTAAACTGCTTGAAGTCACCGACGGTTGCAACAACAGCAGAAGCGGTGATGGTGCCGACTCCCATCAACTCGGCGGCACGTTGCACCTGTTCGTCGCCCCTCTGATGATCGGTAATCCTTTGGTCGCACCATTTGATGTGTGCATCCATTTCTCGCCACTGTTCCTGTGCTCTTTGCAGCACCAGGCGGGCCATACCTGCGATGTCGTTACTGCCATCTTCAATCACGTCGCTCAAATGCTGACGCAATGCCTCCGGGCTTTGTGGCAATACGACACCAAACTCCGCCAGCAAACCGCGGATACGGTTGATGCAGGCCGTACGCTCCTCCTTAAGCCCTTCGCGCAGCCGATGAACGCAAAGCATACCTTGCTGGGCCAAGGTCTTGGGCGGAACGTAAATCATGTGCGGCCGAGATGCGGCTTCGCAGACCGCAGCAGCATCATTGGCATCGTTTTTCCCACTGCGGCCCTGTATCCGGTAAGCCGTCACAGAATGCGCTGGGATCATGCGGGCATCAAATCCACGTTCGATCAGTTTGCGGCACCAGTGATGGGCGCCGCTGCAGGCCTCCATTGCAATCAGGCAGCCTGCGGGCAATTGATTGCACCAGAGCAAAAACTTCTCTCGCTTCAAAGCGCGATTGGTAACAACATGACCGGCAGCATCCACCGCATGAACTTGAATGACATTTTTAGCCAGATCCACACCGACTCGGGTAATCTTATTCATAGGATTTTTCCTTCTTTAAGGGTTTTGAGATTGACATTCCGACACGCCAATCTTGGCATTCCTTGGCTATTGTCTGGAAGCGGGAAGTCCCTTCGTATTCACATAGGCGTGGACGCCGAGTCTGGCTTGGTGCACACCGTGACGACCACAGCGGCCAATACTCATGACGTGACGCAAGCGCATGCTCTGCTGCATGGCGAAGAAGAGGTTGTGTTTGCCGACTCGGGTTACCGGGGTGTTGAAAAGCGCCAAGAGATTCAGAACAAGCACGCTGATGTGGATTGGCAAATAGCCATGATGCCGGGCAGGCGCAAAGCGCTGAACAAAATCAAACCCAGCCATGCACTGTGGGACAAGCTGGAAAAACTCAAGGCCAGCGTTCGAGCCAAGGTGGAGCATCCGTTTCGGGTAATCAAGTGTCAGTTCGGGCGTCGTAAAACGCGTTACCGGGGATTGGCCAAAAACACAAGCCAACTGCTGGTGATGTTTGCGCTTTCCAATTTGTGGATGGTGCGTAAACGGATTTTGCAGGGGCTGCAGGCATGAGTGCGTCTACAGCGAGGGCGAGAGCCCATAAACAGGCCCAATTGGGCCTAAACGAAGGAAAATCGGCGACGAATTCAAAGCTGGTTTCGCCATGTGAACGTTCACGCATCAACTCGCGCTTTGGCGGGGGTTATGCAGACCATCCTTAAATGCATTCGAAAATCTGACCACTGGCTTGGGAGGCATCATGCAGCTTCAAAACGCATTCTGGCGCAACGGCTTGATCGGCCTCGCTTTTTGTGTGAGTTGTTTGAGTGCCGCACCAGCCGACTTGAAAGGAACGGACACCATGCCGGTTTTGACCATCGAGGGCGGAAAAATTGCGCAGCCACCAGTCAACGCACAGGGCTTGCATGTTTACAAAGGCATTCCCTATGCGGCCCCGCCGGTGGGCGAACTGCGCTGGACGCCACCGCAGGCGGTGCGACCTTGGGCGGGCCTGAGGTCGGTCGAGCAATGGGGTGCGCGTTGTTACCAAAGTGACCGTTTGGGTGCATTTGATCCGCTCAACCCCCTCATGAGCGAAGACTGTTTGTACCTCAATGTCTGGGCACCCCAAAACGCTCAAGCCTTGCCGGTGATGGTCTGGATTCACGGCGGCAGCAACCTCAGTGGTGCGGCCTCGCAGCCGGAGTTTGATGCAGCGGCCTGGGCACGGCGCGGGGTGGTGGTGGTGAGTTTGAATTATCGACTCGATGTTTTTGGCTTCATGGCCCACCCAGAATTAACGGCCGAGTCAGGCACCCAGTCCTCGGGCAACTATGGTTTATTGGATCAAATAGCGGCCTTGAAGTGGGTGCAGCGTCACATTGATCAATTTGGGGGCGATCCCCATAACGTCACCATTTTGGGGGAGTCGGCGGGGGCGATTGATGTGAGCTTGTTGCTGATTTCTCCCCTCAGCAAAGGGCTGTTTCACAAAGCCGTTGGCCAAAGCGGTAGTGCCTTGGTGCCGATGGGGATGTTCAGCCCGAGGCCCCTGGCCGTTGGTGAGGCGCACGGTCTGCGCATGGCCGATGCTTTAGGCGCCAAGAGTTTGGCCCAAATGCGTCAAGCCAGCGCCGCAGAAGTTTTGGCCGCATCGGGCAAGCAGCCCAGCATCGTGGGCTTGGGGGTGATTGACGGCCATGTGGTGCCCGATCTGCCCGCCCGTTTGATGGCGCAAGGGCACGGCGCAGATGTGCCGTTGTTGTTGGGGGCAAACGCCAACGAGGGCAGTTTGTTTGTGGCGCGCATGCCCATTCCACCCAACAAAGCGGCCTACGACCCTGATGGCCAGTTCAAATTCCCCCACCCGTGGCCACCCCAAATTCCCCCAGGCAGCGCGGTCAGATTATGACGCGTCAGCTTGGATGGCCAAGC
>CAIUTG010000079.1 GCA_903902035.1 uncultured Curvibacter sp. | reverse complement strand
TTCAACCGGACAGTGCGCTATGAATGGCTGTCGCAGTATTACTGGTCCAGCATCGAAGAGGTTCAGGATTTCGCCACGCAATGGATGTGGTCCTACAATCACGACCGCCCGAACATGGCCCTGGGCAGTTTCACCCCAAAGCAGCATCTGGCCATGGCTGCATAACCGTTCTACTTCTCTGGTCAGTGGAAATTGGGAGGATTACCCTGCAGGTGGTCGAATTGGGGCAAATTGCACTGCAATTGCGTCAAATTTTTGTATCACAACCACTCAAGCTTGGTCCCATGAACTGGGCCACGGCTTGAAAGTGAATTTTTCAGGGCCGATTAAGAATTAAAAAAATAGTTTTTGAGCCCAGCCAAAATCATTTCAACAGAAACAGCTGAAAGCACTAGGCCCATCAATTTCTCGACTGCCAATACAGTCGATATGCCAACCCACTGTTGGATTTTTTCTGATATCGACAAGACCACACCGGATACAGCGATGGCAGCAGCCAAGGCAGCAATCCAAAGCCAAAGCTGTTCTGGTTGTCGCGTGACAGATATCAATACAGTGGCCATGGCCGATGGTCCCGCAAGCAACGGCACGGCGATTGGCACGATGAAGGGTTCGCGTTGGTGTCCGAGTTCATGTGAGGGCGCTCGATCAAGCAGAACCATTTTTAACGAAATAATCAGCAAGATGACGCCGCCCGCAACTTCTAGCGAACGCTCGGACAAATGCATTAAGTTCAGGAAATTTTGCCCCCCGAAGATGAAGGCAGCTAGCACGAAAAAGGCAATCAGAGTTTCCCGAAAAGCCACCCAGTCTCGCCGATTTGCAGGTACCTCTCTCATCACTGCAATAAAAATTGGCAGTGAACCAAATGGATCCAACACGAACAAGAACAGCACAAAAGCAGAGGTAAAGCCGTGATTCATGTTGCATCAGTAAAAATTCGTTGATATTCTCAACTCGATCTGCATCAGAATTTTCTACAGACCGGATCAAGGAACTATGTGAGAGTATTGATTGTGCTCTGAACCTATGGATCTTCCAAGCCAGCCCATACTTCATCAGACAAGCCATCACAGCCATTTGAAGCAAGACAAATGAATATTTTGTGAACCTGAACCTGCCCATGATCCCAATTTAAAGCTATGGAAAATGAATAGCCATCCTACCCAGCATCACAAGGCGCTTGCACGGATTGATGTACGAGGAATACCTGAGCGCTGACAACCTGTAGGATCAACGATTTGCTGGCGCTTGCTTTAAAGCGAGGCAATCAAGGCTTTGAGCATCAATTTAGCGGAGGCCGTGTTGGTGGCACAGGGAATGTTGTGCACATCGCAAGCACGAACCAGGGCATTGATGTCGGGCTCGTGGGGTTGGGCCGTCATGGGATCACGCAAAAAAACCACCAAATCCATATTGCTCTCGGCAATGCGGGCGCCGATTTGCAAATCACCCCCTAAAGGCCCACTCAGCAGTTTTTCAATCGATAAGCCAAGGTTTTGCTCCAAACGAGAGCCTGTGGTGCCTGTCGCGCACAGCGAACAGGCCGAAAGAAACTCTTTATATTCGGCGGCAAATGCAACCATCTCGGCTTTTTTACCGTCGTGAGCGATCAGTGCGACTTTGAGTTTTTTCATAGGTAGTGTGCAAAGGATTCTAGCCATGTGGCTGACTCACTGCGCCCGCATCGTGAGCGCATCGAGTCGCCCACGTGAGCGGGAATGGCCCCGCATTGGGCAAGGCCTCCACACAGCGACATTAAAATTAAAACTCACTCAGGAGTCGTGCATGTTGAATTCCCTTGGGGTTATCGTCAGACGTTTCTGCCAACTTGCAGCCATCCTGGTCTGTTGCTCATCGCAAAGCTGGGGAAGTGGCTTTGACTTGGAAGGCACGAAACAAGTGTTTGCCGTGACCCGTGACGGCACGCCGTTGGCGATTGGGCATGTGCAATTCACACGAATAGACGCGGAAGTGACGCAGTTCAAGCTCAAGTTGGAAAGCCCGCTGCTGGTCGATCACTTTTTGTCCATGAAAGAATTCAAATGTCTGGATGCTGAGACTGAGGTGACTTGCCATGTCCCCTATCCCTATGAAAATCCTCAGACCATCACGGCGGGCAATTTGATTTGGCTTGAACACAGCCTGTTGTTTTTATTCAAAAAACCGCGTGACTTTGGTGCAAAACTTTGGAACGGTAGTTATTACCAATTGGAGCTGGTGGGTCAACGCTTGATGGGCAAGCCCCAAGCCATTGACCTCAACCACATCAGTGCCCCTTCAAGTACGCCGAGCATCGCCCCCTTTGCCCCCAGCCTACGTGTCGATGCCGAGCCGGGTGCAAGGTGGATAGACCATTTGCTGATTGAGTGATGGGGCTTCCACCATCCCATCCCGCTTTTCAGGAAGCCGGGACGAATAGTTTTTCCAGTGAATCTGAATTTCATCACTGCCTTTTTCGGCACGACGACTTACGGTAATCCCCCCAACAAACCGTAACGGATTCTTAATTTGACAATTAAAATCCCACTTTTGCTTGAGAGTTTCCGTGCTTCTAAATGGCATTTCATTGGCCTTGGCTTGTTTTGCCAACTACGTTTTCTATTGGTTCAACGATTGGTTGTTCAGCGGGCTGGAATTCACCAAAGGCGTCAATTGGATTTTTCTTCCAGCAGGCATCAACCTGGTGCTTGTGATGGTTTTGGGTCGTTGGGCATCGGTTGGAATTACCATCAGCGCCGCCACCATCAAACATCAACTTTTCCCTCAACTTGAGTTGTTCGATTTGGTCATCAACGGGGTGATGGCCGGCTTTGGCCCCTTGATGGCGCTGTGGATTGGGGCGCATTTTTTCCGAATGGACTCCAACTTAAGAAACCGCTCAGCCGCTACCCTTCTCAAGCTCGCTGCTTTGTTTTCAATCGTCAGTTCAACCATTCACCAACTTTGGTTCGCTTTTGATGGGCAGAGCCAGAGCCTAGTTCGTGATGCACCCGTGATGGCCCTGGGTGACTTCACTGGGGTCCTGATCTTTCTCTATGCGTTCAAGCTGGTGCTGTATGTTGCCGACACCGTTCAAGACAAAAAACCCTTGTGAGATGAGCAGCCACCCGCCCCTGACCAGGGCCGAAAAATTTGCTATACTTTCGGGCTTGGCGCTTTAGCTCAGTCGGTTAGAGCGATGGAATCATAATCCACAGGTCCGCGGTTCGAATCCGTGAAGCGCCACCAAAATTTCAAATGAAATCAAG
>CAIUTG010000078.1 GCA_903902035.1 uncultured Curvibacter sp. | reverse complement strand
GACCGGGCGTGTGGCAACACCTGTCTGGCAGCAGCCGAGATTGGGGAACCCGCCTGGCAGGGGTTTTGTTGTGTGCAGATGGCGTTATTGCCCTGTGGATGGATGTGCAGGCATCCCTCTCATTCATTTGTTGAAGAAAGCGAGTCAGTCATGGTGCAGCGGTATGGGGCAGTTTCCCAAGTAGAAACCCAGTTGCAAAGCAGTGAATTCATTGTCTCCAAAACCGATGTGAAAGGGCGGATCACCTATGCCAATCGGGTTTTTTACAGCATTTCCGGTTTTACCGAGAAAGAGGTGATGGGGGTTCAGCACAACATCGTGCGCCACCCCGATATGCCACGCTCGGTGTTTGCCTTGCTTTGGCAAACCATTCAAAAAAGACAAGAGGTTTTTGCCTTTGTCAAAAATCTGCGCAAAGACGGCGGGTATTACTGGGTTTGGGCCAATGTCACGGCCTCCATCGACGCCCAGGATCAATTATTGGGTTATCACTCGGTGCGGCGCTGTCCGAATCGGGCGGTATTGCCAGCGGTCAGTGATTTGTATGCCCAAATGTTGGCCGCAGAACAAAAGGCCGGTTCAAAAGACGCGATTCAGGCCGGGACGGCGATTTTATTAAATGCCTTGCAAGGGCAGAGTTATGAAAACTTTGTCTTGTCCCTGCAATCCAATTAAGCCGTTTATGTGAAACAATGGGGCGACTCTTTCTGTGAGACTTGAGATGGAAGCCTGCGCTGATCACACCCGATGCCTGACTGAGCTCCAACGCAGCGTGGCTGCTTTGGGCGGCGACGCCGATTCGCCCCGTTTACCTGAAATGGCCGCGTTGATTATTCAGTGCATGACGGGTCAATGGCGCTCCTTTCATACGCCTGAGCATATTTTTGATGTGGGCGCAGGGGGTGGCCCGGTGGAGGTGCTGGCCGCCTTGTTCCATGACCTGGTTTATGTCCAGGTGGACGCCGGCTTGAACATCAATTTGGCCCGTTATTTGGCGGCTTATTTGCACGAAGAGGCCAATGCGCTGCGAATTCGAGTGAAAGAAGGCACGGCGGATACTGAATTTGCCATGTGCCTGAGTTTGTTTGGCTTTGAAAATGGCCAAACCCTTTCGCCTTTTGCGGGTCAAAATGAATTTCTCAGTGCCGTGGTGGCGGTCAAGGCGTTATCGGGGCTGTTGTCTTTTGGCGATTTGGTAAAAATCACCGCCTGTATTGAAGCCACCATTCCCTTTCGGGGGCCGGTTGCACCAGGCCAAACCTGCTCGGAGCAATTGGCCCAGCGCTTGCAACGGGTGTCCGTTGAATATGACCTGGGCTTCAGCCCCGATGAAATTGATCAGGTGGTGATGAAGGCGGTCCGCACCGCCAATCGCGATGTGGGTAACTTCGCCAGCCCAGACCCCGCTGATTTTCTGAGCAATACCTGGAACCTGATTCCTGAGACCAACCATGAATTGGCCCAGGTGAATGTGTTCACGGTTCAGGGGTATCGAAATTCCTTGCAGAAAATGGAAGGCTTCTTGAGCTTTTTGCAGTCTGCCACGGTATTTCGGCAGTATCAAACGGAACCCGCCGATGCCCAGTTTGCCGACATGCAGGCCCATTGTCAAAAGAACCTGGAAGTCGCCCGGATTTATTTGCGTGCCAAGTTGATTTCGATTGGCATCATGGAAGCCTTGTCGTTGCGTCTGGGGCGCAATACGTCCCTGGCGGCCTTGATGGGCAAGCTGCCCCACGAGGGCGAGGACAAAATGCAGTTGGAGACCCATTTGCCCAAAGTGCAGCAGCCCTACCAGGCCCGAACCGCGCAAGAAAAACTGGTCATGGGTTTGTTGGAAAACGGCCGTTCAGCCGAAACCCAGTACGACGTCAAACACTCACCCGTGGCGAATTACATGGTCAAGCAAATGGGCTTTGAGCAGATGATGGCCTTGCTGGAGCCTTGCCGGGTGTTCTTTAAAGACCCTTCGCAGGACAAGGCCCTGCTGGCGGCTTGTGACCCCCAGGTCCTGACCGGCATCACCCACGCCTTGAGCACCCTTTACACCTTGCAAGCGCAGGCATTCGCCTGAAGCATTCAGGGGGCCGGGGTCGGCTTCAAGTAAATTTTCTTCAACAAGCGCGCCAAGGTTTCCTGCTCTTTGGGGGTGAGTTGAGACGTGGCGCTGAGGTCGGATGCGCTGGCCGCTTTTTCGGCCTTTTTCATCAATTGAGTGCCTTCGGCAGTCAAGGCCAAAGCCATGGCCCGGCCATCCGTGGGGTGGGGCGATTTGGTGAGCCAATGGCGTTTTTCGAACTGCTTCAAAAACACCACCATATTGGGTGGCAGCAAACCCAGCGCATCACACAGCTGGCGTGAGGTGACGCCGGGGTTGTGGTGGATCAAAGAGAGAATCGAAAAATCCACCGGGCTGAGCGCATACGCCGCCATGCGCTGCATGAAGGTGTTGATGATGCTCAATGCCGCCCGCCGGGTGTTGTAGCCCTGCAGGGTTTCTAGATACCGGGTGTCCAGGGTGTCGCTCATGCGCTCAGCCATCGGGTTTCAAAGTGTGCGTGAATCATGCTGGCCCGCATGTCGGCTTCGGGCAGAACCCAGTGTCGCAAGGCCTGGCTGGGGGCTTGCCAGCGCTGGGCATCGGCCACGGCCACGGCGGCGTCGATGCGGCTCCAGGCCCAGGCCAGCAAAGCCAGGGCGGCCAGACGCAAATAATCGCCCGCAATCCAGTTCAGGCGAATCGCGCCATCGGCGCGGCCTTGGACCGCCAGCGCCGCTTGGGTCACACCGCGCAGTTGTTCAAACAAACGCAGGACGCGGGCTTCTTCAGAATGGGCCGCGCGCAGGGGGGCCGACAATTCGTCGAGCAAGGCCTGGAGCGCGGTGCCCCCATCGCCGAGCACCTTGCGCATCAGCAAATCGATGGCTTGGATTTCATTCGTGCCTTCGTAAATCATGGCAATGCGGGCGTCGCGGACGTGTTGCTCCAGGCCCCACTCGCGCACATAGCCATGGCCACCCAAGACCTGCAGGCACTCACTGGCCCCCTTGAAACCCTGTTCGGTGCAGGCCGACTTCAAAATGGGCGTGATCAAGGCACACCAGCGTTGGGCGGATTCGCGTCGGGCAGGGTCGGGGTGGTGCTTGGCTTCGTCCAAGGCCAGCCCGGTTTCATAGGCGAGCACGCGGCCCCCATCGATCCAGGCGCGTTGGGTGTCCAAGATGCGTTGAATGGCGGGGTGTTCGATGATGAAATCGGCGCTGCCGCTCTGGACCCCAGCGGCTTGGGGCGCGCGCATCTGGCGGCGCTCACGCGCATAGGCGTCGGCCTTTTGCCAGGCCGCGTCGAGCAGCCCCACGCCCTGCAAGGCAACGTGCAAGCGGGCGGCGTTCATCATCACGAACATGGCATGGAGGCCCTTGCCCGCCTCGCCCACCAACCAGCCTTGCGCGTCTTCAAAACGCATGACACAGGTGGGGCTGCCGTGGATGCCCATTTTTTCTTCGATGCGGTCGCAATGCACGGCGCTGCGGCGGCCATCGGCGTAAAACTTGGGCACCAAAAACAAGGACAGCCCTTTGGGACCGGGGGGTGCCTCGGGCAGGCGCGCCAGCACCAGGTGCACGATGTTGTCGCTCAGGTCGTGTTCACCGCCAGAAATAAAAATCTTGGTGCCGTTGAGCCAGAACTCGCCGTCGCGGGTGTCGCCAGCCACCGGCGTGGCCTTGGTGCGGGCCAAGCCCAAGTCGCTGCCCGCCTGGGGCTCTGTCAGGCACATGGTGGCCAACCATTCGCCGGTGCCGACTTTGGACAAGAACTGAGCTTGAAGGGCTTCACTGGCATGGTGTTTGATGCATTCATAGGCGCCGTGCAGCAAGCCGGGGGCCATGGTCCAACCGTGGTTGGCCGCTGACAACCACTCGTACAACACGCTGTCGAGCACGGCGGGCAGGCCCTGGCCACCATCCTCGATGGCGGTGCTCAAAGAGGCCCAGCCCGCTTGCCAGAACGCTTGGTAAGCACTTTTGAAACCGGGGGGCAGGGTCACCCGTCCGTCTTTGAACCGAGCCCCCACCCGATCGCCTTCCTGGTTCAGCGGGGCGATGTGGTCATTCACAAACTTGCCCGCTTCGTCCAGCACCTGGTGCATCAAGGCGGCATCGGTGTCTTGGAAAGCGGGCAGTGCAGCTAGGCGTTGCGGGGCTTGCAAAACCTGGTTCAAGAGGAACTCGACATCGGCGAGTGGGGTTTGGTAATGGCTCATGAGGTGGTGCTGGCGCGGGCCGCGCCCAAATAGGTGTCAATCACGCGGGGGTCTTGGGCCAATTCGCCGGCCGGGCCTTGCAGGCTGATTTCGCCCATTTCCAGGACATAGCCCACATCGGCAACCGCCAAAGCCGCGCGGGCGTTTTGTTCAACCAGGACGATGGTGACGCCGGTTTGGCGCAAGGTGCTGACGATGTTGAAGATTTCTTTCACGATCAACGGGGCCAGGCCCAGGCTGGGTTCATCCAGCATCAGGAGGTCAGGACGCGACATGAGGGCGCGGCCCACCGCCAGCATTTGGCGTTCACCGCCCGACAAGGTGCCCGCGAGTTGCAGGCGCCGTTCTTTCAGGCGTGGAAACAGGTCATACACATCGGCCATGCGCTCGCGCCATTGGCCGTTGCCCAGGCGCATTTGGCGAAAACCGCCCAGCTCCAGGTTGTCCTCGACCGACAGGGTGGCGAAGAGTTCGCGCTTTTCTGGCACCAGGGCCATGCCCGAGAGCACGCGCGCTTCCAGCGGGAGGGCGCTGATGTCTTCGCCCTTGTAAAACAACGCGCCTTGGTGGGGCAGCAATCCCATGAGGCTGTTGAGCAGGGTGGATTTGCCCGCCCCGTTGGGGCCGATGACGGTGATGACCTGGCCCTTCTGGGCGGTCAAATGCAGGCCTTGCAGCACCTGGGCTTTGCCGTAGCCGGCGCGCCAATCGCGGACTTCAAAGAAGGGGGAGTTCATGTCAGTGTTCCGTGCCCAAATAAGCCGCGCGCACGGCTGGGTTTTGTTGAATTTCTGCGGGCGTGCCCTGGGTCAGCAAGGTGCCAAACTCCATCACCACCAGGTGGTCGCAGACCGTCATCACCAAGTCCATGTCGTGTTCGACCAACAACAGACTCACACCCTCGTTTTGCAATTGACGCAAGACAGTGGCCAGCGCCTGTTTTTCCTGATGGCGCAAGCCAGCGGCAGGCTCATCCAGCAGCAGCAGGGCTGGATCGGCGCACAGGGCGCGGGCAATTTCCATCATGCGCTGGGGCCCCATCGCCAGATTGCCCGCCAATTCATGCATCTGCGAGCCCATGCCAATGCGTTCCAGTTGGCGTTGGGCTTCTTTGAACAATTGTTTTTCTTCCTGTCGGTTGGTGCGCAGCATGCCGGCCAACACCCCCCGGTGACTGCGGCTGTAGGCCCCCATGGCGACGTTTTCCAACACCGTCATGTCGGCCACCATTTTGACGTGTTGAAAGGTGCGGGCCATGCCGCGTCGCGCAATCTCGCGGGCCCTCAGGCCACTGATGGTCTCGCCCCGGAATTGCACGCGCCCCGAGGTCAGGCACAGCACCCCGGTGATGAGGTTGAAGGTGGTGGATTTACCCGCCCCATTGGGGCCAATCAAACCGACGATCTGGCCGGCCTGGATTTGAAAGCGGATGTCGTTGACGGCGGTCAGGCCCCCAAACTGTTTGCGAATGTCTTGCACGTCGAGCACCAGCTCACCGGCTTGGGGTTTGTGGCGCTCTGGCAGCGGCGCTGCCTCGGCCCAGTCCACCACCCGCTGGCGCGGCGGCAGGTAAGCGGCCACCAGGGACCACAAACCGTTGGGCAGGTACTTCAGAATCAGCACCAGGACAATGCCAAAGACAATCACCTCATAGCTCCCGCTGGTGCCCATGAGCTGGGGCAGCAGGGTTTGCAATTGGTCATCCAGCAGCTTGACCAAACCGGCGCCCACCACGGCACCCCACACATAGCCCACGCCGCCGACCACGGTCATGAACAGGTATTCAATGCCCATCTTCAAGCCAAAAGCCGAGGGGTTGACGGTGCGCTGAAAGTGCGCCATCAGCCAGCCTGAGATGCAGGCCAACCAGGCCGCCAACACGAACACCGTGACCTTGTAGCGAAAGGTGTTGATGCCCATGGCCTCGGCCATTTGCGTTGCCGTTTTGAGTGAGCGAATGGCGCGGCCCGCCCGGGAGTCAAGCAGGTCGGTCACCGCGAGGGCGGCGGCCAGCAGGATCAGCCAGGTGAGGACAAAAAAGGCGCGGCCCTGGCCCAGGTCAAAGTTGCCGATGGACAGGCTCTTGAGGCCCAGCAAGCCATCGTATTTGCCCAGGGCCTCCAGGTTGCCCATCAGGTAATAAAGCGCCAGCCCCCAAGAAATGGTGGCCAAAGGCAGGTAGTGGCCCGACATGCGCAGGGTCAGCAAGCCCACCAGCAAAGCGGCGATGCCGGTCAGCGTCAGGCCGACTGCCAAAGCCAGCCAGGGCGACAGCCCCAGGTTCAGCGTGAGCCAGGCGGTGCTGTAGGCCCCGATGCCGACAAAGGCGGCCTGGCCGAAAGAGGTCAAACCCGAGACCCCGGTCAACAAGACCAAACCCAGGCAAGTCAAGGCGTACAGGCCGATGTAGTTGAGTTGAATGATCCAGAAATCGGGCAAGGGCAGCGCCGCCACCAGGGGCACCAGGAGAAACAGGACAAGCCATTTCAACATGTCAGTGCTCCTCGTCCGAATGGCCGCTGCGCAAAGAGCGCCACAGCAGCACCGGCAAAATCAGAGTGAACACAATGACTTCCTTAAAGGCACTGGCCCAAAACGAGCTAAACGATTCAACCACCCCGACGAACAAGGCCCCGATCAAGGCGCCTGGGTAGCTCGACAAACCGGCCGCCACAGCCGCCACAAAGCCTTTCAGGCCGATGAGGAAACCCGAGTCGTAAAACACCGTGGTGCTGGGGCCAATCAACAAACCCGAGATGACACCAATCAGCGCGGCCAACAGGAAAGTGAGCTGGCCAGCGGTGTGGGTGGAAATGCCCATCAAGCGGGCACCCGTGCGGTTCACCGCCGTGGCCCGCAGGGCTTTGCCGAACAGGCTGCGTTCAAAAAACAGCCACAGCATGGCAATCAGCGCCAAGGTGGTCGTGAAAATAATCAGGGTCTGACCCGTCAAAGTGACGCTGCCCAGGTCAAAGCGCGCGTCCCAGAAGGCGGGGCTTCGATATCCCTCGGCACCAAAAAAAACCAGACCAAAGCCGGTCATGGCAAAGTGAACCCCCACCGACACAATCAGCAGCACCAAAGGCGTGGCGCTTTCCAAAGACTGAAAAGCCACCCGGTAAATCAAAGGGCCAAAAGCGGTGACGATGGCAATGCTCAAAACGGCTTGAACAGCCAGGGGCAGTTGCATGGGCGCTGCCCACGCCGTCAGGCCCGAGATCAAGCAAGGGAACAGCAGGGTTTTGAGACCGGCTTTCCAGCCCGAGCTGCGCCATTCCATGGCGCTGGCCACCCCGGCCAGGCCCAGCAACAGCCACACGGTTCCCGGTACCTTGCCCGTTTGCAAGAGGGCCAGGGTCAGCGCGCCATAGGCCACAAACTCACCCTGTGGAATGAAAATCACCCGGGTGACGGTGAACACCAAGACCGTGGCCAGGCCCAACAAGGCATAGACCGCCCCGTTGGTGACGCCATCAAGCAGCAGGATGCTGGCAATCGAAAAATCCATGCTCATTCGCCCTGGTTCACTCGACCTTGAATTGGCCGTTGACCACCTTGAGCATGACCCCGGTTTCATTGGTGTAGCCCCAATGGTCGGTGGCGGTCCAGTTCATGACGCCATGGGAAAAAACCGTGCGTCCCATGGTTTCCAGGCTGTCACGGATGGCCGTGCGAAATTGGGGGGTGCCGGGTTTGGCTTTCTTCAAAGCCATGGGCAAGACTTTTTCCATGGTCAGCGCAAAGTCATACGCATGGCCTGCAAACTGGTTGCGCGAGTTGGGGCCATAAGCACCTTCGTACTGCTGCACAAAGGCCACCGCCACTTTTTTGGAGGGGTGGCTGTCGGGCAGTTGCTCGGCAATCACCGCCGGGCCAGAGACCACATAGGTGCCATCCACGGCCTTGCCGCCAACCCGCATCAGGTCTTGCGAAGCGGCCGCATGGGTTTGGTAAATCTTGCCCTTGTAGCCACGATCCAGCAGGCCCAATTCAGGCATGGCGGCCCCGCTGCCCGTGGCCACCACCAAAATGGCGTCGGGGTTGGCGGCGTTGAGTTTCAAGGCTTGGGGGGTCACACTGGTGTCGGTGCGGGCAAAGCGTTCGGTGGCCACCAGCTTGATGCCCGCCTGGTCGAGCAGCGGTGTGACTTCTTTCAACCACTGTTCACCGTAGGCATCGGTGTAGCCCAAAAAGCCCACGGTTTTGATGCCCTGCTTTTTCATGTGTTCCACCACGGCGTGTCCCATGACGGTGTTGGATTGGGGCAAGCGGAACACCCATTTGTCCTTGCCCGCCGGAATGCCAACAGGCGAGGCCGCGATTTGCACGGTGCCGGCTTCGGTCGCGATGTCACTCATGGCGGCCGCCACAGCGGTGATGCACGAGCCCATGATCAGGTCCACCTTGTCTTCGGTGACGAAGCGGCGCGCGTTGCTGGCGCCTTTGCCGGGATCGGTGGCGTCGTCCAGCACAATCAGGTTCACCTTTTCACCACCAATGGTTTTGGGAAACAGCTTGAGCTGGTTTTGCATGGGAATGCCCAAACCCGAGCCAGGGCCGGTCAGGGACAGGCTGACGCCGATGTTGATGTCGGCCCAGGCCAAGCCGGAGCAGGCGCTCAAGGCGGTGGTGACAGCGGCGGCGATGAGGGTGTTCTTGAAGTTCATGAGTGTCTCCTTGGGTGAAAAGTGGTTCAGCGGGGGGCCATGCGTAGGGCACCATCCAGGCGAATGATTTCCCCGTTCAAATGGCCATTGGTGACAATGTGGCAGGCCAATTCGGCAAACTCTTCGGGCTTGCCCAAACGGGAAGGAAAGGGAATGGAGGCCGCCAGCGATTGCTGCACCGGCTCGGGCAGGGTGCGCATCAGGGGCGTGTTGAACAGGCCGGGGGCCACGGTGCAAACGCGGATGCCGTGTTGGGCCAGATCGCGCGCCATCGGCAGGGTCATGCTGACCAGGCCGCCTTTGCTGGCGCTGTAGGCTTGCTGGCCGACCTGACCGTCAAAGGCCGCGACCGAGGCGGTGAACATCATCACGCCGCGCTCACCGTCTTCGCCGGGGCTCAGTTGGGCGCAGGCCGCCGCAAACAGGCGGCTGATGTTGTAGGCCCCAATCAGGTTGACGTTGATGACCCGGCTGAAGTCTTCCAAGGCGGCGGGGCTGCCGTCTTTGCCAATGAGGCGTTTGGCCGTGCCAATGCCTGCGACGTTCATCAAAATACGGGCCGAACCCAAGGCTTCATTGGCTTTGGCCATCGCCGCCAGCACGCTGTCGGTTTGGGTGATGTCGCAGACGCAGGCCACGGCCCGCCCCGCCCCGAAACGCTCATTGAGCACCGCAGCGACTTGCTCGGCTTGGGCCAGGTTGACGTCCATCACGGCCACTTTGGCGCCCAAGCGGGCCAGTTCGTGAGCCGTGGCTTCGCCCAGGCCTGAGGCACCGCCGGTGACCCAGGCGGTTTGTCCTTTGATTTTCATGGGGTGATTCCTTTGGGTTGAAGAGAGGGGATGCGCATGTCAGGCACGTGGCCCTCGTGCAGGGCTTGCACCAAGGCGTCGCGGTGCTTCAACACCGCACGCTGGTTGATCGAGCCTTTGTCGGTGACTTCGCCATTGTCGATGGAAGGCGGCTCGCTCAACCACACAGCGCGTGCAATGCGCGAGGCGCTGCCGGTGGCGTGGCGCGCCAATTGGTTGAGCACGTCTTGCAGCTTGGTTTGCACAGGACCGCTGGCCAGCACGTCGGCCAGACTGGCGTCGGCCCCCAAGCCACTCAAAGCCCGCACAGCCTGGGTTGGAAAAATCAGGGCGCCGACTTCCTTGCGGTTCAAGCCCGTGATGACCGCGTCCTGAATGTAGGGGGCACCGGCGGCAATGATCCTGGCCCGCAAAGGGCCCACGCTCACAAAGGTGCCCGTGGCCAGTTTGAAGTCTTCGGCGATGCGGCCATCAAAGCGCAGGCCTTGGTGGATGTCAGCGGGGTCAATCCAGGTCACCGCGTCGCCGGTGCAGAAGAAGCCTTCTTCGTCAAAATGCGCGCGGGTTTCGTCGGGCGCACGCCAATAACCGGGCGTGATGTTGGGGCCCTTGTAGCGGATTTCAATTTTGTCGTTGTTGGGCACCAGCTTGATTTCCAGCCCCGGTGTGGGCACGCCCAGGTCGGCGCTTTTGACGTGGACGTTGGTGACAAACAAGGCAAAAGGCCCGGACTCCGTCATGCCCAAACCGGTGGTCATGGCAATGCGTTCGCCGACCTCTTGTTCCTGGCTTTCGAACAAGCTGTCCCAAATGGGTTGCGCCAAAGCGGCCCCGGCGTAGAAGAACATCTTGACGCGGCTGAGCAAATTCTTGCGCAGCACGGCATCGGTTTTCATGGCCTGGGCGATGGCCTCAAAGCCGGTGGGCACATTGAAATAAACCGTTGGCGCAATCTCGCGCAAATTGCGCAAGGTCTCTTGAATGAGGGCGGGCGTGGGTTTGCCGTCGTCGATGTAGAGCGTGCCGCCGTTGTAGATCACCATGCCGAAATTGTGGTTGCCGCCAAAGGTGTGGTTCCAGGGCAGCCAATCGATCAGCACGGGCGACTCGGTCAGCAAGGGCATGGATTGGCACATTTGCTGCTGATTGGCACACCACATGCGGTGGGTGTTGATGACGGCCTTGGGCAATTTGGTCGAGCCCGAGGTGAACAAAAATTTGGCAATCGTGTCGGGGCCTGTGGCCGCCATGGCGGCGTCCACCGCAGGCGTGACGGGGGTGGCGAGCAGGTCGGCAAACGAAGTGCTGGGGCGGCTTTCGAGGGTGCCATGGGTCAACACCATTTCCACGTCGGCTCCCAAGGTGCTTTGCAGCGCTTTGCCATAACGCGCCCCATCGGCGGCAAACACCAAACCGGGCGTCAAGGTGTTCACAATGTGGCGCAGCTTGTCGTAGTCTTGGCTGACCGTGGAGTAGGCGGGTGAGGCGGGGCAGTAGGGCACCCCGGCGACCAGACAGCCCAAGGCGAGCAGGGCATGTTCGAGGTCATTTTCTGAAACGATCAAAACGGGCCGCTCTGCATTCAGCCCTCGATTGATCAGTCCCTGAGCAATGTGGCGAGCGGCCTCCAAGGCTTGGGCAAAGTTGATGTGTTCCCAATCGCCGCTGCTGCCATCGGCATTTTTTCGACGACGGGCAAACAGGGTGCGCTCCGGGGTGACTTGGGCCCAATGATGCAAGCGGTCGGTCATGCGCTGGGCATGGGGTTGGAGCGCTTGGTCGGCCATCAGATAGGAAACGCCGTTGGCTTGCTCGCGCAGGCTCACGCGGGTCACGCCAAAGGCCATGTCTCGGTATTTCACGGGGCTCATGGTGGGCTCAGTCCTTTTGAACTTTGGCGGCGCGGCCTTCGAGAAAATCGCGCACCCGTTGCTTGGCCTCTGGGGCCGATTGGGCAATCGCCGAAATCATGGACTCGGTGATAAAGCCTTGGTCTGCGGGCTGGTCGGCAATGCGGGGCAGCACCTGGGTTAGCGCGTAGTTGGTCAAGGGCGCATTCTTGCCAATGCGCTGGGCCAGCTCGAAGGCTTTGTCAAAGGCGGTGCCAGCAGGCACCAAATATTGCGCCAAGCCAATGCGCTCACCGTCCACCGCGTTGTAGACACGGCCGGTCAGCATCATGTCGGTCATGCGCGCCACGCCAATCAGGCGGGGAATGCGAACCGAGCCGCCACCGCCCACAAAAATGCCTCGGGTGCCTTCGGGCAGGGCGTAAAAAGTGCTGTCGTCAGCGACGCGGATGTGGCAAGCGCTGGCCAGCTCCAGGCCCCCGCCGACCACGGCGCCGTGCAGGGCCGCGACCACGGGCACAGGGCCGTATTGCACCCGCTCCAAGGCGACGTGCCAGGACCGCGAGTGGTGCATGCCTTGGCCCGCGTCCCGCTCTTTCAGGTCACTCAAATCCAGGCCTGCACAAAAGTGTTCACCGTCACCGGCGATCACGGCGGCTCGGGTGTTGGCAGGCAGGTTTTCAAAAATCTGGCGCAAAGCCGCAATCAGGGCGTCGTTCAGGGCGTTGCGTTTGGTGGGGCGGGTCAGCCT
>CAIUTG010000077.1 GCA_903902035.1 uncultured Curvibacter sp. | reverse complement strand
CTGTCACCTCGGACATCACCGCGTCTGTGACCGAACTGATGAACTCCGGGGAGACCTCAGTGGCGTACTGCTCGGCCAGGAAGCCTTGAATCTCCCGCATCGTCATGCCGCGTGCATACATGGCCACGATCTTGTCGTCAAGGCCTGTGAAGCGGCGTTCGTGTTTGGGGATGAGTAAAGGCTCAAAGCTGCCAGCGCAGTCACGGGGGACTTCGATACGCAGGGGGCCAAGGGCAGCAAAGCGTCGGTCTTTAATTGCGTTTGCGCCGTCAATGAGTCTCTCGACCTCACCAGCGCTCAACTCTACCCGCCTGATTTGCTCCTCATAGCGGACCATGCCTAGGGTTGGGGACCGAAAGCCTGCCGGTGTAATCCGTCTGCGGGCTGCCCACTTGTATAGGCTCCCAATTTGGGAGATGTTCCGATTGACAGTTGCAGGTGAGTAGCCGTGCTCGATCATGGCGACACCTGCCCTGTCAAGTTCTTGTGGGGTAATGGTCCAAGCTATCCGACCATCAAAGAGATCGATCCACTTTCTAAGTTGGAGATCTGAGCCATCGTACTGTGTGCAACTGTAAGCACGACATAGCTCGCTGAAAAGTAGGTCAGCATTACAACATTGGACCTGCTCTTGGTGTTCAAGTGCAGCCCTAAGGTCAATCTTACGAGTACCGTTAAAAACTCGAGAGACAGGGGTTTCAGTATCAGTCATTGCCAAGTCTTTCATTTAGAGCACTGTGAAGTGCAAAGGTTGAAAAACCTGTTTCGCTGCGGTGACTACTCTCTGAAAACTACCAAGATTGGTAGGCGCGATTGGATTCGAACCAACGACCCCCACCATGTCAAGGTGATGCTCTAACCAACTGAGCTACGCGCCTGGGGACTCCGAAGCCTGCTATTGTAGCGCTTTTTTCAGCACCCTCTCAGCGACGCTTGGCCAAGGTCACGCCTTTGACCTGCTGGATCTCCTGCAACACCTTGTCGAGTCGGGTGGAGTCGCTCACCTCCACCGTGAAGGTCATCCACGCCACTTCTTTGATGGTCTGGGTTTGCACGCCAATCACATTGGTTTTCTGACGCGAAAAAACCTCGGAAACATCGCGCAGCAAGCCTTGACGATCCGTCGCCTCCACCGCGACATCCACGGGGTATTTGGCTTGTTGAGCGCCAGCACCGTTGCCGGTTTTGGCAGGTTTGCCCCAGGTCACTTGAATCACCCGCTCGCCACTGCGCTGCATCAATTCTTGAAAGTTGCGGCAATCCAGGCGGTGCACGCTGACCCCTTTGCCTCGCGTCACAAAACCACCAATCGGGTCGGGGGGGGCCGGTTTGCAACATTTGGCCAATTGGGTCATGAGCGAATCAATGCCGACCACCAAAATACCGCCCTTCGGCGCCGTGGGTTCAGGGGGCGCTTTTTTCAGCAAGCGTTCATCCGGGGGCGGCGCGGCTTCAGGGGGGCGCAAAACGGTTTCAATGCTGCGCAGTGACAACTCGTCCTTGCCCACCACTTCAAACAAGGCATCCGCCCCTTTGAAGCCCATTTGTTCGGCCAGGGTGTCGAGTTTGAGAGCGGTTTTGCCTTCGCGCTGCAACAGCTTTTCAACCGCTTCACGGCCTTTGGCAATGGTGGTTTGCAAGGCTTGGGCATTGAACCAAGCGCGAATTTTGGTTTTGGCACGGGCACTGACGACGAAGCCCAACTCAAAATTCAGCCAATCGCGCGAAGGCCCCCCTTCTTTCGCCGCCACGATGGCCACGGTCTGGCCATTTTGCAACGGCGTGTTCAAGGGCACCAAAACCCCGTCCACATGGGCACCGCGACAACGGTGGCCCAGGTCGGTGTGGACGGTGTAGGCAAAGTCAACGGGCGTAGCCCCTTTCGGTAAATCCACCACCGCGGCCTCGGGGGTGAGCACATAGATGCGGTCATCAAACAGACCCGCACTCGAAACGCCCTCGGTGGCCAGGCTGCCAAACAGGTCCCGCTCCCAAGCCAGCAATTGCCGCAACATGGCAATCTTGCTGTCGTAATCGCTGTTGGCCAAAACCCCGGCATAGCCCTTGGCGCCCGCCTCTTTGTAAGCCCAGTGGGCCGCCACCCCGCTCTCGGCATGATCGTGCATGGCCCGGGTGCGAATTTGCACCTCAATCGGTGCGCCCCCCTCGTCACGCACCACGGTGTGCAAGGACTGATACCCATTGGGTTTGGGGCGGGCGATGTAGTCGTCGAATTCACTCTCAATCGGGCTGAAATGGGCATGCACCCAGCTCAGCACCGCATAGCAATCCGCCACGTTTCGGGTGATGATGCGCAGCGCCCGCACATCGAACACCCGCTCAAAGGGGAGCGATTTGCCCCGCATTTTCTTGACGATGCTGTAGATGTGTTTGGGCCTCCCCTGCACCTCCAAACCCGCGGGATCCAAGGGCGCTTGGCCCGACGCCTGCCCCGTCAAGCCCTGCAAGATGCGCTGGCTCAGGGCCTCCATGTCTTGTTCCCGCTCCGCGCGTTTTTGGTGAAGCCTGGCGGCAATGTCTCGGTAAACCTCGGGCTCCAGAAACCGAAAAGCCAGGTCTTCCATTTCCCACTTGATCTGCCAAATGCCCAGGCGATTGGCCAAGGGCGCAAATACCTGCAAAGACTCGGCGGCCACTGCGGGACTCAGGGGAATTTTTTGATTGGCATGGAAGCGCAGGGTCTGCAAGCGCGAGGCCAAGCGCAGCATGACCACCCGCAAATCGCGCGAAAAGGCCAACAGCATCTTGCGCACCGTGTCGATTTCGGCGGCGCCCAAAACCGTCAAGCCCCCTGGCGGTCCGACCTGGTGGGCCGAGCCACGGGCTTGGGCCTGAACCCGGATCAGCTGGTGCGTGGCCACGGCCAAATTGGCCAGGGGTGCGCCGAAGGCCTTGGTCAAGGCCTCTTGGGGTCGGCTCAAATGGGCGCAAGTGCAGACCAAATAGGGCGCTGCCAACAACTCGTCGGTCGCTCCCAGGGACTGCAAAATGGCCGACTGGGCATCTGCGTGCTGGAGTTCGCCTTCACCCGAAGCCAGGTGTTCGCCGCCAACCAAGGACTCGGCAAATCGGCGCGCCTGGGCCGTGACTGAAACATCATTTTTGGGCGGGATAATGACCATTCGTACATCCTAAGTCATCCACTCAATTTTTTTTTCATCCACCAAGAAAGACCGACATGTTGAAGAACAAGACAGCACTCGTTACAGGCTCCACCAGCGGCATTGGTTTGGGCATTGCCAAAAGTTTGGCCGCCCAGGGCGCGAATCTGGTTTTGAATGGGTTTGGCGACGCCACGGGCCCCGTGGCCGAAGTCAAGGCGGCGGCGGCCCATGCGGGGCACGACGTCCAGGTCTTGTTCCACCCCGCCGACATGAGCCAACCCCGTCAAATCGCGGAGATGATGGCTGACGCAGCCCAACAATTGGGGCGGGTGGATATTTTGGTGAACAACGCGGGCATTCAGCATGTGGCGCGGGTGGAAAACTTCCCGCATGAGAAATGGGACGCCATTTTGGCCATCAACCTCAGCAGCGCCTTTCACGCCACCCAACTGGCCCTGCCCGCCATGCAAGCGGCCAATTGGGGCCGCATCATCAATGTGGCCTCGGCCCATGGCCTGGTGGCCTCGGCCGAAAAAGCGGCTTATGTGGCAGCCAAACACGGCATCGTCGGTTTGACCAAGGTCGTCGCTTTGGAAAACGCCACCTCAGGGGTAACTTGCAACGCCATTTGCCCTGGCTGGGTGTTGACGCCCTTGGTGCAAAAACAGGTGGATGCCAGAGCCGCCGCCAACTCATGGACCAATGCCCAAGCCACCGAAGAACTGCTGCGCGAAAAAGAGCCCTCGCTCCAATTCACCACGCCCGAAGAGTTGGGCGCTTTGGCGGTGTTCTTTTGCTCCCCCGCAGCCAACAACACACGCGGCGTGGCATGGGCCATGGATGGGGGCTGGACGGCTCAATGAGCTGTTGCGTTTTAGCCGCAGTTTTAGGGCGAGTCAACTAATGAGACGGGGGTTCCACAAGAACTCTTGTTTCTATATGTAACAGTAATAACATAGGGTCAGATTTCAGCCCAAATCTCGTTTTTCAATTGTTACAAGTTCCAAAATGCGCTCCTTGTTACATAAGGAACACCGATGACCACACCCCAACACCGTCCCGACAAAATCGTGGTGCTTGATGACGATGCCCGCATCCGGGATCTGCTGCGCCGGTATTTGAGCCAAGAAGGCTTTGAAGTGTCTGTGGCAGAGGATGCCAAGGCACTCAACCGCATCATGTTGCGCGAGTCCATGGATTTGCTCATTTTGGACCTGATGATGCCAGGCGAGGACGGCTTGTCGATCTGCCGCCGCTTGCGCGCCCTCAACGACCGCACCCCCATCATCATGCTCACCGCCAAAAGTGAAGACGTGGACCGCATTGTGGGCTTGGAGGTCGGGGCAGACGATTATTTGGGCAAGCCGTTCAATCCGCGTGAGTTGTTGGCCCGCGTGCATGCGGTTTTGCGCCGCCGTCCGCCCACCGAGGCCCCGGGTGCGCCCTCGGGGGACAACCAGCAAATTCAGTTCGGCCCCTTCAATTTCGATCTGGGGGCCCGTTCCCTGACCCGAGGCGATGAAGAGCTGCCGCTGACCACGGGCGAATTTGCCATGCTCAAGGCGCTGGTACGTCACCCCCGTCAACCCCTGTCGCGTGAAAAGCTGGCCTTGCTGGCACGGGGCCGCGAGTTTGAGCCTTTTGACCGCAGCCTGGATGTGCAGGTCTCGCGTCTGCGCAAACTGATCGAAGTTAACGCGGCGACGCCACGCTACATCCAAACCGTTTGGGGCGTGGGTTATGTGTTTGTTCCCGATGGTGGTACATGAGCCCTGTCCCTGCTGCGTCCCCCAAAAATAACCCCCAGGCCAGTCCCAAGTTGAATCTATTTTGCCGCACCTTCATTTTGCTGGTGGTGCTGATGGGGGGCGGCACGCTGGCCTGGTTTCAGACCTACCGCATTCTGGAGATGGGGCCCCAAAATCGGGCGATTGCCTCACAAGTGGCCGAACTGTTGCGGGTCAACGCCACCTTGCTCGACCACCTGTCACGCGAAGACGAGCAGGAGGTCTTCAAGACCCTGGAAAAGTCAAAGCATGTGCGCTTCCAGCCCGCATTTCCAAGCGATGTGGTGTCACCATTTAAACCCCAGGATGCTTTGGGCATCGCCCTGTCTGCGGCCATTCAGCCCACCTTTGATCGACCCATTGTCTTGGCCGAGTCGGTCAACGGTTCGGCGGGCATATGGGTTCGGGTGCCGGTGCAAAACAGGGATATTTGGCTCACCCTGAATGACCTCAGGCATGAGGGGCCGAGCGACGAAACCTGGTTGTTTTGGATCGGGATTGCAGGCATTTTTTCACTCGCGGGGGCTGCCGCGATTGCCCAATTGCTGAACCGCCCCCTGACCCAAATCGTTTACGCCACCGGGCGGGTGCAGGACGGGAATTTCCACGACGCTTTTTTGGACGAGAACGTGTTGATTCATGAAGTCAGCCTGGTGAACCAGCGCTTCAATGAGATGACCGCGCAGCTGGCCAAAATGGATGCCGACCGGGCCTTGATGCTGGCCGGTATTTCGCATGATTTGCGCACCCCGCTGGCGCGCATCCGCTTGGAGTTGGAAATGAGCGTCTCCGACCCGGTGGCCCTTGACTCCATCGCCCAGGACATTGAACAGCTCGACCACATCATCGACAAATTCCTGGACTACGCCCGGCCCATGACCAAGCCTTTGGCGCCTGTGGCCGTGATCCCGGTTGTGGAGCAGGCCTGTCAAACCTTTGCCGACCATCCGCACCTGAGCATCACGCTCGACCTGACCCACCACGCCAACCCCAAGGCCTGGGTGGACCCGGTGGATTTGATGCGCATTTTGAACAACCTGCTCGAAAACGCCGCTCGCTACGGTTTGGGGCCCGGGCAAGCCAAGGCCGAGGTTCATGTCAGCTTGTATTCGTACAATTCTTGGATCGTTTTGAAGGTGCGTGATCACGGGCCGGGCGTCGCCCCCGACATCCTCAAGCACTTGACCGAACCGTTTTATCGGGGTGACGCCGCCCGCTCCCAAGCCAACGGATCGGGATTGGGCCTGGCCATTGTGGCGCAAACCTTGCAGCGCATGAAAGGCCGATTCAAACTGAGCAACCACCCTCAAGGGGGGCTGATGGCCTCCATCAGAATCCGCTCGGCCTAGGTCTTCAAAGAGCGCAAAGCAACACCACGGCACGCGCCTCGATGCTCAAGCCCTGCCCCACAGGCCCCAGTTTTTCGGCGGTTTTGGCTTTCACATTCACCCGACTGACTTCGACCCCCAGGGCTTGCGCCATGTGCTGACACATGGCGGGAATGTGCGGTGCCAACTTGGGCGCCTGGGCCACCACGGTGCTGTCCACATTCACCAACGCCCAACCGGCGGCGCGCACCCGTTGCATGGCCTGGGCCAACAAATGGCGGGAGTCAGCCCCGCTGAATTGAGGATCGGTGTCTGAGAAATGTCGCCCAATGTCCCCCAGGCCTGCCGCCCCCAAGACGGCATCGGTGACGGCGTGCAACAAGGCGTCGGCATCGGAATGACCCAACAAGCCCATGGGGTGGGGAATGTGCACCCCGCCCAAAATCAAGGGTCGGCCCGGCACCAGGGCATGCACATCCCAGCCTTCGCCCACCCGCAGGGCTGGCAAGGGCGTCACAGGGGGTGGGGAGGGCGTGTGCGCTGGGGTGTCCATGAGTCGTTCCTATCAAACCAAATCGGTGCTGGGGGGCCGGGCCTGCAAAACAGCTTCGGCCAAGGCAAAGTCCTCGGGGTAAGTGACCTTGAAATTCGGGCCCTGTGCTGCCACCAATTGGGGAGACAGCCCCAGCGCCTCCATGGCCGAGGCTTCGTCGGTGATGCCCAGCCCCGCCTGGATTGCCTGCGCCAAAGCGTGACGCAAGGCCCCCAGCCGAAACATCTGCGGCGTTTGGGCCAGCCATTTGTCTGACCGCTCCAAGGTGGCGGCCACCCGCTCTGGTGCGGGGCTTTGCCCCCCATCCGACACCTTGAGCGTATCGGCCAAGGGTTGGGCCAGCAAACCGCCCACCGGGTCTTGCGCGCAGGCGGCCATCAAGCGCCGAATTTGCTGGGGTGTGATCAGGCAACGCGCCGCGTCGTGCACCAGCACCCAATCGGTGTCGGCGGCCCCCATGCGGGTTTGCAAATGGGCCAAGGCATTCGCCACACTGTCGGCGCGGGTTGCGCCGCCGCAAAAAACCAGGGCCCGTGCATGGGTCGCGTGGGTCGCATGTGCCTGCAACAGCTGAGCGCCCACCTTGTCCGCCGGGGCCAGCACCAAAAGCACACCGGCCAACTCGCTCACGGCTTGAAAAGCCGCCAGGGTGTGCAACACCAAAGCCTGTCCCGCCAACGGCTGGTACTGCTTGGGTTGGGTCGTGCCCGCCCGGCTGCCCGAACCCGCGCAGGGTATGAGGGCCCAAAACCGGGCCGCAGGCTGGAGATCAAGGGAAGTGACAGGCGCGTGCATTCGCGGCATTCTAGAATCAGTCGCTTGAACCCCATGACCGATTCTTCAAAAAACCCATCCCCCTCCCTGGCACCCGTGCCACTGCCCAAACTCAGCCCTGGCAAACGGTTCACCTTGCCACGCCCCCCTGGCTCGTCTGACGCCTTGCTCTTGGCGCAGTTGGCGCAAAGGGAAACAGCTGCAGGCCACCCGACCGCCATCGTCTGCGCGGACGCCAGTGACGCCCAGCGGCTCATGGAAGAGATGGCGTTTTTTGCACCCGAGCTGCGACTGGCCTTGTTCCCCGATTGGGAGACCCTGCCCTACGACGCTTTCTCGCCACACCAAGACCTGATTTCGGAGCGCCTGGCGACGCTGTGGCGGATTCAGCAACGCGACCGCGAAAACGGCGCCGATGTGGTGATCGTGCCCGCCACCACCGCTTTGTACCGACTGGCCCCCCCCCGCTTTTTGGCGGGCTACACCTTTCATTTCAAGGTCAAGCAGGCCTTGGACGAGGCCAAGCTCAAAAGCCAGCTGAGCCTGGCTGGCTACAGCCATGTGAGCCAGGTTGTCAGTCCCGGCGAGTACGCGGTGCGCGGCAGCCTGATTGACTTGTTTCCCATGGGCTCGCCCATGCCGTTCCGGGTGGATTTGTTTGACAACGAAATCGACTCCATCCGCACCTTTGACCCCGACAGCCAGCGCAGCCTCTATCCGGTGCCTGAGGTACGGCTTTTGCCCGGCCGCGAGTTTCCGATGGACGACGCCGCCCGCGCCAAATTTCGCCAACGCTGGCGCGAATTGCTGGAAGGCGACCCGACCAAAAGCCGCCTCTACAAAGACATGGGCAATGGCGTGGCCACGGCCGGCATCGAGTATTACCTGCCGCTGTTTTTTGAAGAAACGGCCACGGTTTTTGATTACTTAGGCCCCGATGCAACCTGGGTCTTGCATGGCGATCTGGAGCAGCCGTTTCAAGGTTTTTGGCAAGATGCCAAGGAACGTTTCCGCCTGGGCCAAGGCGACCCAGAGCGCCCCGTGCTGCCACCAGAAGCCTTGTTTTTGAGTGCCGAACAGTTTTACCTGCGCACCAAGGCGCACGCCCAACTCAGCCTGCGCAGCGAGCCCACGGCGGCAGCCGAGGCCGCCTTTGTCAGCCTGCCCGACCTGTCGGTGCAACGCGGCAGCGAGGACCCGCTGGCACGTCTGAAAAACCGACTCCAAAGCAGTCCGCAACGCCTCTTGATCCTGGCCGAAAGCGATGGCCGTCGCGAGAGCCTGCTCGACTTCGTGCGCGCGAGTGGCTTGAACCCACCGGCTTTTGAAACCCTGGCCGAGTTCTTGAATCCAAGCCAAGCGGGTGGGGCGCCCCCTGCCCGCATCGGCATCACCACCGCCGCTTTGAGCCAAGGTTTTTCATGGCCCGCAGCGGGCCTGGATCTGGTCACGGAAACCGAGTTGTTTGCCACCGGCATCACCGTGCGGCGGCGTCAAAAACAGGATCAAGCCAGTGATGTCGATGCCCTCATCAAGGATCTGTCCGAGCTGAATGTGGGCGACCCCGTGGTCCATGCCCAGCACGGCATCGGCCGCTACCGGGGCCTCTTGCACATGAACTTGGGATCCAACGAGCAACCCGAGATGCAAGAATTTTTGCACCTGGAGTACGCCGACAAGGCCGTGCTGTATGTGCCGGTCAGCCAGCTCCAGCAGATCAGCCGCTACACCGGGGTCAGCGCCGACGAAGCGCCGCTGCACAAGCTGGGCAGTGGTCAGTGGGAAAAGGCCAAACGCCGCGCCGCCGAGCAGGTGCGCGACGCCGCCGCCGAATTGCTGAATTTGTATGCCCGCCGCGCCGCCCGGGAGGGCCACGCATTCCGCTACTCGCCGCAAGATTACGAAACCTTTGCCACCGACTTTGGCTTTGAAGAAACCGCCGATCAACGCGCGGCCATTCATGCCGTGATCCAGGACATGATCAGCCCGCGCCCGATGGACCGGCTGGTTTGCGGCGATGTGGGGTTTGGCAAAACCGAAGTCGCTTTGCGTGCGGCCTTTGTGGCCGTGACGGGTGGCCGCCAGGTGGCATTTTTGGCCCCCACCACCTTGTTGGCCGAACAGCATTACCAAACCCTGGTGGACCGTTTCAGTAAATGGCCGATTCGGGTGGCCGAGATGAGCCGCTTTCGCTCCACCAAAGAAATCAACGCCGCCATCAAAGGCCTGGCCGATGGCTCGGTGGACATCGTGGTGGGCACCCACAAGTTGCTCAGCGAGTCGGTCAAGTTCAAGAACCTGGGCCTCTTGATCATCGACGAAGAACACCGATTTGGCGTGCGCCACAAGGAGGCCATGAAGGCCTTCCGCGCCGAGGTCGATGTGCTGACCCTGACCGCCACGCCGATTCCGCGCACGCTGGGCATGGCCCTGGAAGGCCTGCGAGACCTCAGCGTGATCGCCACCGCACCGCAGCGGCGCCTGGCTATCAAGACCTTTGTGCGCAATGAGGGCACCGGCGTGATCCGCGAGGCCGTGTTGCGTGAATTGAAGCGCGGCGGGCAGGTTTACTTCCTGCACAACGAGGTCGAGACGATCGAAAACCGCCGCCAAAAACTGCAAGAAATTCTGCCCGAAGCCCGCATTGCCGTGGCCCACGGCCAAATGCCCGAGCGTGAGCTGGAGCGCGTGATGCGCGATTTTGTGGCCCAACGCTACAACCTGCTGTTGTGCTCGACCATCATCGAAACCGGCATCGACGTGCCCAGCGCCAACACCATCGTGATGAGTCGGGCCGACAAATTTGGCCTGGCCCAATTGCACCAATTGCGCGGCCGTGTGGGGCGCAGCCACCACCAAGCCTATGCCTATTTGATGGTGCCCGACACCGAGGGCCTGACCAAACAGGCCCAGCAACGTCTGGAGGCCATTCAAGCCATGGAAGAGCTGGGCAGTGGTTTTTACCTGGCCATGCACGACCTGGAAATCCGGGGTGCGGGCGAGGTGCTGGGCGAAAACCAAAGCGGCAACATGCTCGAAGTGGGTTTTCAGCTTTACAACGAGATGCTCAGCGAAACCGTGCGCGCCCTCAAGGCGGGCGAGGAGCCCGACCTGCTGGCCCCGTTGTCGGTCAACACCGACATCAATCTGCACGCCCCTGCCCTGCTGCCCGATGACTATTGTGGTGACGTGCACCTGCGCTTGTCGTTCTACAAGAAGTTAGCCACGGCCAAGAACGCCGATCAAATTGACCGCTTGCTCGAAGAAATCGTGGACCGCTTTGGCCAACTGCCCGCCCAAGCGCAAACCCTCATCGACGTGCACCGGCTGCGGGTTTTGAGTGCGCCTTACGGCGTGGTCAAGGTCGATGCCGCGCCCGGCGTGACCCACATCACCTTCCGCGCCAACGCCCCGATTGACCCCATGCGGATTTTGGAACTCATCCAAAAAAATCGCCACATCAAATTGGTCGGCAACGAAAAACTGCGCATCGAGCGCGAACTCAAAGAACCCAAGGACCGCGCTCAGCTGGTGCGGGATGTTTTGCGCCACTTGGGTCAACCGCTCAGCACGCAGGCACGCCCTGCCATTCGCACGACCCACCACTCGCACGACCCAGCCTGAACACGCACCATGACCCAAGCCCCCTTTTCCTCCAGCCCCCCACCGCAACGAGCGGCTCAAGAAATCGCCCCCGGCCTGGTGGTGCAGCACCTGCGCACCCCTTTGCGTCTGGGCGACTACCGCCTGATCGCGTTTGACATGGACTCCACCCTGATCAACATCGAGTGCATTGACGAGGTGGCCGACGCCGCGGGTCGCAAAGCCGAGGTGGCGGCCATCACCGAGGCGGCCATGCGGGGCGAAATCACCGACTTCAAAGACAGCCTGCGGCGTCGCCTGGCCCTGCTGAAAGGCGTGCCGGTCAGCCATTTGCAGGCGGTGTTGCAAGAGCGGCTGCAGCTCAACCCCGGTGCGCAGACCCTGGTGCAAGCCTGCCAGGCCGCCGGCCTCAAGGTGTTGCTGGTCAGTGGCGGTTTCACCTACTTTGCCAACGCGGTGGCCGACCGTCTGAAGATCGATTTTGTGCGTGCCAATGCACTGGCGATCGACGCTCAAAACCAACTCACAGGTGAATTGCTGCCCCAATCTTGGGGCGAGATTTGCGATGGCGCCGAAAAGCGCCGCACCCTGCTCGAAGTGGCCAGCCTGTTGCGCATTTCGCCTGCCCAATGCATTGCCATGGGCGACGGTGCCAACGACCTCCCCATGATGGGGGCCGCGGGCTTGTCGGTGGCCTACCGTGCCAAACCCAAAGTGCGTGAGCAAGCCATGGTGGCCATCAATCAGGGCGGCCTGGACCGCCTGCTCGAACTCACATGACGACCCCGCGATGAAAACACCCCGTCGCGCGCTGTGGGTCATGTTGACCTGCTTGGGCTTCGGCTTCACCGTGAGCCAAGCCTACCGCAGCGTGGCGGCTTTGATGGCCCCTACCGTGCAAGCCGAGTTTGACCTGCGCGCCAGCGACCTGAGCTGGTTTGCTGCCAGCTTTCACTTGGCCTTTGGTCTGCCACAAATTGTCATGGGCATGGGCATTGACCGTTATGGCATTCGGCGCACCGTGCTGTATGCCATGCCCTTGACCATTGTGGGCGCAGCGCTGTCTTTCCTGGCCCCCAGTTTTGCATGGCTGGTGGTGGGTCAGGTGCTGATTGGCATGGGCTGCGCCCCGGCTTTTCTGGTCTGTACCGTATTTGTGGCACGGCGCTTTCGGGCCTCCGAATTTGCGGCCGTTTCGGGCCTGGTGATGGGGGTGGGTGGCATCGGACTGCTTTTTACCGGCTCCCCTCTGGCCTGGCTGATTGAGCACGCCACTTGGCGCTCCGGCTTTGCGGTGCTGGCTTTTTGCTCGGTGCTGGCTTGGGCCACCATTTTTTGGCAAGTCCAGGAGGAGGCGCCTGCCGACCCGGCCCCTGCGCCACCGGCCCCACCCCAGCCGAGCCGGGCCGAAATCTGGCAAGAATTCAAAAGCCTGCTGCTGGCACCGCAAACCCCCGGCATTTTGGTGCTGGGCAGCATGACTTACGCCTCGTTCATGACCTTGCGCGGCTTGTGGCTGGGCCCGATGCTGATGCAACAACTTGACTTTTCCTTGAGTCAGGCGGGTCAAGTGGCCTTGGCCATTTCCGTGTTGGGTTTGTTCAGCCCGCCTTTTTTTGGCCGCATCGCGGTGCAGGGGCTGGCCCGGCGTCGCCTGATTGTGCAGGCCACGCTCGCCACCGCCTTGTGCTATTTGGTCTTGGCCGTGTCGCCTTCCGCCTGGCTCAGCGTGCTGACCTGCTTGTTGATTGGGTTGGGGGGTGGCTACATGATTTTGCAATACGCCGATGTGCGTGCTTCTTACACCCCCCATCAAACCGGCCGGGCCTTGGCCCTGTTCACGATGTCCATGTTCATGGGCGTGGCCTGGATGCAAGTCATGACCGGCCTGGTGGCCTCTTGGGCCCACCACATGGGTTGGCCCATTTACCGCTCAGTCAACCTCGCCATTGCGGGGTGGCTGTTGCTGGGCTGCTGGGCTTTTCAGCGCCTGCCACGGGCCGCCTCAATGGCCGCCGAGGGCACGCGCTAAACGCGTCACCCCTTCTTCGATTTGCGCCACATCGGCCGTCGCAAACGACAGACGCAGGGTGGAAGTGTCGGGCTCAGAGCAATAAAAAGGGGCGCCAGGCACAAAGGCCACGCCTTGTTCAATGGCTTGCCGGGCCAAGGTCGCGCCGTCGTTCAACAGGCCGTTTTGGCCCGTGAGTCGGGCCCACACGAACAAGCCACCCTGGGGCGGCACAAAGGTCAAAGCCCCGCCCAGGTGGTGCTGCAAAGCGTGCCCCATGGCGGCGGCTCGCTCGGCATAAACCGAACGCACCCGCGCCAAGGTGGCGGGCATGCGGCCCGACTGCAAATAAGCCGCTGCGGTGGCTTGGGCAAAGGTGCTGGTGTGGGCATCGCTGAACTGCTTGCACATGGTGGCCGCCGCCAGCAAGGCCGGGGGGGCCACCATCCAGCCCACACGCAGCCCCGGTGACAACACCTTGGACAAGGAGCCGCAGTGCACGAGGGCCTCACGGCTGCCAGGAACGTCTTCACTCAAAGCCAACAAACTGGGGGGCGGGGCCGCACCAAAATACAAATCGCCATACGGATCGTCTTCGACGATGAGCGTGTTGTAGCGCAGCGCCAACGCCAGCACTTGGCGGCGTCGCTCCAAACTCAGCAAAGCACCGCTGGGGTTGCCGAAGGTGGGAATCAGGTACACAAACTTGGGTTGGTGCGTCTTGATCAAGGCCTCCAAGCGGTCGGTCTGCACGCCATCCCCGTCCACCGGCGCGCTGATCAGCTCCGCCCCATACAAGCGAAAACATTGGATGGTGGCCAAAAAAGTGGGGCCTTCCACAATCACTTTGTCGCCCGGGCTGATCAAGGTTTTGCCCAGCAAATCCAAAGCCTGCTGGCTACCGGTGGTGACAATCAACTGCTCGGGCGTGAGCGACCGCACCCCCTTGGTGTGCATGAAGGCGGCCAGCTGTTCGCGCAAAGGGTTGAAGCCCTCCGTGGCACCGTATTGCAGGGCTGGCCCCGCTTGTTCGCGCAAGACCTGTTGGCTGGCCGCCTGGATGCCCTCGACATCGAACAAGGCACTGTCCGGAAAACCGCCCGCAAAGCTGATGATGCCGGGCTTGCCCAACAGCTTGAACAGCTCCCGGATGGCCGAGGTTTCGACATTTTTCAAACGCTCGGCGAATTTGACGAAAGGGGCTGAGGTAGTGGCACGCATGGCAAGAAGGAATAAAAAGAATTCAGGCATGATTGTCGCCTATGAAAAAGCCCCAAATCGAGACCTTTTTTGCGACCTTGCAAGCGGCCAATCCGACCCCCAAAACCGAGTTGGAATACACCAGCGTTTTCGAACTCTTGACCGCTGTCTTGCTCTCGGCTCAAGCCACGGATGTGGGGGTCAACCAGGCCACCCGGCGACTGTTTGCGGTGGCCAACACCCCTCAGCAAATTTTGGATTTGGGTCTGACAGGTTTGGAAGCGCACATCAAAACCATTGGGCTGTACCACAGCAAAGCCCGCCATCTCTTGGCCACCTGCCAATTGCTGATCGAACGCCATGGCGGCGAAGTGCCACGCGAGCGTGAAGCCTTAGAGGCCCTGCCAGGCGTGGGACGTAAAACGGCCAATGTGGTGCTGAATGTGGCTTTTGGGGAGCCCACCATGGCGGTGGACACCCACATCTTTCGGGTCAGCAACCGCACCGGTCTGGCCCCCGGTAAAACACCGCTGGCGGTGGAGCAGGCTTTGCTGAAAAGAGTGCCCAAAAATTACCGGGTCCACGCCCACCACTGGCTGATTCTGCTGGGGCGTTATGTCTGTCAGGCGCGCCGACCTCGCTGCGCGGAATGTGCGGTCAGCGCCTGCTGCGACTATGCGGAGAAAACCCAGGCCCAGTGAGCCCTCAGATTTGCACCCGGGTGCCCAGTTCGACCACCGCGTTGTCGGGCATGCGGAAAAACTCCACCACCCCGCTGGCATTGCGGTTCATGGTTGAAAACAGGTGCTCGCGCCAGTTGGCCATGCCTGCGCCGGGGGTGGGCACCACGGTTTCACGGCTCAAGAAATAACTGGTTTCAAACTGGGGAATGGGCAAGCCTTTGGCCTCGCACAGGGTCATGGCCTGGGGCACATCGGGTGTGTCCATGAAGCCATAGTGGAGCTTGATACTCCAGAAACTGTGGCCCAGGCCCTTTAATTCGATGCGTTCGGACTCGTGAACCCAGGGCACCTCGTGAAAGATCACCGTCAAAATGACGTTGCGCGCGTGCAGCACATTGTTGTGCTTCAGGTTGTGCAGCAGGGCTTGGGGCACCGATTGGGGATTGGACACCGCGAACACCGCCGTGCGGGGCACGCGGTACATGCTTTCGACCTGCAAATTGGCAATGAAGGGCTTGAGTTCCAGCCCCTCGCTGGCCATGCTCTCCATGATCAATTTGCGACCCCGCGACCAGGTACTCATCAGCACAAACAAGCCCAGGCCCATGGCCAAGGGGAACCAACCGCCATCAAAAAATTTGATGGCACAACCCGCCACAAACGCCATGTCGAGGGTCATGAAAAACAGCGTCGCGCCCCAAGCCACGAATGCGGGCATCTGCCAGCGGCGGCGCACCACGAAGAAGGTCATGAAGGTGGTGATCAGCATGGTGATGGTGACGGCAATGCCGTAGGCGCCCGCCAATGCCGAGGAACTGCCAAAACCGACGACGGCGGCGGCCACCCCCACCAACAGGGCCCAATTCACCGCGGGCAAGTAAATCTGACCCGCCTCTTTGGATGAGGTGTAACGCACCAGCATGCGCGGCAGGTAGCCGAGTTGAATGGCCTGCTTGGTCATCGAGAATGCGCCAGAAATCACGGCTTGCGAGGCAATGATGGCTGCCAATGTCGCCAGCACCACCATCGGCATCACCCAATCGGCGGGAAACAGCCTGAAAAAAGGGTTGGCTATGGCGGTGGGGTCCCGCATCAGCAAAGCCCCTTGCCCCATGTAGTTGAGTGCCAAAGCGGGCATCACCAAACCCAGCCAGGCCAGTTGAATGGGCTTGCGGCCAAAGTGGCCCATGTCGGCGTACAGGGCCTCCGCACCCGTCAAGGCCAACACAATGGCCCCCAGGGCGGCAAACACATGCCAACCCCGTTCCATCAAAAAATGCAAGGCATAAAAGGGATTGAGCGCCACCAAAATGGCAGGTTCTTGCAGGATGTGAAACACCCCCACCACCGCCAAGGTCCCGAACCACACCGCGATGACCGGCCCAAACAAGCGCCCCACCAAACCCGTGCCATGCCTTTGAATCAGGAACAGGCCCAGCAACACGCCCAACGTGATCGGCACAACGAAGGTTTTAAAGGCTGGCGTCACCACCTCCAGGCCTTCGACCGCCCCCAGCACCGAAATGGCCGGGGTGATGATGCTGTCGCCATAAAAAAGCGTGGCGCCAAACACGCCGATGGTCAACAAAGCGGCATGCAACTTGGGGTTGTCTTTCACCGTCATGGCTGCCAAGGCGGTGAGCGCCAAGCTGCCCCCCTCGCCCCGGTTGTCGGCGCGCAAAATCAACACCACATACTTGAAGGTCACGATCAGCATCAGGGCCCAAAAGATGGCCGAAACCGAGCCGATGATGCCCGCCGCATCCAAAGCAATGCCGGTGCCGGGCTTGAAGATTTCCTGCACCG
>CAIUTG010000076.1 GCA_903902035.1 uncultured Curvibacter sp. | reverse complement strand
GTTGGGGGCCGTCTATGTCAGTTGCTCGGGCCGTGGTGGCCCCCACTTCGGGGGCGACAGTGCCGAGCTGCAAATCGTGCGGCATGCGCTGGGCGATGTGCCCCTGGTGGGCTTTTTTGCCGGCGGCGAAATTGCGGGACATTCTCTGTATGGCTACACCGGTGTGCTGACGGTCTTCGCTTCCAGCGATAAGGGAACGGTGTGAGCTCACAGTTTGCCTTGTTGCGGGAGCGTCGCTTTGGCCCGTTTTTCTGGACCCAATTTTCAGGGGCCGCCAACGACAACCTGTTCAAGTTCGCTTTCACCGTGATGGTCACGTATCAATTGCAAGTGGCCTGGCTGCCGCCTGCCTTGGCGGGCTTGGTGATTGGGGCCTGCTTCATCTTGCCGTTTTTCTTGTTCTCTGCCACCGCCGGGCAATGGGCCGATGCCTGGCCCAAAGACCGAATTTTTCGGGGGGTGAAGTCCCTGGAAATCGCCATCATGCTGGTGGCCGCGCTGGGTTTTGTGATGGGCTGGGCCGGGTGGTTGTTGCTGTGTGTTTTTTTGATGGGCCTGCATTCCACCGTATTCGGGCCGGCCAAATACGCCTATTTGCCAGAAGTGCTGGCGCCCACCGAGCTGGTCGGTGGCAATGGCATGGTCGAGATGGGCACCTTTGTTGCCATCTTGTTGGGCAATTTGGTGGGCGGGTTGTTGGTGAGTCTGCCCCAGTTCGGCCATGAGCTCAGTGCCATCGCCTGTGTGGTGTTGGCCTGCTGGGGGCGTTGGATGGCACAGGGCATTCCCCCGGTCGAGCGCAGCGACACGGCACCACGGCCCAAACTCAACTGGAACCCCTTTACCGAAACCGGGCGCAACCTGAAGTTGGCGGCGCAAGACCCCTTGGTGTTCAAGTCCCTTTTGGCCATCAGTTGGATGTGGTTTTTTGGCGCGGTTTATTTGAGCCAGTTCCCCAGCTTTGCCAAACAGGTGTTGCGCGGCGACGAGCAAGTGGCCTCCGGGTTGTTGGTGGTTTTTTCGCTCGGGGTGGGCGCGGGCGCGTTGATGTGTGAACGTTGGAGTCGGCGCCAATCGGCGCTGGGTTTGGTCCCTTTGGGGGCCTTGGGCATGAGCCTGTTCAGTTTGGATTTGTCCGTGCTCAGCAGCGGGTTGCCTGTGAGTGGTCTGCAAAATCTGACGGTGTTTTTGAGCACGCTCTCGCACTGGCATCTTCTTTTGGACCTGTTTCTGCTGAGCGCTTCGGTGGGCTTTTACAGCGTGCCTTTGTATGCCTTGATTCAGGAAAAAGCCCCCACGGCACACCGCGCACGCATCATCGCCGCCAACAACATTCTGAATGCCTTGTTCATGGTGGTCAGCTCGGTGGTGGTTGGCGCCTTGTTGGTGGCGGGCTGGCAAATTCCCCAAGTGTTTGCGGCTTTGGCGGTTTTGAACGGGGCCTTTGCCGTGTGGTTCTTTGCCAGCACGGGGGTGTTTTGGGCCGCCTTCAAACGCCGCTGGCGCGGTCTGATTTGAACCGAGCCCTGAACTCGGCAAACCGGCCTTGCTCCAAGGCCGCTCTGACTTCGCTCATCAGGTTCAGGTAGTAGTGCAGGTTGTGGATGGTGGCCAGCATCGGGCCCAACATCTCGCCACAACGGTCCAGGTGGTGCAGATAAGCGCGGCTAAAGCCTGTGCGCCCGCCTTGCTCCCAAGACACCCCTGAAGTGCCCGCACAGGCATAGCAGGTGCAAGTTCTGTCCAGGGGTTGTGGGTCGATTTTGTGGCGCGCATTGCGCAGTTTCAAATCGCCGTAGCGGGTGAAGAGGGTGCCGTTGCGGGCGTTGCGGGTGGGCATCACGCAGTCAAACAAGTCCACGCCTTGGGCCACGCCTTCCACCAGGTCCTCGGGGGTGCCCACGCCCATCAGGTAGCGCGGTTTGTGCGCGGGCAGGCGGTGCGGTGTGTGGGCCATGATGCGCAGCATTTCGTCCTTGGGTTCGCCCACGCTGACGCCCCCCACCGCGTAGCCCGGAAAGTCCATTTCCACCAAGGCATCCAGCGACTCTTGGCGCAGGTGTTCGAACATGCCGCCCTGCACGATGCCAAACAAGGCATTGGGGTTTTCGAGACGCTCGAACTCGGTTCGGCAGCGCTGCGCCCAGCGCCTCGACAACTCCATCGAGGCCCGGGCCTCGCGTTCGGTGGTGATGACGCCCTTGGTTTCATAGGGCGTGCATTCATCAAACTGCATCACGATGTCCGAGTTCAACACGGTCTGGATTTGCATGCTGATTTCGGGCGTGAGGAACAGCTTGTCCCCATTGACGGGGCTGGCAAAGCGCACGCCTTCTTCGCTGATCTTGCGCATGGCACCCAGGCTCCAGACCTGAAAGCCACCCGAATCGGTGAGGATGGGCTTGTGCCATTTTTCGAACTGGTGCAGGCCGCCAAAGCTTTGCATCACGTCCAGGCCCGGGCGCATCCACAGGTGAAAGGTGTTGCCCAGGATGATTTGTGCGCCCATCTCTTCCAGGCTGCGCGGCATCACGCCTTTGACGGTGCCGTAGGTGCCGACCGGCATGAAGATCGGGGTTTGCACCACCCCGTGGTTCAGCGTCAAGACGCCACGCCGGGCGTGGCTGTGAGGGTCGGTGGTGAGGAGTTCAAATTCAAGCATGGGCAAAGGCGTGGGGTGGGTCAACGGGGGTTAACAGAGCTTAACGGGGGAGCTGGGCACGGTTCAGAAACATGGCGTCGCCGTAGCTGAAGAAACGGTATTTTTCTGCCACCGCATGGCGGTACAAAGCCATGATGGGTTCATAGCCCGCGAAGGCACTGACCAGCATCATCAAGGTGCTTTTGGGCAGGTGAAAATTGGTGATGAGGCTGTCCACCACTTTGAATTCAAAGCCGGGGGTGATGAAAATCCGGGTGTCACCGCTGCGAGTTTCGGGGTCTTGCGCCCAAGACTCCAAGGTGCGCACGGTGGTGGTGCCCACGGCCACCACGCGGCCACCCCGGGCGCGGCAGGCCTCAATGGCTTGCACGGTATCGGGCGGCACCTGATACCACTCGCTGTGCATTTTGTGCTCACTCAAATTTTCGGTTTTGACGGGCTGGAAAGTGCCCGCGCCAACATGCAGGGTGACGCTGGCGGTGGTTACCCCCCGGTCTTTCAGGGCTTGTAGCAAGGCGTCGTCAAAATGCAGCGCTGCGGTGGGGGCCGCCACCGCACCGGGGTGTTTGGCAAACACGGTTTGGTAGCGCGTCTCGTCTTCGCTGGAGTCGGCGTGTTGGATATAGGGCGGCAGGGGCACATGGCCGTGGGCCGCCATCAGGGCGTGGGGTTCGGCGCTGAAACGGAACCGAAACAGGGCCCCTTGTGCATCGGGCCAACGCCCGAGCAGCGTGGCGGTGAAGCCGCCGACCATGTTCAGCACCCCGCCGACCAAGGGTTTTTTACTGACCTTCATGTGGGCCACCACTTCATGCTGACCCCACTCGTTCGACGCAGACGGCACCAGCACCCGTTCGACCAGCAGCTCGACCTTGCCGCCACTGGTTTTTTCGCCAAACAAGCGGGCCTTGATCACCTGGGTGTCATTGAAGACCAGCAGGTCACCGGTTTGCAACAAATTGGGCAGGGCGTTGAAGAGGCGGTCCACCGGCGCACCGGCCTGTCGGCCATCCAAGAGTCGGGAGCCGCTGCGCACAGGGGCGGGGTGTTGGGCAATGAGTTCGGGCGGGAGGCTGAAGTCAAAGTCGCTGAGACTGAAAACGCGAGAGCTGGAGCAGGAGGTCATGAACTTGAGGGCGGAACAGGCCCGTGCCAAGGGGTTAAAAAGAGGAAAAGGAAGGCAAACTCAGGGGGGTGATTTTACGGGCAGCGGCTCTGGGTAAAAATGGCGGCATGCCCGTGCCTTCTTCGTCCAACTCGCCTGTGCCCGCAGCGCCCCAAGCGCCAGCGGCCCAGGGGGCTGCCAAATTGACGCCGCCGCAAAAGGCCTTGCGTCAGTTGGGACTGACGCGCGACATCGATTTGGCCCTGCACCTGCCCCTGCGCTACGAGGATGAAACCCGCCTGGTGGCCATCCGCTCGGCCCGCGATGGCGAGGTGGTGCAAATTGAGGCCACGGTGGTCAAAAGCGAAGTGGTGATGCGGCCCCGTCGGCAACTGCTGGTGATGGTGGAAGACGCCACGGGCGAGTGCGAACTGCGGTTCTTCAGTTTTTACCCCTCCCATCAGAAAACCCTCTCGGTGGGCACGCGCTTGCGGATTCGCGGTGAAATCAAGGGCGGTTTTTGGGGCCGTCAAATGATGCACCCCACGTTCCGTTTGGCCGGGGGCGAATTGCCCCAGGCCCTGACCCCTGTCTACCCCACCACCGCGGCGCTGCCCCAGGCCTACCTGCGGCGCGCGGTGCAAACGGGGCTGACCCGCGCCGAGCAACGGGGGGCGCTCAGTGAAACCCTGCCCTTGGCCTTGCGACAGTCCTTGCCTGAGTGCTGGCCGCTGGCCCAGGCCTTGCAGTTTTTGCACCACCCGAGCCCCGACGTTTCCATTGCCACCTTGGAGGACCGCAGCCACCCTGCCTGGCAGCGCTTGAAGGTCGAAGAATTGTTGGCGCAACAGCTCTCGCAATTGCAGGCCAAACGGGAGCGAGCGCTGCTCAAGGCCCCGGTCTTGAAGCCCGCCACTTTGGTCGGCCAATTGCTGGCCGTTTTGCCTTTCAACCTGACGGCGGCACAACAGCGGGTTAGCGAAGAAATTGCACAGGACCTGGCCCGGGCGGTGCCCATGCACCGCCTGCTGCAAGGCGATGTGGGCTCGGGCAAAACCGTGGTGGCCGCGCTGGCTGCGGCCATCTGCATGGACGCGGGGTGGCAATGCGCCTTGATGGCCCCCACTGAAATCTTGGCCGAGCAACACTTCAGCAAATTGGTTGGCTGGCTGGCCCCTTTGCTGGCCCCGCTGGGGCGACAGGTGGCTTGGCTGGCCGGTGCGCAAAAGAAGAAAGAACGTCTGGCGGCTTTGGCGCTGATTGAATCGGGCGAAGCGGCCTTGGTGATCGGCACCCATGCCGTGATTCAAGAGCAGGTGAAATTCAAGAACTTGGGCCTGGCCTTGATCGATGAGCAACACCGCTTTGGCGTGGCGCAGCGACTCGCCTTGCGCGCCAAGTTGGTCGATGGTTCCGGCCGCGAACCGCACCTCCTGATGATGACGGCCACGCCCATCCCGCGCACCCTGGCGATGAGCTATTTTGCCGACCTGGATGTCTCCACCATCGATGAATTGCCGCCGGGTCGCACGCCCATCGTCACCAAACTGATTTCCGACAGCCGCCGCGACCAGGTCATTGCCCGCATGGCCGAGCAATTGGCGCAGGGCCGTCAGGTCTATTGGGTTTGCCCGCTGATCGAAGAAAGCGAAGCGCTGGACCTGAGCAATGCCACCCAAACCCATGCCGATTTGACCGAGGCGCTGCCGGGTGTGCTGATTGGCTTGCTGCATTCGCGCATGGCCAGTGCCGAGAAAAAAGAGGTCATGGCCGCTTTCACGGCGGGCGTCATGGGCGTCCTGGTCAGCACCACCGTGATCGAAGTCGGGGTGGATGTGCCGAATGCCTCGCTGATGGTGATTGAACATGCCGAGCGTTTTGGCTTGAGCCAATTGCACCAATTGCGCGGCCGGGTGGGGCGCGGCGCGGCGGCCTCGGCGTGCGTGTTGCTGTACGCCACCGGCGACAGTGGGCGCTTGGGCGAAACCGCCCGTGAGCGGCTCAAGGCGATGGCCGAGACCCACGATGGTTTTGAAATTGCCCGGCGCGATCTGGACATTCGTGGTCCCGGCGAGTTTTTGGGCGCGCGGCAATCGGGGGCGCAAATGCTGCGGTTTGCCGATCTGGCCGAGGACGCTGCCTTGCTCGAATGGGCCCAATGGGCCGCACCTCGCTTGCTGGACAGTGCCCCTGATTTGGCCCAACAACACCTGACGCGCTGGTTGGGTGGAAAATCGGAGTACTTAAAGGCCTGAACCCTTCAAATTTCCCCATGACCCTGACCGAACTCAAATACATCGTTGCGGTGGCGCGTGAAAAGCATTTTGGCCGCGCGGCCGATGCCTGCCTGGTGTCACAGCCAACCTTGTCGGTGGCCATCAAAAAATTGGAGGAAGAGCTGGAAGTCAAGCTGTTTGAACGCAGTGCCAACGAAGTCGGCCTGACCCCTTTGGGCGAAGAAATCGTGCGTCAGGCCCAAAGCGTGTTGGAGCAGGCGGCCGCCATCAAAGAAATCGCCAAGCGCGGCAAAGACCCCCTGGCGGGCGCGGTGCGCTTGGGCGTGATCTACACCATTGGCCCTTATTTGCTCCCCGAATTGGTGACCCAGGTGATGCAGCGCAACCCGCAAATGCCCTTGATGCTGCATGAAAACTTCACCGTCAAATTGCTTGAAATGCTGCGCGCGGGTGACATTGACTGTGCCATTTTGGCCGAGCCTTTTCCGGACACCAACCTCGCTGTGGCCCCTTTGTACGACGAGCCATTTTGGCTGGCCGCCCCACCGCAACACCCCTTGGCCCAGCGGGCGTCGGTCACCTCAGACGATCTGAAAAACGAAAACCTGTTGTTGCTGGGCGCTGGCCACTGCTTTCGTGACCATGTGCTGGAGGTTTGTCCTGAATTTGCACGCTTCTCTAGCAACCCCGAGGGCATCCGCAAGAATTTTGAGGGCTCTTCCTTGGAGACCATCAAGCACATGGTGGCTGCCGGCATGGGGGTGACGCTGGTGCCGAGCTTGAGCATGCCATTTCAGCCCCAAACGGGGAGCGCTTCCTTGCCACTGATTTATGTGCCGTTTGCGGGTGAGCCGCCCATGCGCCGGGTGGTGCTGGTGTGGCGCCGCAGCTTCACCCGTTATGAAGCCATTGCCGCCTTGCGCAACGCCATCATGGCCTGCCCCTTGCCGCATGTGTTGCGTGTGAATTGAGTCTTTTTTTATGGCCCTGTCCGATCGTCTCGCCTTGTATTTGAGTTTGATTCGCTGGAACCGCCCCGCCGGTTGGCTGCTGCTCTTGTGGCCAACCTTGAGCGCGCTGTGGGTGGCGGCCCAGGGATTTCCGGGTTGGCATTTGTTGGCGGTGTTTACCGTTGGCACATTTCTGATGCGCAGTGCGGGCTGTTGTGTGAACGATGTGGCCGACCAGGACTTTGACCGCCATGTCAAACGCACCGCCCAACGCCCGGTGACCAGCGGCGCTGTCTCCAGTCCCGAGGCCTTGGCCTTGGGCGCGGTGCTGGCGCTGCTGGCTTTTGGGTTGGTGCTGAGCACCAACCTGAAGACGGTGCTGTGGTCGTTTGCCGCTTTGGCGGTGACCCTGGTTTACCCCTTTGCCAAGCGCTATGTCGCCATGCCGCAAGCGGTGCTGGGCGTGGCCTTCAGCATGGGCATTCCGATGGCCTTCAGTGCGGTGAGCCCGGGGTCAGGTGGGGTGCCCTTGGCGCAAGCGGGTTTGGTTTGGGGTCTGATCGCAGCCAATGGTTTTTGGGTCTTGGCCTACGACACGGAGTACGCCATGGTGGACCGCGACGACGACCTGAAGATCGGCATGCGCACCTCGGCCATCACCCTGGGCCGCTGGGATGTGGTGGCGGTCATGGTCTTTTATGCCTTGAGTTTGGCGCTGTGGGCGTTGCTCATGACCCCGGTCTTGCCAAACTGGGCTGTTGGGGCGGGCTTGG
>CAIUTG010000075.1 GCA_903902035.1 uncultured Curvibacter sp. | reverse complement strand
CTGCGCACCTGCCCGACGTGGACGCGGCTCTGGCCAAGTCGCTCGGCATTGCCGAAGCCACTGTGGAAGGCCTGCGCGCCGACATCAGCAAGAACCTGCAGCGCGAAGTCAAGTACCGCCTGCTGGGCCGCAACAAGCAAGCCGTGATGGACGCCTTGGTGGCCAAGGCCGAGTTGGACTTGCCCCAAGCCAGCATCGCGGCTGAAATGGGCCGCTTGGTCGAAGGCGCTCGCGCTGACCTGAAGCAACGCGGTGTGAAAGACGCCGACAAAGCCCCCATTCCTGAAGAGTTGTTCCGTGACCAAGCCGAGCGCCGTGTGCGTTTGGGCCTGGTGGTGGCCGAGTTGGTCAAGGCCAACAACCTGCAAGTCACGCCCCAGCAGTTGAAGGACCAAGTGGACGAACTGGCTTCCAGCTACGAGCGTCCTGCCGATGTGGTGCGTTGGTATTTTGGCGACCAAAACCGCTTGGCTGAAGTCGAAGCCATGGTGATTGAGAGCAACGTCACCAACTTCGTCTTGGGCCAAGCCAAGGTGTTGGAAAAATCCATTTCTTTTGAAGAGTTGATGGGCTGAGTTCAGCCGTTAAGGTAAACACATGAGCACACAAGACATCCAAGGCCTGGGCATGGTGCCCATGGTGATCGAGCAGTCGGGACGCGGCGAGCGTTCCTACGACATCTATTCCCGCTTGCTCAAAGAGCGCGTGGTGTTTTTGGTCGGCCCCGTCAACGACCAGACCGCCAACCTGGTGGTGGCTCAACTCTTGTTTTTGGAGAGCGAGAATCCGGACAAGGACATCTCGTTCTACATCAATTCGCCCGGCGGCTCGGTCAGTGCCGGCATGGCGATTTTTGACACCATGAACTTCATCAAGCCCCAGGTTTCCACCCTGTGCATTGGCATGGCGGCCAGCATGGGCGCTTTCTTGCTGGCGGCCGGTGAAAAGGGTAAGCGCTTTTGCTTGCCCAACTCCAAGGTCATGATCCACCAACCCTTGGGGGGCACTCAGGGCCAGGCCACCGAAATTGAGATTGCCGCGCGTGAAATCTTGAAGACCCGTGAACAACTCAACAGAATTTTGGCCGAACGCACGGGTCAGCCCCTGGACCGCATTGAGCGCGATACCGAACGGGACTACTATTTGTCAGCAGATGAGTCCAAGGAATACGGCTTGATCGACCAAGTGATCGCCAAACGGCCCTGATTTTCCGGCGGTCTGCAAACGGCGTTCTCCTGCAAACGGGAGGCGCCGTTTTTTATTCGTTATCATTGTTTTAGTTTTATTTGTTGACGTATTCATATGGCTGAAAAAAAAGGTTCTTCCAGCGAAAAAACGCTTTACTGCTCGTTTTGCGGTAAGAGCCAACACGAGGTCAAAAAACTCATCGCCGGCCCATCGGTCTTCATTTGCGACGAGTGCATTGACCTGTGCAACGACATCGTGCGTGACGAGCTGCAGGTCACCAGCATCGAGGGCGAAGCCCGCAGTGGCCTGCCCACGCCTGCCGAGATCAAGCAAAACCTGGACAACTATGTGATCGGCCAGGAAGTGGCCAAACGTACGCTGGCTGTAGCCGTGTACAACCATTACAAGCGCCTGCGCTACAAGGAAACAGCCCGCAAGGACGAGGTGGAGCTGAGCAAGAGCAATATCCT
>CAIUTG010000074.1 GCA_903902035.1 uncultured Curvibacter sp. | reverse complement strand
GCGCTGAGCGCCTTTTGGGTCACGATTCGCATGGGGTAAGCAGCCAAGTAAAAATATCGGAAACCTCAGATCTTCGTGTCAAGCGGAAACGGTGTCAAGCCTCAAAGCCGCTGGGCCAAGTCGAGGGTGGTGTCCCCAGGCCCCGCTTGGCAGCCTTCCGAAAGGGGGGTCCAGCCCACATGGATCACGATCTGGGTCAGGTGGTGGCACAGCTCCATTCTTTGTGCTTGCGGCCAAAGTTGGCGCACGAAGGATTCGAGGGATTCTGGCAAGCTGACGCTGAATTGGCTTTGATCCAGATCACTGTCTGGGTGATCATCGCTGCGCAGCCAGGGTGAAAGCTGGCTCAGCCAGAGCAGCGGCGGCCAGTGCAGTTGAATTTCGGTGGGGTGGTAATCCCGCGCACGCAGCCACGCCTGGGCCTGGGCGCGATTGGGCACCGGGCCCTCCACCGTGGCCAGCATTTCCAGGGCCCACTGGTTGCAGTTCTGGTAGCGCTCGCTGAAAGGATAGGCATTGGCGCTGTACTGCTCGCCCAGCAGGGCCAGCGCGCTGGCCTTGTCGGCCACTTGGGGGGCCAGGGCCGCGCTGGCCTCGGGGGGCAGCCAGACCAAGGAGACAAAGCCCAGGTCGGGGTCGTGCGTGCCTTTGACGAAGGCGCTCAAGCCCTGGTCAAACAGACGCGGGCCTTGGTCCTGGCAGGCGTAATACAGCTGGCGCACTTCCCAAACGCCAGCCACTTCGGGTTCGGGGGCCGTGATTTGAACCCAGCCGGAATGGGAGTAGCGCTGCCCCAGCAGACTCAGATCCAGACCCGAACGCGAGACCAGGGCCAAGGGGGGTGCTTGGTCTTGGCGGTGTTGTTCGAGCTGCTCCCGCACGATGGCCGCAAAGTGCAGCAAGCGATCGTTTTGCGCCGCGCTGAGGGCCGGCCCGTCGTCACAAAATTCAGAAGACCCTGAAATGCCAAGCTGGGCGCTGGCGCTGCCCCCCGCGAGCAGGCCCGCCCCAGCCAGCAGCCACACTGCCAGGGGTTTTATCAGGTGTCTGAAAGAGATCAAAGCGCAACCATGCGGGTGTGCAGGTCATCGCGTGTGCGGTCGTCCAGCAGGACATAAAAGGGGTTGGGGTTGGACAACACCATGCCGTAGGGCCGGTTCTGGGCGTACACGGTTTGGCCCCTGGTCAGGCCGGCTTGTTCTGCGGTGGCTTGGGGCAGGGTTAGCCACAGTGGTTCTTGCGGATTGGTCAGCGCAACCAGTTGCAAACGCAGCTGCGGTGCATGGGGGTGTTCGGGGTCTTGCGCCACCAGCTGCCAGTCCTCAATGCGGTAGTCGCCTTGGGCCAGGTGGGTGGTTTTGGAGGAGCTGTTGCTGGCCCCCTGCACCGAATCCGAAAGGCTGCCCACCGAGGTCGAGACCGAATCGGAGGCTGAAAAAGAACTCGTGCTGTCCGCCCAGCCAGAGGCGCTGAAAGCGACGGCCAGCAGACCCGCCAGCCAGGACAACAGGGCAATTGACAGGCGTGGCTTCATGGCGTGCTCCAAATTCAGGCTTTGACGTAGCTCAACACCATGTCGATCACGCTTTGGCGATAGGCCTGCATGACCTGGGGCTGGCTGGGGTCGTGGTTAAAAATCAGGGAAAAAGTGTGTTGGTTGGACACATTGTGAAAGCACAAACCCGAGATGGCTCGGTGCAGCATCACCGGGTCGATGTGGGCCTTGAACATGCCTTGTTCTGCGCCCCTTTGCAGCAACTTTTTCAGGGTCTCGATGATGGGCACATTCAATTGCGAGATCAAGGGGCTCTCTTGCAAGGTGCTGGCGCGCATGATGTTTTCATTCATGACCAGGCGCACAAAAGCCTCGTTGTTGCGGTGGTTGTCAAAACTGAACCCCACCAATTTGGCCATGGCTTCGTCCGGGGGCAGGTCGTCCAAAGCCAGTGTGCCTTCATGCTCGCGCACCTGCGCATAAGCGGCTTCCAGCACGGCGCGGTACAGGCCCTCTTTGGATTCAAAGTGGTAGTAAATCATGCGCTTGCTGGTGCGCGTGAGTTCTGCGATGTCGTCCACCCGTGCGCCGCTGAAACCCTTCTCGGCAAACTCGGAAGTGGCCACCGTCAAAATGTCTGACATGGATTGAGCCGAGTCGTAAGAGCGTTTGGTTCTGGCAGCGGTCATGGTCAAGGTTGTTTTCAGCGGCAGCTGCGGATGGTACAACTTCTGATCAGGGTTTTTGCGTATTTCGCCAAATGAACCGATTGGTACAATTCAATCATGATTACCGGAAAAACCACCCTCATTGCCCACATCGGCTACCCCACGGACCACTTCAAGGCCCCCATGATCTACAACCCCTGGTTTGAATCCAAGGGCATTGACGCGGTCGTCATGCCCATGGGCGTCAAGCCAGAAGACTATGTGGCGGCCTTGGCCAGCATCCGCAAGTTCACCAACTTGAAGGGGGCCTTGATCACCATGCCCCACAAAGTCACCACCATGTCTTTGGTGGATGAAGCCTCGCCCACGGCCCATGTGGCAGGGGCTTGCAATGCCTTGTTGGTGCGACCCGACGGCAGTTTGATGGGCGACCAATTTGACGGTCTCGGTTTTGTCCTGGGGCTCAAACGCAAGGGCTTTGTGCCTGCTGGCAAGCGCGCCTTGGTGGTGGGCAGTGGCGGGGTGGGGTCGGCCATTGCGGCCTCCCTGGCCGACGCGGGGGTGACTGAACTCACCCTGTTCGATGCCCGCCCCGAAGGGGCCGAGGGTTTGGCGCAGCGTCTGCAAAAATACTTTCCCCAACTCCAGGTCAGCACCGGCAGCAACGACCCGCACGGTTACGACTTGGTGGTGAATGCCACGCCCATGGGCGCTCAGGATGGCGACCCATTGCCTTTTGATGTGAGCCGCTTGATTCCCGGCACCTATGTGGGTGAAGTGGTCATGAAACAAACCATCACCCCCCTGTTGGCCGAAGCGCAAGCCCGTCAATGCCCGATTCAGACCGGGGCAGAGATGTTGATTGAGATGATTCCTGCTTACCTGGCCTTTTTTGGCTTTGGCAAGGCGACACCAGAGGAATTGATGGCCGCGTCCAACAAGGGTAAACCCTGAATCATAGCTCGAAGTCTGTTGTTTTTACGACACTAACCTAAAAAAATTGTAATTTTTGTGATGTTTTAAACGAACTGATCGGTACAATTTTTTTGCGAATTCGTTTCGAAAGTAACAAATTGCAAAACTTTGCAAAGAACTGTGTTCTTTGCTTTCGTAAAAACCACGGAGATTGAATCTTATGAAGATGAACAAAATTGCTTTGGCAGCTGCCTTGGCTTTCGCGGGTGTTGCTGCTCACGCTGACATCACCATTGGCAACGAACGCAATAGCCTGACTTTTTATGGTGTTCTGGATCTTGGCCTAGGCACCACCAACCACTCCCTGAGTGAAGATCCTAACTCTGCTTCTGGCAACTCGGCCATGGCAAATGCCGCCCCCAGCTTGCATCGTTTGACTTCATTCTTGCCAAGCAACACTGTGCCTTCACGCTGGGGCTTCAAAGGTCAACGGAACTTTGATGGCGGCGATTCCGCTGGCTTCGTTCTCGAAAGCATGATTAACGTCAACACTGGCACCAACCCCAATGGCCGCGTGAGCGACTCCTTGCCTGGTGCTGGCTCCATGTTCAATAAGGGCGAAGGCTCGATCCAAGGTCAAATGTTTGACCGCGAAGCTTCTGTCTGGGTTAAGAACGACCAATATGGCCTGTTCAAGTTTGGTCACATGACCACCTTGATGGGTGATACACAGTTTGGCTACGACCCTATGTCGGTTGGTTACGCGGTTTCGCCTTTGGGCATGAACGGCGGTTGGGGTGCTGGTGCCTATACGGGTGACAGCCGTTGGGACAATTCTGTGAAATGGACCAACAGCTATGGGCCTTTCCAAGCGGGCTTGCAATACAAATTTGGCGGGTATACCCAGGGCTTTACCATGGGCACTGCTGAAAGCGCAAAAATCGCCTACGAAACTGCACCCTTTGGCGTGAGCTTGAATGTTCAAAACACCCTGGATACCCTCAATGTTGGCGGCAGCACCAGCACCACTGCTTGTGCCGCTTCTGCCACATTGAGCTGTGCTACTCCCATGTCACCCAATGCGCTCAGCGTTAGCGTAGCCAACGCTCGCGCTGTTGCTTTGATGGCTCGTTATGAACTGAGCGCCCAAGCCACTTTAAAGGGTGGTTTTGAGCAGATTCACTTGCAAAACCCCACCAATGCAGGCAGCTACACGGTTGCCAACATTGGCCAGCTGAGTGGTTTGCCTGTTAACTCCATCAACATTGCACCATTTGCTGCTAGCACGGGTTCTTTGACTCAAAGAATGTTGTGGGCTGGTGTCAACTACAAGGTGGATGCAAAGTCGACCGTTTCTGCGGCCTACTACCGTCGGACGGATGACTACGCAATGGGTCAAGACAACAATGCCAACTATTTGAGCGGTAAATACGAGTACGCCGTTGACAAGGACACGACCTTGTACGTCACCGGCGTTACTTCCAGTGTTGGTACCAATGTTAATGTTCCTACTGTGACCACCGGTGCCACTTGGTATCAAGCCGCTTACCACGGCCTGATTCCCACCACCACCACCTTCACAGTGGGTGGCGTTTACCGCTTCTAATAGCGGACTCTCTTAGGAATGTTTAGCCAAAGTGATCAAAGAACTTCACGCCAGTAACCGCGAAGCGATTCCCAATGCCCTGAACCGTTTGGGGCTGGCGGGGATTGAATTCATCGAGTACGCCACGACCCGGCCTCAAGCCCTGGGTCGGGTGCTGGAAGCGATGGGGTTTCGCCCCGTGGCACGGCACCGTTCGCGTGAAGTCACTTTGTATCGCCAAGGCGGCATGAATTTGATTGTCAATGCCCACCCCGACGACGCCCGCGTGGGCGCCGTTGGTCAGGGGCAAGTCAGCTTGGCAGCGGTCGCGTTTCGCGTGACTGATGCCTACCAAGCCCACCAGCGATGCGTGGGCTTGGGTGCTTGGAGCGTGCCCAGCCATGCCCAGGCCATGGAGCTGCACATCCCGGCCATTCAAGGCCCTGGTGGCAGCCGCTTTTATTTTGTCGACCGTTGGCAAGAGTTTTCCATTTACGACGTGGACTTTAAGCCGATTGCCGGCGTTGACCAAGACCCCCCAGCCGTGGCCGGTATGAATTACTTTGGCGTGGTGCAGTATGTGGGGCCGGGACGGACCAACGATTGGTTGGCCTATTTCGAAGAAATGTTTGATTTCCAAACCATGGCGCCCGAACAGCGCTTTGGTATTTTGCCCAAGGGCGTGCTCATGAAGAGCCCCTGTGGCCAGTTTTTGTGGCAGTTGATTGAACCCGACGCCTGGGAAGACGAACTCGACGCCACCGAGCGCGTGGAGCGCCTGGAACGCATTGGCTTGGGCACCACCGATGTGCCCGCTGCCGTGGCGGCCCTGAAGGCCCAGGGCGTTGAATTTGTCGAAGCCAGCCAATTGCACCCCGATGACCGAGGCGCACTGACACGCCGCGAGTTGGAGTCGGTGTCGTTCGAGTTGGTTCACCAAAACCCATAAACCATGAGCCCATTGCCTGAGATTGCCGATTTCGGCATGGACACCATCTCCCTGGCCGGCTCCTTGGAGGCCAAGCTGGCGGCCATGAAGCGTGGTGGGTTTACCCAAGTCATGCTGAGCGCCCGCGATGTGGTGGGCCACCCGGGTGGCGTGGCGGGCGCGGCCCAGGCCGTGGCCGACAATGGTTTGCGCAGCACCGGCTTTCAGGTCTTGCGTGACTTTGAGGGCCTCTCAGGCGGTTTGCACGACTACAAGATCGACATTGCCAAAGCCATGCTGGAGATGACCGTGGCCACGGGCAGCAAGGTCTTGTTGGCCTGCTCCAGCACCTCGGTTCATGCCACCCAAGACTTTGATGCGATTGCCAAAGACTTGCGCAAGCTCGCCATGTTGGCGATTCCCTTGGGCGTCAAAGTGGCATTTGAGGGCCTGTCCTGGGGGCGCACCATCAATGAGTTCACCACCGCCTGGGATGTGATTTGCCGCGCCGATTGCCCCAACTTGGGCATCGGGCTGGATTCTTTCCATATTTTTGCGGCCAAGACCCCGCTTGACGCCATCGACGAAATTGACCCCGAAGCCATCTTCCTGGTGCAGTTGTCGGACTTCATGTGGCACGAAACCCCCACCTTCCAAGACCGCATGACCACGGCCCGCACCTTCCGCGTGTTTCCAGGTGAAGGCGCGCACAGCGAGCAACTGGCTGATTTGGTGTTGCGCCTGGACCGTTTGGGTTACCAGGGCGATTACAGCTTTGAAGTCTTCAACGACGACTACCAACAAATGCCACTCGATTTGGTCGTGCAACGGGCCCGTCAGGGCGCGCTGTGGCTGCAAAACGAGGTCTTGCACCGACCTGCCCCCCTGCCTGCGTGGGCCACTCGACGCGCATAACGGGCATCCCCCGGTCGGGCTGTTGTTTTACGGCCATTCAGCTGAAACAATTGTAAAAATTATCAGCATTGGTGGACCAATTGCTACACTTTTTTACGTCAACTTTGCTCAGAAAGGCATGATTTTAATTTCCTGCCAGGAGTGATTTTCTCCTGGTTTTTTTAAAAAAACGGAGATTAAAACCCATGAGAATGAACAAAATTGCGCTGGCCGCCAGCATGGCCTTGGTTGGTGCCAGCGGGGTGGCCCATGCCGATATTCAGCTCTACGGCATCATCGATTTGGCCGCCAGCTATGTGAACCACGCGGGTGCATCCGACCCCAATGGCGGCTCCAACATGAACAGCCTGCCCAACAGTCCAGTCACCAAGGCGGGCTCTTCCACTTCGGGGTTGGTGAACCCCGTGGCCATTCCTGCATCCCAAACCAATGGCAAGTCGCAAGGCTCCGTGACCGGCTTGCTCAACGGCGGTTTGTCGCCTTCGCGTTGGGGCATCAAAGGCAGTGAAGATCTCGGCAGCGGTCTGGCCGCCGTGTTCACCCTGGAGTCGGGCATCAATGCCGCTGTAGGCACCGTCCCCAATGGCCGCATTGCGGCTTCCAATGCCCAAGCCAATTCGCCCGAAACCTCGCAGGAAGGTTCCTACGACGGGCAGTTGTTTGCGCGTGAATCCACGCTGGGTCTGAAAAGCAAGACTTGGGGCGAACTTCGCTTTGGTCGACAAACCAATCCCATTGGCGATGCCCTGGGGCAATTCGACGTGAACAGTGGCTACATGGACCCCTTGGTTTTTAATGGGGGCTATGGCGGCGGTGGCTTTACCGCAGAATCGCGTTGGGACAACTCCATCAAGTACACCCTCGCGCCCAACGACATGTTCAAGGTGTCGCTGATGTACCGTTTGCCAGAATCCGGCTCGGCCCGTCAGGCTTATGCAGGCTCGGCTTATCTGAACCTGAACCCGGTTCGTTTGGCCGTGGCGGCGGGTCAAAACAACGACTCGCAACTGGCTACAGCGGGTGCCACCGCAGGCAATTTGACCGTGCAGTTTGCCGACACCAAGGCCGTCGCGGTGTTGGCGGCAGTGGATGCCACGCCCTCTTTGACCTTCAAGGGGGGCTGGGAACGCATCACCACCTCCGCGCCGTCCAATCCCAACCACGACATGACCATGACCAACTTGAGTGGTGTCAATGTGACTGGCTGGAACACCTATGGCTACATCACGCCCCGGGTCGAGAACATGTACTGGGTGGGTGCCAGCTATTTGTTTACCCCCACCCTCAAGCTGAATGGCTCGTTTTATGAGCGCAACACCAACAGCTATGGCGGCGCAGCCGCAGCGGGCGGCAACGCGGCCTATGGTTGTGGCACACCAGGCACCGCCATCATGACCCCCAATGGCGTCAACGGAGGCATTGGCAGCCGCACGTGTCTGGGCAGCAGTTCGGCCAAATACTATGTGGGCGAACTCATCGACAGCCTGAGCAAGCGCACCGATATTTACCTCAACGCCACTTACTCTCAATTGGGGGGGCCGGTGTGGTCAAACTACTTCCCCAATCAAATGTCGGTGGCAGTGGGCATGCGCCACATGTTCTGATATTGGCATCAACTAGGGAAACCCCTGACGGCCGGGGGTCCTGCTTGGGTATTTAAAAAGGTACAGTCTGGTACCTTTTTGAACAAGCGGCGCCATGACCGACTTTCTACAACTTTTCATCTCAGGCCTGGCCACGGGCAGCATTTATGCCGTGGCTGCGCTGGGTTTCACCTTGCTGTGGCAAGCCTCGGGCACCATCAATTTTGCCCAGGGCGAATTTGTCATGCTGCCCGCCTTCATGATGCTCATCGGCATGTCTTACGGGCTGCCTTTGTGGTTGAGTTTTTTGCTGACGGTGGTGTTGGCGGTGTTTTTCTTGGGGTGGGTCTTCAAGCGGGGCCTGGTCGACCCGCTTTACAAATTCGGCATGATGCCCATCGTGGTCGCCACCATTGGCCTGGCGATTGCCTTGCGCAATGGGGTGCGCGCTGGCTACAGCGCTCAGGCCTTTCCCTTCCCCAGTTTGTTCCCTGACCAGATTTTTAACGTCATGGGCGTCACCGTGACGGCACAAGACCTGGGTACTTTCTTGTTGGCCACTGCCATTGTGTTGGCCACCCAGGCGTTCCTCAGCAAAACCATCACCGGACGGGCCATGCAAGCGGTGGCGCAAAACACCGAGAGCGCCATGGTGCTTGGCATCAACGTGCCGCGCATGGTGTTTTACACCTTTGCCATCAATGCCGTGTTGGCGGTGGTGGCGGCCCTGTTGGTCACACCGACTTATCTCGCCAAGTTCGATATGGGCGAGGGCTTGGGCAACAAGGCTTTCTTTGCCGCCATCATCGGCGGGTTTAACAATTCGCGGGGGGCCTTGTTGGGCGGCTTGTTGGTGGGGGTGTGTGAAAACCTGGCCGCGGCCTATCTTTCCCCGGCCTACAAAGATGCCGTGGCTTTGGTGGTGTTCATGGTGGTCATTTTGTTCAAGCCGCAGGGCCTCTTGGGCAAGAAAGAGGAGCGCAAGGTATGAAGTTCAACAAAGTCTTCCTGGGGCTGTTGGTCTTGGCCTTGGGCGCGCTGTTCTTGATCGGACCGCAGTTCATGAAGAACTACGGCATTTATTTGCTGAGTTATTGGCTGGTTTTCACCACCGCCACCATGGGCCTGAATTTGACCGTGGGGTATGCGGGGCAAAAGTCCTTGGGCCATGGCGCTTTTCTGGGCGTGGGGGCCTACACCGTGGCGATCTTGATGCCCATGGGGGTGAGCTTTTGGTGGGCTTTCCTGGCGGCCGGTTTGGTGTGCTTTGTCCTGGGTCTGGTGCTGGGTTTCCCTGCCTTGCGGGTGCAGGCCATTTACCTGGCTTTTGCCACCTTGGGCTTCAACACGGCCGTGTGGTTGGTGATGCGCAACGAAGAATGGTTGACCGGGGGCACCTACGGCATCAACAACATTGCGCGGCCGGTTTGGGGTGGGTTCAGCTTTGAGTCCAACCTGCGGTATTACTACCTGGTGCTGGCGATCACAGCGGTCCTGGCTTTGTTGCTGGCGGGTTTGTTGCGCTCGCCTTGGGGCAAGGCGTTTCAGGCCTTGCGGGACAACCCGATTCGGGCGGAGAGTTTGGGCATCCATGTGCGCAACTACACCTTGCTGAGCTTTGCCATTGGCGCCGCCTATGCGGGCTTTGCCGGGGCGTTGTTCGCGTCTTTGTTGCAGTTCATCGAACCCGCGCCGTTTGCCGTTGGGGCTTCCATCATGATGTACCTGATGGTGGTGGTGGGGGGCGCCGGTTATTTTTGGGGTCCCCTGCTGGGGGCTGCGGTGGGCGTCGTGCTGCCAGAGTGGCTGCGTGACGTGCCCGGCGTTGCCACCTGGTACTTGCCTTTGTTTGGTGCCGCAGTGGTGTTGTTGATGATTTGGCTGCCCGATGGTTTGTTGAGCATCCCAACCCAAATTCGTTCGCGGCAACAGGCCAAACAGGCCTCGGCCGCACGCAGCCTGGCTGCCAAAAAAGTAGGGGCCGCATGATGAGCCAAGCACTCTTGAAAGTGACCGATCTGAAAAAAGCCTATGGCGCGATTCAGGCCGTGGGTGGGGTGTCGTTTGAAGTTCAACCGGGTGAAATTTTTGGGGTGATCGGCCCCAATGGCTCCGGCAAAACCACCATGTTCAACAGCGTTTTGGGGCAAATCACCCCCAACTCGGGTTCGATCGAATTCAAAGGCCACAACATCACCGGGGCCTCGCCCTTGGATCTGAGCCGTTTGGGGGTGGGGCGCACCTTCCAAACCCTGCAAGTGTTTGGCAAGATGAGCGTGCGCGACAACCTGATTGTGGCCGCGCAAGAGCATTCGGGCAGCTTGCTGGGGCGCTTGTCTGCCCCCAGCGACTCGGGCCTGGGCGAGAAAGCCGACGCCATGATCGACCAGTTTCGTTTGCGCCATGTGGCCGACCAGCTGGCTGGCAGCTTGAGTTACGGTCAACAAAAACTGGTGGACATTGCCATGGCCTTCATGGCCGAGCCCGACCTGGTGTTGCTGGACGAGCCCTGTGCGGGCGTGAACCCGAGTTTGGTGGGCGGCATTTCGACCTTGCTCAAAGAGCTGAACCAGCGCCGCCAAGGCTCTTTTGTGGTGATTGAACACAATATGGATTTCGTCATGGACCTGTGCCACCGCATCATGGTGATGGTGGAGGGGCGCGTCATGGCGATTGGCACACCGGCCGAAATTCGGGCCAACAAACAGGTGCTGGACGCCTACTTGGGGAACTGATGAGCACGCCCGTGACAAACAACATGGCCATCGAATTCGACGATGTGGTCGCTGGCTACAAAGACTTCATGATCCTGAACAATCTGTCGTTCAAGGTCAGGCAGGGCAGCATCACCTTGTTGCTGGGCCCCAATGGCGCAGGCAAATCGACGGTGCTGAAAACCTTGTTTGGCTTGCTCAAATTGCGCCAGGGCCGTATTTTGCTCAAGGGCGAGAACATCGTGGGCTTGAGCCAAAAACAACTGCTGGCCAAAGGCATTGGTTTCGTGCCGCAGGGGCGCAATTTGTTTGGTCAATTGACCGTGTGGCAGAACCTGGAACTGGGCGGCATCACGCTGGGCACCCAGCTCACCCATGAGCGCATTCCCGAGGTGCTGGAATTTTTTCCCCGCGTGAAGGAGCGCTTGCACTCCCAGGCTTCCGCTTTGTCGGGGGGGGAGCAAAAGCAATTGGAAATTGGACGCGCCTTGCTGTTGCGCCCCTCGGTCATTTTGATTGATGAGCCCTCCATTGGTTTGTCACCCATGGTGGTGCAAGATGTGTTCAAACTCTTGCGCAAATTGGCCGATCAAGGCACCACCGTGTTGATGGTCGAGCAAAACGTCAAAAGCGCTTTGAAGATGGCCGATGACGCGATTGCGCTGGAGTCGGGCCAATTGGTGCTGCACAAAGCGGCCGATGAATTGTTGGCCGATCCCAACATCGAGCGTTTGTTTCTGGGCGGTCATGTGCCGGGTGCCCCGGCCATGACCCGTTGATTTTTTTCTTGTCTTTATAAAACCCCATCAGGAGACTTTCATGACCACCATTTTGAAACGCCGTTGCCAGCAAGTGGCCGGTACTTTGGCTTTGGCAGGGGCCGTCATGGCCGCTGGTTTGAGCCCTGCCTTGGCCCAAAACGTGAAAATTGTGGGCCTGATGGAGTTGACCGGCACCGGTGCCACTTCCGGCACCAATTTCGACAACGGCATCAAGCTGGCCGTGAAGGAAATCAACGCCGCAGGCGGGATTCTGGGCAAGAAAATTGACTATGTGTCGATGGACACCCAGTCCAACCCGGGTGTGGCCAAAGGCTTGGCGCAAAAGGCGGTGGACCAGGAGGCTTATGTGGTGATGGGCCCGGTGTTCTCCGGCTCCATCTTGGTCAGCATGGCCGAAACCCGCCGCGCCGAATTGCCCAATTTCACGGGCGGTGAAGCGGCGGCCATTACCCAGCAAGGCAACCCCTACATCTTCCGCACCTCCTTCACCCAGGCCACGGCCATGCCAAAAATTGCCGGCTACATCAAGGATGTGGTGAAAGCCAAATCGGTCGATGTGCTCTACATCAACAACGATTTTGGCAAAGGCGGGCGCGATTTGATTGTCAAAGCCTTGGAGGGCAAAGGCGTGGCAGTGGCCTCAGGCATCGCCATCGAGCCCGGTCAAATTGACTTCAGCAGCCCGATCTTGAAGGCCAAGCAAAGCAGTGGCGATGCGCTGTTTGTTTACACCAACGAAGAAGAGGCCGCCCGCATTCTGCGTGAGCTGCGCAAGCAGGGTTACAGCAAACCGATTCTGGGTGAAACGGTCCTGACCAGCCAAAAGGTGATTGAACTGGCGGGCGCGTCCGCCAACGGTGCCATTGCCCACGTGGGCCTGACGGCAGATGCGCCGATCCCCGGGGTGAAGAAATTTGACGAAGCCTTTCAGCGCGAGTACAAGACCCGCTCGGATCACAATGGCTTGAAGGGTTACATCGGCATGTACACCATCAAGGCCGTGACCGAGAAAATTGGCAAATTTGACGGCAAAGCCTTTGCCGCTGCGATGAAAAACCTGCACCTGAGCGCCAAAGACCACCCCGGCATTTTGATTGACCTGTCCTACGACGCCAATGGCGACATTGACCGCGAAAGTTTCATGACCAAGGTGGTCGATGGCAAGCAAGTGGTGACCGATGTGTTGCCACCGGTGAAAAAGTAAACTCGGGCGCTCCCTCAACTCCTTCAAGTCAAAAAATGGCAGATCAAAAATTTGTTTTGGCCGGCGTCATGGGCTGGCCCGTGGCCCACTCACGTTCGCCCGTGATCCACAACCATTGGATTGCGCAGCACGGTTTGCGCGGCGCTTATGTGTTGCTGCCGGTTCAGCCCGATCACTTTGAAGCGGCCATTCGGGGTCTGCCTGCCTTGGGTTTTGCGGGTTGCAATGTGACCATCCCACACAAGGTGAATGCCATGAAGATGATGGACCATGTGGACCCGGTGGCCAAGGCCATGGGGGCCATCAACACCATCGTGGTGCAAGCCGATGGCGCTTTGCATGGTTTCAATAACGATGGTTTTGGCTACATCCAAAGCCTGCGCGATGCCCAGCCCGATTGGCGTGCCGACGCTGGCCCCGCCTTGGTCTTGGGCGCAGGCGGCGCAGCGCGGGCCATTGTGCTGAGTTTGCTCAACGAAGGCGCGCCTGAAGTGCGTTTGGTCAACCGCACGCGTGAAAAAGCGCAGGCCTTGGCCGATGAATTTGGTGCGCGCGTCAAGGTGTTGGATTGGGCGGAACGCAACGACGCCATGGCTGGCGTGGCCTTGTTGGTGAACACCACCAACCAGGGCATGCACGGTCAGCCCGATCTGGAGGTCAAGCTCGATGCCTTGCCCGCCACGGCGCTGGTGTCGGATGCGATTTACATTCCCTTGGAAACCAGCTTCCTCAAAACCGCGCGGGAGCGGGGCCACACCACCGTGAATGGTCTAGGCATGTTGCTCAACCAAGCACGTCCGGCTTTCAAGGCCTGGTTTGGCGTCATGCCCGAGATCACACCGGCATTGCGGCAAGCCATTGCGGCCACCTTCTGATGGCCTCTGTGCTTGAATTGATGGCCTTGCCCAAGGTCGACGGGCATTGCCATGTGCTCGACCCCCAAGGCTTTCCTTATTCACCCGACGCAGCCTATCACCCCATCGGCCAGGAAGTTGGCACGGCCGATTACTACAGCCAGGTCATGGACGCCTATGGCACCCGGCATGCCTTGCTGGTGGGCCCCAACTCGGGCTATGGCCTGGACAACCGCTGTTTGTTGGCTGCCATTGCACAAGGTCAGCAAAATGGGCGCAACCGTTTCAAAGGCATTGCCGTGGTGCCGCAGCAGGCCAGCATTGATTCGCTGGAAAAGCTCAAGGCCCAGGGGGTGATTGGGGTGGCATTCAATGTGGCCTTGCAGGGCCTGCCGTATTACCTGGAAGGCGCGCAAAACATCGAACCCCTGATGCGCCGCCTGGCCGCTTTGGACATGTGGGCGCAGTTCCAGGTGGAGGCCGATCAATTGGTGGACTTGATGCCTTTGATTGAACGCACCCGGGTCAAGGTCATGATCGACCACTGTGGCCGCCCCCGTTTGGCCGACGGCCTGCAAGCGCCGGGTGTTCAGGCTTTGTTGGCTTTGGGGCGCAGTGGTCAGGGCGTGGTCAAGTTGTCGGGGTTTGGCAAATTCTCCGAGCAAGCCTATCCCTTTGCCGACACCTTGGCGCATGTGCATTTGTTGGTGCGTCATTTTGGGGTGGGGCAGTGCATCTGGGCTTCAGATTGGCCGCACTTGAAGTCGCCTTATCGTTTGGATTACGGCACCTTGCTGCAATTGGCGGGGCAACAGTTTGGTTTGGAAGATTGGCGACAAATGATGTGGGAAACGCCCCAACGCTTGCTGGGCTTCTGCTAAATTCGGGGCATTGCTGCTGCCTTGTAAAGGAATTTCCCATGATCCCCTCATTGAAACCATCTCGTCGTATGGGGCTTTCCGGCCTCTTGATTACTTTATTGGGTTTGAGTTGGTGCGCTGGGGTCAGCTTGGCCCAGGCCCAAAGCAACGACACCTTGGCCAAGGTCAAGGCGGCGGGCTTCATCACCATGGGCGTGCGGGATTCCTCGGGTGCGCTTTCTTACACCTTGGGCAATGGCAAATACGTGGGCTATCACGTGGAGCTTTGCCAGGCGGTGATCGCCAATGTCGAGAAAGCCATTGGCAAAAAACTCGACGTGAAGTACCAGGTCGTGACCTCGCAAAACCGGGTGCCCCTGGTGCAAAACGGCACGGTGGACATTGAGTGCGGCTCCACCACCAACAATGCGACGCGTCAACGCGATGTGGCTTTTCTGAACACCGCCTATGTGGAAGAGGTGCGCACTGCGGTGCGGGCCGATTCGGGCATCAACTCGATTGCTCAACTGGCAGGCAAGACGGTGGCAACCACCACCGGCACGACCTCGGTTCAGCTGTTGCGCAAGCACGAACGCGCCAGCGGCATCAATTTCAATGAAATCTTTGGCAAAGACCATGCCGACAGCTTTTTGCTGTTGGAGTCAGGCCGAGCCGATGCCTTTGTGATGGACAGCCAAATTTTGGCGGGCAACATTGCCCTGTCTAAAAACCCGGCCAGTTTCAAAATCGTCGGCGAGGTGTTGAGCGTCGAGCCCATCGCCATCATGGTGCGCAAGGACGACCCGGCGTTCAAAAAAATCGGCGATGACACGGTGGCCGCAATGGCCAAGAGCGGTGAACTCGCCAAACTCTACGACAAGTGGTTCATGCAGCCGATTCCACCCAAAGGCCAGCGTCTGAACCTGCCCGCCAGCGACAGCACGCGTCAGGCCTGGGCCAATCCGAACGACAAGCCGACCGAAGCCTATTTGAATAAATAAGCCCCTGGCAAGCGACCTCAAATGTCTTGGCACTGGGAATTTTTATTTGATGACCCGGGCGGGGCTGACCCCACCTATTGGCAATGGATGCTGTCGGCATGGGGTTGGACTTTGGCTGTGGCGGGTCTGGCCTGGTGTGTGGCCTTGGTGGCGGGCACGGCGGTCGGCCTGGTGCGCACCTGGCGTGGCGACGACCGGGGCTGGGCCGCCAATTTGGCCGGTCTTTGGGTCGAAGTGTTTCGCAACATCCCTTTGCTGGTGCAGGTTTTCCTGTGGTACCACGTGATGCCCATGGCCCTGCCGGTGTTGCGCCACTTCTCTCCCTTTTTGCTGGCGGTGCTGGCCTTGGGGTTTTTTACCTCGGCCCGAATCGCAGAACAGGTGCGCTCGGGCATGGCCTCCTTGGCGCGAGGTCAGCGGACTGCCGCCACGGCCTTGGGTTTATCCACTTGGCAAAGTTTCCGTTTTGTCTTGCTGCCCCAGGTGGCGCGCATCATGTGGCCCGCCTTGACCAGTGAGGCCATGAGCATTGTCAAAAATTCTTCGGTCGCGTTTGCCGTCTCGGTGTCCGAGCTGACCTTGTTTGCCATGCAGGCCCAAGAGGAAACCTCGCGCGGCATCGAGGTCTATTTGCTGGTCACCGGCCTGTACGCCTTGACGGCTTTGGCGGTGAACCGGCTGATGGCAGCCCTGGCTGCCAAAGCGGCTTGGGCATGAGGGGTTGAAAGGCCATCAACGATGAACTTCGACCTGTCTTTCTACTCTTGGGATTTATTCCATGACTTCATTCTCAAGGGGCTGTGGTTCAGCCTGACCCTGACGGCTGTGGCCGCTCTGGGTGGCACGGTGTTGGGCACCGGCCTGGCTTTGATGCGCCGCTCCCCCCTGGCTTGGCTGCGGGGGCTGGCCGCCTTTTATGTGAATGGCATGCGCAGCGTGCCTTTGGTGATGGTGATTTTGTGGTTTTATTTGTTGGTGCCCTTCTGGATCGGGCGACCCATCGGGGCCGAGTGGTCGGCTTTCATCACCTTCACCGCGTTCGAAGCGGCCTATTTCAGCGAGATTGTTCGCTCCGGCCTGCAGTCGGTGGGGGCGGGGCAGTCGAATGCGGCCAAGGCT
>CAIUTG010000073.1 GCA_903902035.1 uncultured Curvibacter sp. | reverse complement strand
TTGGCGAACCGGAATCAACGGTTCGACGCGGCTCCAAAATTCGTCAGTGACTTCCCATGCCTTTGCTGTTGCCATCGCCCCTCCACACGCGTACCGCGCGTATGGAAGGAGATTATATTTTATTTACGGATAAGTTCTAAGGCAGTGAGAGGGGGCAAAGGCCACTCTGGCCGATTCGTGCCTCACGTTGGCCGAAATGATTCACCGCTTATCGATAGCATGAACACAGCCGTAGTGCCTAGCGAGTTTTTTACGGCACGTACTTTTCAATCTAAGGAGACAAAAATGTTCACAAAGAGAGTGCCTGCTTCCGTAGGCAGTGTTTTTTGGTCGTGTTTGGCTTGTTGCCTGACCCTGTTTTGTATGGGACTGGCGCAGGCCAACTCCGATGTGGAAAAACAAATCGCCAATCCCGGCAACTGGGCTGTACAAGGGGGTAATTTTGCCAACCAGCGCTACAGCACCCTCAACAAAATCAACAAGGACAACGTCAAGAATTTGCAGGTGGCTTGGACTTTTTCCACCGGTGTGTTGCGTGGTCACGAAGGCTCCCCCTTGGTCATCGGTGACACCATGTACATCCACACGCCGTTCCCGAACAAAGTGTTTGCCTTGGACTTGAACACGCAAGAAATCAAATGGAAATATGTGCCCACGCAAGACACATCGGTCATCGCGCAAATGTGCTGCGACACGGTCTACCGTGGCTTGGCTTATGCCGAGGGCAAAATCTTCCTGCAACAGGCCGACTCCAAGTTGGTGGCGCTGGATGCCAAAACCGGCAAAGTGATTTGGTCCATCGTCAATGGCGACCCGAAATCCGGGGCCGTCAACACCAACGCGCCGCACATCTTTAAAGACAAAGTCATCACAGGCATCAGTGGTGGCGAGTGGGGTGTCCGGGGTTTCTTGGCCGCGTATGACATCAACACGGGCAAGCAGGTCTGGAAGGCCTACAGCACCGGACCTGATGCGGAAATGCTGGTCAATCCCACCAAAACCATGACCTGGACCAATGGCAGCATGCAGCCTGTGGGCAAAGACTCATCGGTCAAAACCTGGAAGGGCGATCAATGGAAGCATGGCGGCGGCACCACATGGGGGTGGTACAGCTACGACAAAGATTTGAACATGCTCTACTACGGCACCGGCAATCCTTCCACCTGGAACCCCGCACAACGCCCGGGCGACAACCGGTGGTCATTGGCAATTTTTGCCCGCGATTTGGACACTGGCGAAGCCAAGTGGGTGTTCCAGATGACACCTCACGACGAGTGGGATTACGACGGCATCAATGAAATGATTCTGGCTGACATTCCTGTCAAGGGCCGCATGACCAAGGCCTTGGTGCACTTTGACCGCAACGGTTTTGGCTACACCCTGGACCGGACCACCGGCGCTTTGTTGGTGGCTGAAAAATTTGACCCTGCAGTCAACTGGGCCTCGCACATCGACATGAAGACGGGTCGCCCTCAAGTGGTGGCCAAATACTCAACGGAACATGGTGGCGCTGACGTCAACACCAAAGGCATTTGTCCCGCAGCCTTGGGCAGCAAAGACCAGCAACCGGCTTCCTTTGACCCCAACACCAAGCTGTTCTACGTGCCCACCAACCATGTGTGCATGGACTACGAGCCCTTTGCCATTGATTATGTGGCGGGTCAGCCCTATGTTGGCGCAACGCTTTCCATGTTCCCTGGCCCAGGCGGCCACATGGGCAACTTCATTACCTGGGACGCTTCCACCGGCAAAGTGGTGCAAAGCAAGGCTGAGAAGTTCTCGGTCTGGAGCGGTGTGCTGAATACGGCGGGTGGCATCTCTTGCTATGGCACTTTGGAGGGTTATTTGAAGTGTGTGGATGCGCAAGACATCAACAAGGAGTTGTACCGCTTCAAAACCCCCTCGGGCATCATTGGCAACGTCTTTACCTATGAACACGCTGGTCAGCAATACATTGGCGTGTTCTCGGGCATTGGCGGCTGGGCTGGGATTGGCATGGCCGCAGGCCTGGAAAAACCCAACGATGGTTTAGGGGCTGTGGGTGGCTACGCCGAGTTGAGCCGCTACACCGAACTGGGCGGGTCTCTCACCGTTTTTGCTCTGCCAAAGCGTTGATTTGGCTTTGAACGAAAGACTCACAACATGAACGTGCTTCGTTATTTCTGTTGGACGGGGTGTGTTGTGCTGGGGCTGAGCGCTGCGGCGCTTGGCCAGGCACAAGGGGCACCTTTGTACAAAGTGGTGGATGGCTACAAAGTCGATGCGGAGACCTACAAAGGCTTTCAAACTTGGCGCGCCGCGGCCTGTGACCGCTGCCACGGCGCCAACCAAGAGGGCATGGTGGGGCCTTCTTTGATCAATAGCCTGAAGACTTTGAGTCAAGCCGATTTTGACAAAACCGTGCGCGACGGACGCTTGGACAAAGGCATGGTCAGCTTTTCTGCCAATCAACAGGTCATGGCCAACCTGCCCCAGCTTTACGCCTACCTCAAAGGGCGTTCTGATGGGGCCATTACACGCTCCAGGGTGGAGCGTCTGCCGTGAGGGTGCGGGCTTTCGCTGTGGCGTTTGGCTCAGGTCTGTTGGCCTTGTTGCCCGCATTGACTCTGGCACAAACGCCACGCAGCGCCCTCAAAATTTGCCAAGACCCCAATAACCTGCCGTTTGCCAACGCGGCTGGTCAGGGCTTTGAAAACCGCATCGCTGAGTTGATGGGCCGGGCCATGAACTTGCCTGTGACCTACTACAACTTTCCCAACCGTTTGGCCTTTGTGCGCAATACCTTGCGCTATAAACTGCCCGACGAAGACTATCCTTGTGACCTGATCTTGGGTGTACCGCAAGGCTTCGATCAGGTGGCCACGACCCAGCCCTATTACCGATCCAGTTTTGTGGCCTTGTTGCCCAAGGGGTCGCCTTGGGACTCGGTGCACAACAGCGCTGAATTGGCGGGTTTGTTGCAAGACGCGGCCCAGGCCAATTTGCGAATTGGCGTGATGGACCGAAGCCCCGTCTCGACTTGGTTGGGCAAACATGGCTTGGACAAGTTGGGCGTCCCTTATCAGTTGATGAACCCCAATGCCGACCAAGCCCCTTGGCTGCCTTTGACCCAAGATTTGCAGGCCAACAAACTCAATTTGGCGATTTTGTGGGGGCCGATTGCCGCGCAAGTGGTTCAGCAAGATGGCCGTTTCCGCGTGTTGCCCATGGTGTCTGAAAATGGGGTGAAGTTTGATTTCTCAATTGCCATGGGCTTGCGCTACGGTGAACCCGCTTGGAAACAAGAGGTGCAAGCTGCGCTGGATGCCGAACAAGAGGCCATCAAGCAGGGGCTGACACAGGCGGGGGTGCCTCTGTTGCCTTTGGCGTCCGCATCAGCTGCGGCTCCCAGCAAGCCCTAAGAATCAATGTCCACCCAGAGGCCCACACAAAAATGGAAATTGCGGTGACCCACGATGTCAGCGAGAGACCACAAGAGGACGGTTTTTTGAGAATGGCACCGACGTCTTACGGCTCGTAGTCGAAAACAGGGAGAAGACCATGTCGCTTTGGAATGGACCCGCCCGCGTTGGGGGGCTCGTGCTCTTGTGCAGCGCTTTGGCGCAAGCCGCCCTGGCCAATGACTTCCCTACCAGTGCACGTGTTTTGTATGTGAACAGTTGCATTGTGGGCGGCAAGGCCAGTTATTTTGAAATGCTCAGCAAATGCGCTTGTGCACTGGATGAGCTGGCTGAGCATGTGACCTATGATGATTACGACACCATGCAAACCGTGGTCAACGCGATGACGATTGGCGGTGAGCGGGGCAATGAGTTGCGGGGCAACGAGGGGCTCAAGCCCTTGCAGAAACGCTACGCTGAGCTCAACGCGCAAGCGCGCGAACATTGTTTTTTGAAACCTCAGTAAGCCCCCGATAGGGACGTAAGCGGGCACCTAGGCATACCAGCGGTGCTGCATCATCAGGACAAGACCCCTACTATAAAGACAAGGTTCATTTTGGGAGCGTTGTCATGAATTGCTCTGTGCCCAGTAGCTCAGACTTGGCCCACCGCGAAGACGAAAAACGAATTGATTTTGTGGTTTATCCAGGCTTCAAGGCCCTAGAAACCATGGGGGCCATGAGTGTCTTCAAGCACACCAACCTGCATCTGTCGCAAGAGGGATGCGGTCCCAAGTACCGAATTCAAATCGTCGCCCCCAAGCCGGGGCGGGTGGCCTCAGACACGTTCATGACGCTAGAGGCTCAAGCATTGCCTGATTTGCAGAACTTGCCGGACACGGCCATTGTCGTGGGGTCACGCACCATTGCTTCGGCCTTGGCCGATCACCCTGGCATTGTGGATTGGGTGGCAAGGGCCGAGCCCCTGCTGGGGCGCTTGGTCGCCATTTGTTCAGGGTCGCTTTTTTTGACGACAGCGGGTGTGACGGCCAGCGTTACCCCCGATGCACCTGAGGGCGCGTCGGGGGTGAACATCGGGATTGATTTGGCCTTGTCCTTGGTCGAATCCGACCTCGGGCATGAAACGGCGCTCGCCGTGGCACGCAACATGGCGGTCTACCTCAAACGCCCTGGCGGTCAATCGTTGTTGAATATCCATTTGAGCAGTCAAAGAACCCGGCATCCCGGCATCCGCGAAGCGCAAGACTGGATTCTGAACAACCTGTCACGGCCACTTTCTTTGCCGGAGCTGGCGGACAAGGAGCACATGAGCGAGCGTAATTTTCGCCGAGTCTTCACCAAAGAAGTGGGGCAGGGTCCGCATGACTTCATCGAATCGGCCCGCCTGCAGGCGGCGCGGATGTTGCTCGAAGAAAGCAACCTGGCGCTCAAAAGCATTGCCCACCGCGTCGGGTTCTCCTCAGAGCAATCCTTGCGCAAACTTTTCTTGAACAGCTTGAAGATCACGCCCAAGGAATACCGTGAGCGTTTCAATGGCACGCAGCGAACTTAATCCAGTTGCAAGCGGTGGTGTGCGATGTGGTCGGCGATGAAACTCTGAATGAAAAAATAGCTGTGGTCATAACCGGCGAGGCGACGCAGCTGCAACGTTTGGCCCACCTTGTTGCACGCTGTTTCGAAATGCTCGGGCATGAGTTGTTTGTTCAAGAAGGGGTCCGCCAAGCCAAAGTCAAGCAAAATTCCCTGGGGATAGGGTGGGCTTGACTGGCCTTGCATCAAGGCGCTGCTGTCGTGTTGCAGCCATGAGCTCAGCGCCTCGGTGCGTGGCCCCAAATAACCATTGAACGCCTTCTGGCCCCAAGGGCACAGACTGGGTGCGCAAATGGCTGAAAAAGCGGAGAGGCTTTTAAAAACCCCGGGGTGGCGCAGCGCCAGACTCAATGCCCCATGTCCCCCCATGGAGTGCCCCATGATGCCGATGCGTTTTTTGTCTAGACTGAATTCTGTGATCAGGCTGGGCAGCAAGTCTTCCAGCAGATAGCTTTCCATGCGGTAATGACTGCGCCAGGGAGACTGCGTGGCGTCGAGGTAAAAACCTGCGCCGAGCCCAAAATCCCAGCTCTCCGACTCACCCGCCAGATTGGCGCCCCGTGGACTGGTGTCGGGGGCAATCAACACCAAACCAGCCTGGGCCGCATGGGCCTGTGCCCCGGCCTTGATGATGAAATTTTCGTCGTTACAAGTCAAACCCGCCAAATACAACACCGCCGCGCCACTGAAACGTGACGCCGGCGGCAGGTAGATGGAAAAGCGCATCGGCAAGCCGATGTTGGGGGCAAAGTGCTGGTAACGAAGTTGCCGCCCACCAAAGCAGCGATGCTCTTCAAGCAATTCCAACACTTGAATTTAAACCTCGATGCCAGGCATGGGAATGAATTTTGGAATGTGCTTCATGCGGTCAATCCAACGCACCACATTGGGGTAGGGGCCCAGTGAAATGCCCCCTTGTTCGGCCATGGCGGTGTAGGGGAAGCAGGCAATGTCACCGATGGTGGGGTGGTCCAGCGCCAGGAAATTGCGCCCCAGCAGGTGGGCGTTCATGATGCCAAAAACCCGGTTGGCACCGGCTTGCAGGCTGGGCAAGTCCAAGGTGTAGTTGAGGATTTTGACCAAACGGGCCCCGGCGGCATTCATGACCTCGCCCCCTCCGGTGGCCAGCCATTGCTGAATTTGACCCATGGAGGTCGGGTCATTGGGATACCACTTGCCACTGGTGTCGTATTTTTTGGCCAGATAGACCATGATGGCTTGGGCATCTCGCAAGCGCAGGTTGCCGTCCTCAAAAATGGGGATTTCACCAAATGGGTTCAACGCCAGATAGGGGGCGGTTTTGTGCTCCTTGTGCACAAAATCGACATTGACCTTGTCGTAAGGGAGACCCAGGATGTTCATGAACAGACGGATCTTGTAGCAACTGCCGGACAGTTCAAAGTCATAAAGTTTCATCATCGTCATTCCCCTTTTCTATCGGTTAAAAAGCAAGGTACTTCGTTCAGTACAAAACCACCGAGCGAATGGACTCGCCCCGGTGCATCAGGTCAAAACCTTCATTGATTTGGTCCAGGCGCAAACGGTGGGTAATCAAATCTTTGATGTTGATCTTGCCCTCCATATACCAGTCGACGATGCGTGGCACATCCGTGCGGCCACGCGCGCCACCAAAGGCCGAGCCTTCCCATTTGCGCCCCGTGACAAGTTGGAAAGGGCGTGTGCTGATTTCTGCGCCGGCCTCGGCCACACCAATGATGATGCTGCGCCCCCACCCCTTGTGGACACATTCCAGCGCTTGGCGCATCAGCGTGGTATTGCCCACGCACTCAAAACTGTAATCGGCGCCACCATCGGTGAGCTGCACGATCTCGTCCACCACATTGCCCACCTGTTTGGGGTTGATGAAGTGCGTCATGCCAAAGCGGCGGGCCATGTCCTCGCGCCCCGGGTTGACGTCGACGCCGATGATTTTGTTGGCGCCCACCAGTTTGCAGCCCTGGATGACGTTGAGGCCAATGCCCCCCAGGCCGAACACCACGACATTGGTTTCAGGTTCAACCTTGGCGCTGAAAAGCACCGCCCCCACGCCGGTGGTGACCCCGCAACCGATGTAGCAAATGGTGTCGAACGGCGCGTCTTTGCGAACTTTGGCGACTGCAATTTCGGGCACCACAATGAAGTTGCTGAAAGTGCTGGTGCCCATGTAGTGCGCAATGGGCTTGCCGTTCATTGAAAAGCGGCTGGTGCCGTCGGGCATTTGACCGCGCCCTTGCGTGACCCTGATTTTTTGACACAAATTGGTCTTGCGTGACAGGCAAAATTTGCACTCCCGACACTCCGGTGTGTAGAGGGGGATCACATGGTCGTCGACTTGCACCGACTTGACCCCAGCCCCCACCTCCCGCACCACGCCAGCACCTTCATGCCCCAGCACGGCGGGGAAAATGCCTTCCGGGTCGGCCCCGGAAAGGGTGTAGGCATCGGTGTGACAAATTCCTGTGGCTTTGACCTCAATCAGGACTTCGCCCGCTTTGGGGCCTTCCAGGTCCAGGGTTTCAATGGTCAATGGCGCTCCGGCCTGCAAAGCCACTGCTGCACGTGTTTTCATGAGTGGGTTTCCTTTGAAGACATCCTATGCCGGAGGCCTCAATCGAATCGGCCAAAGTGCATGGCGATTCGGCCAACCCGAAAACCGGTGTGAAAACTAGGCGGGCAACAAGGGGGCCAACAAACGGGCCAGCGAGCCTGTGGGGGGCGTGGCTTGAAGGCTGAATTCAAACTGGTGCAGATGAACAATCGCCTCAATCAGGTTCAGGCCCATGCCATGGCCTTGGGTGCCCAGTGGCGCGGGGTTGCCCAGGCCAATGCCAGAGTCGCTCAGCTCCAAGCACGCGCGCTCCTGCTGGATGCTCAGGCGCAAACGCAAGCAACCGCCGGGCGGGGTGAATTTGATGGCGTTGTCGACCAGGTTGCTGAGCACCTCCAGCAACAAATCCGGGTCGCCCAAAACCTGGGGCGTGGACTCCAACAACAGCTCAAAGCGCAGCCCTTTGTCTTCCACCAAGGGTTCGTAGAGCTCATAGACCTGGGTGGCGCAGTGCGCCAGATCGACCGAGCGAAAGCCCGCTTTGCGCAAATCGTTGTTGATTTCCGAAATGCGCAGCAAGGCTTTGAAGCGATTCAGCAAGGCATCGATTTCTTCCAGCGCCTTGTCCAAAACCGGGGCCAGCTCGGTGCCTTGGTGGCGTTGTTGGGCGCGGTCGAGCAGCAGGCGCAAGCGGGTCAGGGGGGTGCGTAGATCATGGGCCAGGTTTTGCGTCACGCCCTTGACTTCGGCCAATAAACGCTCAACTTCATCGAGCATCCAATTGACCGTGTTGGCCAGTTGGTCGATTTCATCACGGCGCTGCCCCACGGGCAGGCGCAGGCCGAGTTCGCCTTGGGTGATGCGTTGGGCGATGGCTCGGATGTGGTTGACGCGGCGCAGCTGGCCGCTGGTCAAAATGGCCCCCAACAACAAGCCCAGCAACAGCATGACGCTGCCACCCAGGGCCATCGCACGCAGCAAAATTTGGCGAATTTCAGCCAGCTCACCCAGGTCACGTCCCACCACCAGGTGCTCGCCGCTGGCCAAGGGAATGATGACACCCCGGGCCGCGCCCGTTCGTTGGGCTTGCACCAAGGCCCCATCGCTCTTGAGTTGGGGCACTTGGGGCAAATTGCCCGCCAGTGCGTGGCCCTCGCGGTCGAACAGGCCATACAACTCCAGGTGGCGCAAATCGCTGGCTTGGGCTTGTGCAATGGCCTGGGGCAGGTCGGCTCGGGGAATTTGGGTCAGGTGTTGGGCATTGAGCTCAATCAGGGCGTCGACCCGGTGTTCTAGAAAAGCCGAGGCCTGGCCGTAGATCCAGACCATCATGGCCACTATGCTGGTCACGAACAAGGCCCCAAAAAGGGCCGCCAAACGCAAGGAGGAAATGCGCCAACGCGCCTGCCAGTGGTTGGGAAATTCAGCCCTGGTCATGGTCACTGGGTTGGGTCAAACGGTAGCCCGAACCGCGCAGGGTTTGAATCAAAGGCGTCATGCCCGGCAGATCTATTTTTTTGCGCAGACGCCCAATGTGGACTTCAATCAAATTGGTGGAAGGGTCAAAGTGCAAATTCCACACCCCCTCCAACAGCAGGCGTTTGGGCAGTACCTGACCCGCATTGCGCATCAGGAAGACCAGCAATTGAAACTCCTTGGCCATCAGCGACAAGGGCTGACCGGCCCGACTGGCTTGGCGGGCAATCAAGTCCACTGTCAAATCACCCACCGTCAGTTGCGTGGCTGGCGGGCTGTTGTGGCGGCGCAGCAGGACCTCAACCCGGGCCGTCAGTTCGGCCAAATCAAAGGGTTTGGTGAGGTAGTCGTCCCCGCCGGCGCGCAGGCCTTTGACGCGTTCGTCCACATCACTCAAAGCGCTGATCATCAGCACGGGGGTGTTTTGACCCGCGTCGCGCAAACGCTTGACCAGGCTCAGCCCGTCCAGCCCTGGCAACATGCGGTCCAGTGTGATGAGGTCAAACCCGCCTTGCAAAGCCAAGGCCAGACCTTGGGGCCCTTCGCCGCAAGTCGTCACGGTCATGCCGTGCGCACCGAGTTCGAGCGCGATTTCAGAGGCCGTGGCGGCATCGTCTTCAAGCGTGAGGATCTGGACCATGGCTGCGATTATGGCGCTGGCTGCCAACCCCCGCCCAAGGCGCGCACCAGCCCCACACCGGCCAGCAGGTTTTGGGTTTGTAAATTCAAGGCGTTGCGTTGGATTTGTAGCCAGGTGGTCTGGGCTTGAACCACATCCAGGTAGTTCACCGCGCCATCGCGGTAACGGGTCATGGACAGCTTGAGGGTTCGTTCAGCCGCTTGCGTGGCGTCTTGTTGGTCGCGGTTTTCTTGTTCGTACTGGGTCAGTTTGGCCAATTGGTCTTCGGTTTCCTGAAAAGCGGCCATGGCCACGGTCTTGTAGTGGGACGTGGTTTCATCCAGATTGGCTTGGGCAATTTTGAGTTGAGCATCGCGCAAGCCGCCATCCAATAAATTGAGCACAGCCGCCGGGCCGATGGACCAAAAGCTGTTGGGCTTGCTCAGCCATTCGGGGCCGCCGGTGTTTTGGTAACCATAGGCCATGCCCAAGGTGAAGGTGGGAAAGAAGGCGGCTTTCGCCAAACCGATGCGGGCATTGGCTGCGGCCACTTGGCGCTCGGCCACCGCCACATCGGGCCGGTGTTGCAGCAACGTGGAAGGCAATCCCACCGGCACTTTGAACCGGGCCACTTGCGCCGCAGGTTCCAGGGAAAAGCCAGTGGCGGGTTGACC
>CAIUTG010000072.1 GCA_903902035.1 uncultured Curvibacter sp. | reverse complement strand
GTCAAGAACCGCTATGTGGGCCGCACCTTCATCATGCCAGGGCAGGGGGTGCGTAAAAAATCGGTGCGTCAAAAACTCAACGTCATCGGCAGTGAGTTCAAGGGGCGCAATGTCCTCTTGGTCGACGACTCCATCGTGCGCGGCACCACCAGCCGTGAAATTGTCCAGATGGCACGTGAAGCCGGCGCCAACAAGGTCTACATGGCCAGCGCGGCGCCACCCGTGCGCTTTCCCAATGTGTATGGCATCGACATGCCCACCAGCGCCGAGTTGGTGGCCCACGGCCGCACGCTCGAAGAGGTGCGGGCGCTGATTGGTTGCGACGCCTTGATTTACCAGGATGTCGAAGCCATGAAGGCGGCGATTGGCTCGCTCAACCCCGCCATTCACGGGTTTGACGCCTCTTGCTTTGATGGTGTTTATGTGACGGGCGACATCACGGCCGCGGACATTCAACGCCTCAACGAAGGCCGGGTGGGCACCGAGGAAAATGAACTCGACACCTCGCGCCTGGCCCTGCCCAATGCGGCCATGGTTTGATTTTGACCCCTTCTTTTGAACGGTATATCCCTTGAGTTCTTCTGACGCTTCTCATTCATCGGCGCTGGTGCGCACCCGCTTTGCCCCTTCGCCCACGGGTTTCATCCACCTGGGCAATATCCGCTCGGCCTTGTACCCCTGGGCCTTTGCGCGGGCCAACCAGGGGGTGTTTGTGTTGCGCATCGAAGACACCGATCTGGAGCGCTCCAACCAGGCCTCGGTGGACGTGATTTTGGAGGGCATGGACTGGCTGGGCATGCAGCCCGATGAAGGCCCGTTCTACCAAATGCAACGCATGGCGCGCTACAAAGAGGTGTTGGCGCAGTTGCAGGCCGCAGGGCATGTCTACCCCTGTTACATGAGCATGGCCGAGTTGGATGCCTTGCGCGAACGCCAAATGGCGGCCAAGGAAAAACCCCGCTACGACGGCACCTGGCGCCCCGCACCGGGTAAAACCTTACCGCCCGTTCCAGTAGGCGTGAAACCGGTGTTGCGTTTTTTCAACCCCGAAGGCGGCTCGGTGGTTTGGGAAGACAAGGTCAAAGGCCGCATTGAAATCAGCAACGACGAGTTGGACGACCTGGTCATTGCCCGCCCCGATGGCACGCCCACCTACAACTTCTGTGTGGTGGTGGACGACATCGACATGCAAATCACCCATGTCATTCGGGGCGACGACCATGTCAACAACACGCCGCGCCAAATCAATATCTTCAAAGTGCTGGGAAAAGAGCCGCCTGTTTACGCCCATTTGCCCACTGTGCTCAACGAGCAGGGTGAAAAAATGAGCAAGCGCAACGGTGCCAAAGCCGTCACCCAATACCGCGACGAGGGCTATTTGCCCGAGGCCATGGTGAACTACCTGGCGCGCTTGGGGTGGTCGCACGGCGATGACGAAATCTTCAGCCGTGAGCAATTCCTGGCCTGGTTCAACCTGGACCATCTGGGCCGCAGCGCCGCGCAGTTTGATGAAGCCAAATTGAAGTGGGTCAATGCCCAGCACTTGAAGGCCATGGACGACACCGCTTTGGCGATTGCCGTGCAACCCTTTGTGGTCAAGGCCTTGGTGGCGCAGGGTTGGCAAGAGGCCGAGGCACAAGCCCAGGTGGCGCAAGCTTTGGAGAGCGGCCACTTGGCGCAACTGGCGGCCTTGTTCAAAGACCGCTGTGACACCTTGCTGGTGCTGGCCGATTGGGCCGCGCGTTTTTATGCAGCAGTGGTGCCCCCTGCCGATGAGTTGGCACAACACGTGACCGACGCCATTCGCCCCGTTCTGCACGCATTGGCCGAGCGTTTGGGGGCCCTGGCCGACACGGCCTGGGACAAGGCCACCATTGCGGCTTTGTTCAAAGAGATCTTGAAAGAGCAGGGCCTGAAAATGCCCCAGCTGGCCATGCCCGTGCGCGTTTTAACGCTGGGCACCGCCCACACACCCTCTGTCGATGCGGTCCTTTTTTTGCTGGGTCAGCAAAAAGTTGTCACGAGATTGAAAAAGGGCTAAAAATCTGCTTATAATTGAGGGCTCTGCTAGACGTTGACAACAACGTTTAACTTGGGGGGTATAGCTCAGCTGGGAGAGCGCTTGCATGGCATGCAAGAGGTCAGCGGTTCGATCCCGCTTACCTCCACCAAAACAGAGATCTAGGTTATGACCCTATCGTCTAGAGGCCTAGGACATCACCCTTTCACGGTGAGTACAGGGGTTCGAATCCCCTTGGGGACGCCAGGTTGAGAAACTTCTACAAGAGAAGAGCAAAAAGTTTTGCTCTTCGTGCAGG
>CAIUTG010000071.1 GCA_903902035.1 uncultured Curvibacter sp. | reverse complement strand
CGTTTTGTCGAGTATGCACAAGGCATGGCGCGCCGTTTTGGTGATCGCATCGCCAGCATCACGACCCACAACGAACCCTGGGTCATCTCGATCCTCGGTCATGAAACAGGGGTCTTTGCCCCTGGGATTAAAAGCTTGACGTCGGCACTCCAAGTCTCTCATCACTTGTTGTTGAGTCATGGCTTGGCCATGCAAGCCATGCGGGCCGAAGGCATTCATAAACCCATGGGTATTGTGCTCAACCTCTCACCGGTTCATGCCGCAACGAACAACCAAGCCGATAAAGACAAAGCCCGCTTTGATGACGGTAAATTGGTGCGCTGGTACATGGACCCGCTCTTCAAAGGCAGCTACCCTCAAGACATGCTCGAAGCCTTCGGTCAAGCCGCCCCGCTGATTCATCCTGAAGACATGGCTCAAATCGCTACACCCGTGGACTTTTTAGGCATCAATTATTACACCCGCGCCATGGCCTCTTCAGATGGCTCGTGGCAAAAAGACCTTGGAGGGCGACGTCTGACGGACATGGGTTGGGAAATTTATCCTGAAGGGCTGAGTGAGTTGTTGCTTCGTTTGCATCATGAATACCCTTTGCCTCCGACCTACATTTCAGAAAATGGGGCGGCCTTCAGTGATGCGTGTGTCGACGGCAAAATCAAGGACACCGACCGGATCGACTACTTGGCCTCCCACATCACCGCAGTTCATGATGCAATTCAACAAGGGGTTCCAATGGCGGGCTACATGGTATGGAGTTTGCTAGATAACTTTGAATGGGCCTCTGGATACGAAAAACGTTTCGGCATTGTTCATGTTGACTACAGCACGCAAAAAAGAACCCCAAAAGCCAGTGCACTTTGGTATCGAGATTTTTTAACTCGACAAAAAGCCTTGCGTCAACAAATGGCGCAAGCCAGGTGCTGAGATGGGATCCGTCTCGTTCCGCGAGGTGCGGAAAAATTACCCCAAGCTGGGCGGTATCAAGGGTGAACAGACCCAGGTGATTCAAGGCCTCAATCTTGATATTCAAGACGGCGAATTCATGGTTTTCATTGGTCCCTCTGGTTGTGGGAAATCCACCACCTTGCGCATGATTGCGGGCTTGGAGAGCTTGTCCTCAGGTGATTTACTCATTGATGGAATCTCCGTGAATGAAGCCCCGCCGTCCGAGCGCGGCGTCGCCATGGTGTTCCAAAGCTACGCGCTTTATCCCCACATGACGGTGGCCGAAAACATGGGCTTTGCTCTAAAAATGAGCGGCATTTCTAAAAGCGAACGTTCACGCCAAGTCGGCCAAGTGGCAGAAATTCTGCAAATCACCCATTTGCTAGATCGCTTGCCCAAAGACTTGTCGGGAGGCCAACGCCAACGTGTGGCCATTGGTCGGGCCATCGTACGCAAACCCAAAGTTTTTTTGTTTGACGAACCCTTATCTAATTTGGACGCTTCATTGCGCGTTCACATGAGAATCGAGTTGGCTCGTCTGCACAAAGAATTGGGGACCACCATGATTTATGTCACCCATGATCAGGTAGAAGCCATGACTTTGGGGCAACGAATTGCAGTTTTTCATCAAGGGAAAATTGAACAGGTTGGGTCCCCATTAGATTTATATGAACGCCCCGAAAATGAGTTTGTGGCAGGTTTCCTAGGCTCACCCAAGTTGAACTTGATTGATCGCCCCACCAATCAAGAAACCCGGCATCATCAATTGCTGTGGGAAATGCTACTTGAAAATTTATCCCCATACGCCCAAATCCAGCCCCCCAACGTGCCGGATCGGATGGGTGTCAGGGCTGAACACTGGTTGGTGACCGCCCCCGGGAACGGCATTCCGTGTGAACTGGTCTTGACCGAGCACTTAGGCGACAGCTCATTGCTCTACCTCAAAGTGGCTGGTATCCAAGAGTTGATCACCGCTCGGCTTTCTGGTAACGAATTGCAACTCCGCAACCATTGGACACCTGGCCAATTTCTAGGCCTCGGCATGAGACCTGGAAAAGCATTGGCTTTCAAATACTAGGGAAACCGATGAGTTTTAACCCTTGTCAATCAGGACACAGCGTTGTACTCTTCATGAAAGCGCTTTCAGAAATCCTTTTCAGAGAACGGTTTCATGGAAAGCAATTCATTCCATTTTTTTACAGCAAAGGAAGTTTGATATGAGACATATCCCTAATTCATTCGCATTGCCAGCGGTTGTGATGGCAACTTCTGTGATGTTGGCGGCCTGCGGTGGCAGCTCCAACAGCAGCCCATCTCTGACCGCACAAACGATTTCATTCAGCTCACCTTCAACTGCGGTGGATGTAGGTCAGACTGTCACCCTAAGCGGTACAGCCACCTCATCCTTGCCGCTGACCTACACCTCAAGCACCAGCTCAGTTTGCACCATAAACAACGCGGGTACAGGCGTCACCGGCGTGGCGGCCGGCTCGTGCACCATCACAGCCAATCAATCCGGCAATTCCACTTATGCAGCTGCGACCCCTGTTGCAGTGACTTTTAACATCGCCTTGGATCCTCAATCCATCACCTTCACTGCACCGACAGCGCCAACTGTGGGTAACACTGCCACCTTGGCAGCCACAGCTTCTTCGGGCTTGGCTGTGACCTACACATCCAGCACTCCTTCAGTTTGCACGGTCAGCGGCTCCACCTTGACAGCCGTGGCTGCAGGCACTT
>CAIUTG010000070.1 GCA_903902035.1 uncultured Curvibacter sp. | reverse complement strand
CGCCTCGGCTTCTCGGCCGAGGAAGTGCCCGACACGCAACGCACGCTGCGCAAGCAGGACATCCTGGCGACGGTGCGCGTGCTGATGGAGCTGAAGGACGGGCGCGGCCAGATCGACGATATCGACAATCTCGGCAATCGCCGGGTGCGCTCGGTCGGCGAGCTGATGGAGAACCAGTACCGCGTCGGCCTGCTGCGCATGGAGCGCGCCATCCGCGAGCGCATGGGTTCGGTCGACATCGATACGGTCATGCCGCATGACCTGATCAACAGCAAGCCAATTTCTGCAGCCCTCAAAGAGTTCTTTGGCGCGTCGCAGTTGTCGCAGTTCATGGATCAGACCAACCCACTGTCGGAAATCACCCACAAGCGCCGTGTCTCTGCCCTTGGCCCAGGCGGTTTGACGCGTGAACGTGCTGGTTTCGAAGTGCGTGACGTGCACGTGACCCACTACGGTCGTGTGTGTCCCATCGAAACACCTGAAGGCCCGAACATTGGCCTGATCAACTCGCTGGCTTTGTACGCCCGCTTGAACGAATACGGCTTCATTGAAACCCCTTACCGCCGCGTGGTCGATGGCAAGGTGACGATGGAAATTGACTATTTGTCGGCCATCGAAGAAGGCAAATACGTCATTGCCCAGGCCAATGCGGCCCTGGACAAAGACGGCCGTTTGACCGGCGATCTGGTGTCGGCCCGTGAAAAAGGCGAGTCCACCCTGGTCTCCGCCGAACGCGTGCAGTACATGGACGTGTCGCCGGCGCAGATCGTCTCGGTGGCGGCCTCACTCGTGCCGTTCCTGGAGCACGATGACGCCAACCGCGCTTTGATGGGTGCCAACATGTCACGCCAAGCAGTGCCCGTGTTGCGTCCCGAAAAACCCATGGTCGGTACCGGCATCGAGCGCGTCGCTGCGGTCGATTCGGGCACCGTGGTGACGGCCAACCGTGGCGGTGTGGTTGACTATGTTGACGCCACCCGCATCGTGGTGCGCGTGAACGACGCCGAGGCCGTGGCCGGTGAAGTGGGTGTGGACATCTACAACCTGATCAAATTCCAGCGTTCCAACCAGAACACCAACATCCACCAACGCCCCATCGTCAAAAAGGGCGATGTGTTGGCCAAGGGCGATGTGATTGCCGACGGCGCTTCGACCGACCTGGGCGAAATCGCCATTGGTCAGAACATGCTGATCGCCTTCATGCCCTGGAATGGCTACAACTTCGAAGACTCGATTCTGATCTCCGAACGCGTGGTGGCCGATGACCGCTACACCTCGATCCACATCGAGGAGTTGGTGGTGATGGCGCGTGACACCAAGTTGGGCGCGGAAGAAATCACCCGCGACATCCCGAACCTGGCCGAAACCCAGCTCAACCGCTTGGACGATTCGGGCATCATCTTCGTCGGTGCTGAAGTGCAGCCTGGCGATGTGTTGGTGGGCAAGGTCACGCCCAAGGGCGAGACCACGCTGACCCCGGAAGAAAAACTGTTGCGCGCCATCTTCGGTGAAAAAGCCAGCGACGTGAAAGACACCTCCTTGCGCGTTGACCAAGGCTCGCAAGGCACGGTCATCGACGTGCAGGTCTTCACCCGCGAAGGCATCACCCGCGACAAGCGCGCCCAGCAGATCATTGACGATGAGCTGAAGCGCTTCCGCCTGGACTTGAACGATCAATTGCGCATCGTTGAAGCCGATGCCTTTGCCCGGATCGAAAAACTCTTGTTGAACCGCGCTGCCAACGGCGGCCCGAACAAGCTGACCAAGGGCAGCAAGATCGACGCCGCTTACCTGGCTTCGGTCGAGAAATTCCACTGGTTTGACATCCGTCCCGCTGAAGAAGACGTGGCCGCGCAACTCGAATCCATCAAGAACTCGCTGGAGCAAACCCGCCACAGCTTCGACCTGGCTTTTGAAGAAAAGCGCAAAAAGCTCACCCAAGGCGACGAGTTGCCCGCTGGTGTGTTGAAGATGGTCAAGGTCTATCTGGCCGTCAAGCGCCGCTTGCAGCCAGGTGACAAGATGGCCGGTCGTCACGGCAACAAGGGGGTGGTCTCCAAGATCGTGCCCGTGGAAGACATGCCTTACATGGCCGACGGCACCCCTGCCGACATCGTGTTGAACCCCTTGGGCGTGCCTTCACGGATGAACGTGGGTCAGGTGCTCGAAGTCCATTTGGGTTGGGCCGGCAAGGGCATTGGTCAACGCATTGGTGACATGCTGCAAGCCGAAAGCCGCGTGGCCGAACTGCGCAAATTCCTGGAAGAGTTGTACAACTCGACGGGGCGCAAGGAAGAACTGGCCTTGTTGAGCGACGACGATGTGCTGGAAATGGCCGAAAACCTGAAGTCGGGCGTGCCGTTTGCCAGCCCCGTGTTTGACGGCGCAGCCGAAGAAGACATCCGGGCCATGTTGAAGTTGGCTTACCCCGACGACATCGCCGCCGCCAAGGGCCTGACCGCCACGCGCACCCAGGCCAACTTGATCGATGGCCGCACCGGCGAAGCGTTTGAGCGTCCGACCACCATTGGCTACATGCACTTCTTGAAGCTGCACCACTTGGTTGACGACAAGATGCACGCCCGCTCCACCGGTCCTTACTCGCTGGTCACGCAACAACCTTTGGGCGGCAAGGCCCAGTTCGGTGGTCAGCGTTTCGGCGAAATGGAAGTCTGGGCGCTGGAAGCTTACGGCGCCTCTTATGTGTTGCAGGAAATGCTCACCGTCAAGTCCGACGACGTGCAAGGCCGTACCAAGGTGTACGAAAGCATCGTCAAGGGCGAACACGCCATCGAAGCCGGCATGCCGGAATCCTTCAATGTGTTGGTCAAGGAAATCCGTTCCTTGGGCCTGGACATTGAACTCGAACGTTCTTAAGCAAGAAAAGGATAGAGTTTTATGAAATCCCTACTCGACCTGTTCAAGCAATTCACGCCGGATGAGCACTTCGATGCCATCAAGATCGGCATGGCCTCACCCGAAAAGATCCGTTCGTGGTCTTTTGGTGAGGTGAAAAAACCCGAAACCATCAATTACCGCACCTTCAAGCCCGAGCGCGATGGTCTGTTTTGCGCCAAAATTTTTGGCCCCATCAAAGACTATGAATGTTTGTGCGGCAAATACAAACGCCTGAAACACCGTGGCGTGATTTGCGAAAAATGCGGCGTTGAAGTGACCCAAACCAAGGTGCGTCGTGAACGCATGGGCCACATCGATCTGGCCGCGCCTTGCGCCCACATCTGGTTCCTGAAGTCCTTGCCTTCGCGCTTGGGCCTGGTGCTCGACATGACGCTGCGTGACATCGAACGTGTCTTGTACTTTGAAGCCTATGTGGTGACCGACCCCGGCATGACCTCGCTGAAGAAGTTCAGCATCATGTCCGAAGACGAGTTCGACGCCAAGCAAAAAGAGTACGGCGATGAATTCGTCGCCAAGATGGGCGCCGAAGGCATCAAAGACCTGCTTGAGGCCATCGACATCGAATCCGAAATCGAGCGCCTGCGCGGTGACCTGACCGGCTCCGAAGTCAAAATCAAGAAGAACGCCAAGCGCCTCAAGGTCTTGGAAGCCTTCAAGAAGTCGGGCATCAAACCCGGCTGGATGGTGCTCGAAGTGCTGCCCGTGTTGCCACCGGACCTGCGTCCTTTGGTGCCGCTGGATGGGGGCCGCTTTGCCACGTCCGATTTGAACGACCTGTACCGCCGCGTCATCAACCGCAACAGCCGTCTGCGCCGCTTGCTGGAACTGAAAGCGCCTGAAATCATTGCCCGCAATGAAAAGCGCATGTTGCAAGAAGCCGTGGACAGCTTGCTGGACAACGGCCGCCGTGGCAAGGCCATGACGGGCGCCAACAAGCGTGCCCTCAAGTCGCTGGCCGACATGATCAAGGGCAAGAGCGGTCGTTTCCGTCAAAACTTGCTGGGCAAGCGCGTCGACTACTCGGGTCGTTCGGTCATTACCGTGGGCCCAACCCTCAAGCTGCATCAGTGCGGTCTGCCCAAGCTGATGGCGCTCGAATTGTTCAAGCCCTTCATCTTCTCGCGCCTGGAATCCATGGGCATTGCGACCACCATCAAGGCCGCGAAGAAGGAAGTCGAAATGGGCACCCCGGTGGTGTGGGACATTTTGGAAGAGGTCATCAAAGAACACCCGGTCATGCTGAACCGTGCGCCCACGCTGCACCGTTTGGGCATCCAGGCCTTCGAGCCCATCCTGATCGAAGGCAAGGCCATTCAGCTGCACCCCTTGGTCTGCGCGGCCTTCAATGCCGACTTTGACGGTGACCAAATGGCCGTGCACGTGCCTTTGTCGGTCGAAGCCCAAATGGAAGCCCGCACCTTGATGCTGGCCTCCAACAACATTTTGTTCCCCGCTTCGGGCGAACCTTCCATCGTGCCTTCGCAAGACGTGGTGCTGGGTCTGTACTACACGACCCGCGACCGCATCAACGCCAAGGGCGAAGGCCTGGTGTTCTCCGATGTGCCCGAAGTGCAACGCGCTTTTGATGCCGGCCAAGTCGACCTGACCGCCCGCGTCACCGTGCGCATCACCGAGTGGGTCAAGAACAAGGCGACCGGCGAATTCACGCCCCACACCAGCCTGGTGGAAACCACGGCGGGCCGTGCCTTGTTGTCGGAAATCTTGCCCAAGGGCCTGCCTTTCTCCAACATGAACAAGGCGCTGAAGAAGAAAGAGATCTCCAAGCTGATCAACGTCTCCTTCCGCAAGTGCGGTTTGAAAGAAACCGTGGTGTTTGCCGACAAGCTGCTGCAAAACGGTTTCCGTTTGGCGACCAAGGCCGGCATCTCGATTTGCATCGACGACATGTTGGTGCCCACCGAGAAGCCCGAAATCATCGAGCGCGCCGAGAAAGAAGTCAAAGAGATCGAACAGCAATACGTGTCCGGTCTGGTGACCGCGGGCGAGCGCTACAACAAGGTGGTGGACATTTGGGGCAAGGCCGGTGACGAAGTCTCCAAGGTCATGATGGCCCAATTGGCCAAGCAAAAAACCATCGACCGCCATGGCAAGGAAGTCGACCAGGAATCGTTCAACTCGATTTACATGATGGCCGACTCCGGTGCGCGGGGTTCTGCGGCGCAGATCCGTCAGTTGGCCGGTATGCGGGGCCTGATGGCCAAGCCGGACGGCTCCATCATTGAGACCCCCATCACGGCGAACTTCCGTGAAGGTCTGAATGTGTTGCAGTACTTCATCTCCACCCACGGTGCCCGTAAGGGCCTGGCCGACACGGCTTTGAAGACCGCCAACTCGGGTTACCTGACCCGTCGTTTGGTCGACGTGACGCAAGACTTGGTTGTGACCGAGCAGGATTGCGGCACCGGCAATGGCTCGTTGATGCGCGCCATTGTGGAAGGCGGTGAAGTGATTGAATCGTTGCGCGACCGTATTTTGGGTCGCACGGCAGCCGATGACATCTTGCACCCTGAGAACCGCTCGGTGCTGGCCAAGGCCGGTCAGATGCTGGACGAGGACCTGATCGAAGAGTTGGAAGCCGCTGGCGTGGATGAAGTGCGCGTGCGCACCGCCCTGAATTGCGACACCCGCTTCGGTTTGTGCGCCATGTGCTATGGCCGCGATTTGGGCCGTGGCGGCTTGATCAACCTCGGCGAAGCCGTGGGGGTGATTGCCGCCCAGTCCATCGGCGAACCCGGTACCCAGCTGACCATGCGGACCTTCCACATCGGTGGTGCCGCTTCGCGCGCCGCCATCGCTTCGAGCGTGGAAGCCAAGTCCAATGGCGTGATCGGTTTCAACGCCACCATGCGCTATGTCAGCAACACCAAGGGTGAGCTGGTGGTGATTTCCCGCTCCGGTGAAATCGTCATTCAGGACGAACATGGCCGTGAGCGCGAACGCCACAAGGTGCCTTATGGCGCGACCTTGGCGATCAAGGCCGATCAAACCATCAAGGCCGGGACCATCCTGGCCAACTGGGACCCGCTGACCCGCCCGATCATCACCGAATTTGCCGGTCAGGTGAAATTCGAGAACGTCGAAGAAGGCCTGACGGTCGCCAAGCAGGTCGGCGAAGTCACCGGCTTGTCGACCCTGGTCGTGATCGATCCGAAACGCCGTGGCTCGGCCAAGGTGGTGCGTCCGCAGGTGAAATTGATCGACGCTTCGGGCGCCGAAGTCAAGATTCCGGGCACCGACCACGCCGTGACGATTGGCTTCCAAGTCGGCGCGCTGATCCAGGTGCGTGATGGCCAAGATGTGGGCCCAGGCGAAGTGCTGGCGCGCATCCCCATCGAAGGTCAAAAGACCCGCGACATCACGGGCGGTCTGCCGCGCGTGGCCGAGTTGTTTGAAGCCCGTACGCCCAAAGACAAGGGCACCCTGGCCGAGATGACCGGTACCGTGTCCTTCGGTAAAGAAACCAAGGGCAAGGTGCGTTTGCAAATCACCGACCCCGAAGGCAAGATCTGGGAAGAACTCGTGCCCAAGGAAAAGAACATCCTGGTCCACGAAGGCCAGGTGGTCAACAAGGGCGAATCGATTGTGGACGGCCCGGCCGACCCACAAGACATCTTGCGCTTGCTGGGCATCGAAGAGCTCTCACGCTACATCGTCGATGAAGTGCAAGACGTTTACCGCCTGCAAGGGGTGAAGATCAACGACAAGCACATCGAAGTGATCGTGCGTCAGATGTTGCGTCGCGTCGTTGTCGAAAACGCCGGCGATTCGAACTACATCGCGGGCGAACAGGTCGAGCGATCCGAGATCTTGAACACCAACGAAGCCTTGTTGCGCGACAGCAAAGTGCCCGCCACCTACACCAACCTGTTGTTGGGCATCACCAAGGCTTCGCTGTCGACCGATTCGTTCATCTCGGCGGCTTCCTTCCAGGAAACCACCCGGGTCTTGACCGAAGCGGCCATCATGGGCAAACGCGACGAGTTGCGCGGCTTGAAGGAAAATGTCATTGTGGGCCGCTTGATCCCGGCCGGCACCGGCATGGCCTATCACCAGGCTCGCAAAGCCAAGGACCTGATGGACGACGCCGAGCGCCGCGCCATCGCCGAAGCCGAAGCAGCCGACTTGGCCTCTGACCAAGAGGCCCGCGAAGCCAGCGAAGGCGCTGCCGCCGAGTAATTCGGTTCAGTCACTTCGATGAGTCCCCGCCGTGTCGTGCGAATGACGTACGATCGGCGGGGTTGTTTTTTTGGAGAATCAGTCGATGGACGCGCAAGCCGTAGCGGGGGTGCCCGAGACCGTGGAGGCAGGGGAGGTGGCCGACACCGCAGATCGGGTGGCCAGCTTCGCTGTTTGGGACCAGCCTTGGTGGGTGTGGTTGTCGCTCGCGCTCTTGTTGTGCTGGGTTTTGGGGGTGAACAAGCGCATCGTGCGCTTGCGCGCTGCGGCCCGCCATGCCTTTGGCCTGCTGGAGTCGCAATGGTTCATGCACCTGGCCTGGATGGAAGTGCATGCCTCGGCCTCGGTGCTGCTGCTGGATGCCTGGGCGAGGCCGGTCAACATGGACTTGGAGCCCTTCAAAAAAGCCTTGCAAGCCGCCAAAGCCAAGCCCCTGGATGTGCCCTTGATGCAAGAACTCAGTGCCGCCTGGACCCAGGTTCGCGCCCAGATGGAAGACGTCAACGTGATCGGGACCCCGCCGCAGGCCATGGTCGCCTTGCTGCAACAAGACCAAGCGGCGGTGGCCACCTTTAACCAGGCCGTGCATCAGTACAACCAGGCCATTGCCCAATTTCCCGCCTTTTTGTTGGCCAAACTATTGAACTATCGCCCTGCGGTTCCCGTGGCCTGGGTGCAAGCCAATCCCCCATGAATTCAGCCAGCCCGTTTCCCCTTTCGATCCCCCTTTGGCAGCAACTGCAACTCACCGCCCAGGTCTTGTTGGCCGTGCGGGGCGGTGCTTCGGCCACGCGCGCCCTGGATGGCCTGAGCGCGGCACAGCGGCCTGGTGTGCAAGCCTTGCTGTTCCATGTGCTGCGGGTGTTGGGACAGGCCGAGGCGCTGCGTCGCAAGTTGGCACCCCGCACCCCACCCCCCGCCGTGGAAGCCTTGCTGTGCACGGCCTTGGCCTTGGCACTCGACCCCGAACAAGCGCCTTATGAACCCTTCACCCTGGTTGATCAGGCGGTGGAGGCGGCCAAACGCCAAAACACCACCCGCAGCCAGGCCGCCTTCGTCAATGCCTGCTTGCGGCGCTTCTTGCGCGAGCAAAACACCTTGCTTGACAGTGTGGCGCAAGAGCCGGTGGCCCGATGGAATCACCCCCGTTGGTGGATTGACCGTTTGCGCAAAGACCACCCCCAGCACTGGCAGGCGGTGTTGCAGACCAATGCGGGCCGTGCCAGCATGACCTTGCGGGTCAACCTGGGGCAGCACAGCGTGGCCGCCTACCAGGACCGCTTGCAACAAGCCGGCATGGCCAGTGTGCGCGTGGGCGAGCAGGCGTTGATGCTGCTCAAGCCTTGTCCGGTGGACGCCTTGCCTGGTTTTTCCAGCGGTGCCGTCTCGGTGCAAGACGCCGGTGCGCAATCGGCGGCGCCCCTGTTGTTGCAGGGCTTGCACGCGGCACCCGGCGAGCGTTTGAAATTGCTCGATGCCTGCGCCGCACCCGGTGGCAAAACCGCCCACCTGCTGGAATGGCTGCAACAAAAAGACACCCCAGCCGATCTGGTGGCCTTGGACATCGACGCGGAGCGTTGCAGCCGCATCGACAACACCTTGGCGCGGCTGCAGCTGACCACCCCGGCTTTGAGCGCGCAGGTCTTGGTGGCCGATGCGCAAGAGCCCGCCTCCTGGTGGGGCCCTCAGACCCCTGCCACGCTTTACGACGGCATTTTGTTGGACGCGCCCTGTACCGCGTCGGGCATTGTGCGCCGCCACCCCGATGTGCGCTGGTTGCGTCGCGAAAGCGATGTGGCTCAGCTGGCCGTGACCCAGGCTGGGCTGCTGTCCGTACTTTGGCCTTTGCTCAAACCGGGCGGGCGGTTGCTGTACTGCACTTGCTCGGTTTTCAAAGCCGAGGGCCAGGATCAGGTGACCGCCTTTTTGCGACACCACCCAGAAGCCACGTTGGCACCTTCTCCAGGCCATTTGTTGCCCACTTCGGCGTGGGATGCGGTGAAAGCCACCGATAATCCGATTCAAGATGGCGCCATTGACCACGATGGATTTTTCTATGCCTTGCTGCAAAAACGACGGCAAAGTTGAAGCCGTGGTCAGCGCACGCCTGCGGTGGGCCCCTCGCGGGTTGGCGGGCCTCCTGGTGCTGCTGTTGACGCTGTGGTGGAGTGTGGGCGTGCTGTTCGCAACGCCTGCCAGGGCGACCGAACTGGTGTCGCCCCTCAATGCCGGCATTGAAGTCCATGAGGTGCGACTGGAACGGGGCGAAGACCAACTGATGCTCTCGGCCGCCATTCACCTGGAGCTGCCCCCCCTGGTCGTTGACGCTGCTGAAAAAGGCATCCCACTTTATTTTGTCGCCGAAGCCAGTGTGTTGAAAAAACGCTGGTACTGGTATGACAAGCACGTCAGCACGGCATTGCGTTACTACCGCCTGGCCTACCAACCCCTGACGCGCCGTTGGCGCTTGCAAGTGTCCAATGCCCCCATCAATTATTCGGGCTTGGGGGTGACCCTGGGGCAAAGCTTCGATGAGCTTCACGATGCGCTGGCGGCAGTGCGGCGCATCGCAGATTGGAAAATCGCCCCCGTCAAGGACGTTGCCCTGGATGGCAAGGAGGAGTTGAGTTTCAGCTTCAAATTGGATGTTTCGCAATTGCCACGCCCTTTTCAGTTTGGCGTCAGTGACCGGCCCGATTGGAATTTGTCGGCCAGTCAAACCCTGACCTTGACGGCGGAGTCGGTGCGTTGAGTTCGGCCCCCTCCTCGAGCACAACGGACCGGCACCACTGGAGTTCGCGGGTGGTGCGGATTCTGTTGGTGCTGGGGGCTGCGGTGGCCGGTATTCTGGGCTTGGTGTTGCTGTTTTTGTTGACCCAGGCCACCAACAACCGGGAGCTGTATGAGCGCAACTATGTCCGGTTGTTTGCCCTGAATCTGGTGGTGGCGGGATTGCTGCTGGCGGTGATCGTGGGGGCCGGACTGCGTTTGTATTGGCGGCTCAAGCAGGGGCGCTATGGCAGTCAGTTGTTGGTCAAGCTGGCCGCCATCTTTGCCTTTGTTGGCTTCATGCCGGGGCTGTTGATTTACGGGGTTTCCTATCAATTTGTCTCGCGCTCCATTGAGAGCTGGTTTGACGTGAAGGTGGAAAGCGCTTTGTCGGCGGGGGTCAGTTTGGGGCGAACGTCCTTGGACACCTTGTCCAGTGATTGGGCCAAAAAAACCCAGGTGGCCGCTGAATCGCTGCGAGATTTGGATGGCGCGGCGATGCCCTTGGTGGTGGACCGCATCCGCGAGCAATTGGGTGCCGACGATGTGGTGGCATGGTCCATGAATGGCACGGTTCTGGCCAGTGCAGGCGCTTCGCGCTTTCAGCTCAGTCCGGAGCGCCCCTCTTCGGCCATTTTGCGGCGACTCAAAAACCAACCCGCTGTGGCCATGGTCGAGGGCTTGGACGAGGTGGAGTTGAACGCGGCCAACAATGGCACGCCAGGTGGGCGCGCCCACATCCGTGCTTTTGCGTTGGTGCCTGAGGCGCGGCTGGGGCTGTTTGCTGAGCCCCGCATTTTGCAGGTGACGGTGGCGATGCCGGATGCCTTGGTCGCCAATGCCCTGGCGGTAGAAGTCGCCAACCGCGAGTACCAGGAGCGGGCTTTGGGTCGGGTGGGCTTGCAGCGCATGTACATTGCCACCTTGACCCTGAGCCTGTTTCTGGCGGTCTTGGGCTCCATCATTTTGGCCGTGTTGCTGGGCAACCAGCTGGCGCGTCCCCTGCTGGTGCTGGCCGAAGGGGTGCGTGAAGTGTCCCTGGGCAACCTCAGCCCCAAAGCCGCATTGAGCAACAAAGACGAGTTGGGGGGCTTGACCCGCGCTTTTGCAGACATGACGCAACAGCTCTTTGAGGCCCGGGCCACGGTGGATCAAACCATGAACGAGGTCAGCACCGCCCGCGCCAATCTGCAAACCATTCTGGACAACCTGACCGCCGGCGTGATGGTGCTGGACGAGCAGGGGCATCTGCTTTCTGCCAACCCTGGGGCCATGCGGATTTTGGGCCTGCCTCTGACACCGCATTTGGGTAAAACCTTGGACCAAATTCCGGGCCTGCGCCCATTTGCCGAGCGCGTCGATGCCCAGCTCAAGGCAGTGCTGAATGACCCGGTTCAACCGCATGGATCGGACCATTGGCAGCAGTCCTTTGAGTTGAGCCTGGCCAGCAAGCACCGCGATACCGCGCTCCATGAGCCCCACAACTTGACCCTGGTCACACGGGCGGCTGCCTTGCCGGGGCAGGCCCAGTTGCTGGTGTTCGACGACATCACGCAAATTGTCTCGGCGCAACGGGCGCAAGCCTGGGGTGAGGTGGCGCGGCGCTTGGCCCATGAAATCAAGAACCCCTTGACGCCCATTCAACTTTCTGCCGAACGCCTGGAGATGAAGTTGTCAGGCAAAGTGGCGCCCCCCGAGCAGGCGGTGTTGACCAAGTCGGTCAAAACCATCGTCGATCAGGTGGACGCCATGAAGCGCTTGGTCAATGAATTCCGTGATTACGCCCGTTTGCCCGCAGCCCATTTGGAGTCGCTCAATCTGAACGATCTGGTCACCGACGTGGTGCAGCTCTATGGCGCGGACCCCAGTCAAGCAGGCGCGCCAGGGGAGTTGCAAGTGAGCTTGGACCCGCGTTGCCCGCCCATTCAAGGAGATCCTCAGCAACTGCGGCAAGTGATTCACAACTTATTACAAAATGCCCAGGACGCTTGTGAAGCCGTCAGCGGAGAAGGCGGTCAGCCGCCTGGGGTGGAAATCAGCACCCAGTGGAGTGAGTCGGCGCAGCGGGTTCGTTTGGTGGTGCGCGACCACGGCACCGGCTTTGCAGATGCCATTTTGAAGCGTGCATTTGAACCTTATGTCACCACCAAAACCAAGGGCACCGGCCTGGGTTTGGCCGTAGTCAAAAAAATTGTGGATGACCACGGGGCGCGCATCGACCTGTCCAATGTGCAGGAAAATGACCATATCGTGGGGGCAAAAGTCTCGCTATCATTCAAGGCAGAACAGCCGATTGAACTCCCAACCTCCTGAATTTCAGTCAAAGAGAAAACGCAACAATGGCCAATATCTTGGTGGTGGACGATGAGCTGGGCATTCGCGACCTGCTCTCCGAAATTTTGAATGACGAAGGTCATCAAGTGGAGTTGGCGGAGAACGCGGCGCAGGCCCGTGAGGCACGCCAAAAAGCAGAGTTCGATTTGGTGTTGTTGGACATCTGGATGCCCGACACCGATGGTGTCAGTTTGCTCAAAGAGTGGGCGGCCAGCGCCACCCTGACCATGCCGGTGATCATGATGAGCGGGCATGCCACGATTGAAACGGCGGTGGAGGCCACCCGCATCGGTGCCTTTTCATTTCTTGAAAAACCCATCACGCTGCAAAAGTTGTTGAAGGCCGTCGAGCAGGCTTTGGCCAGGGGCCTGATGCGCAAAGCGGTGTCTGTGGCGGCAAGTTCTGCGGCCTCCCTCTTTGCTTCGCCGGCCCCGCCCGCACCGGCCCTGGCCGCTGTTGCACCCGCCTGGGAGGGCACGGCCCCGACACCCATGGGCGCGCCCGAGCCGGTGGTGGCACCGGTCGCGCCGGCCCCCGTGGTCCCCAACTGGGTTCATTTTGAATTGCCTTTGCGCGAGGCGCGTGACAGTTTCGAGAAGGCCTATTTTGAGTACCACCTGGAGCAAGAGCACGGCTCCATGACCCGGGTGGCCGACAAGACGGGCTTGGAGCGCACCCACCTGTACCGCAAATTGCGGCAACTCGGGGTGGACCTGGGGCGGACTAAAAAAGCTTAGGGGCGCGGGCCATGTCCAAGTCTTCCCAGACGCAACGAGCAACCCGCGCGTTTGTCACTTGGAAATCTCCACTCGGTTTGTTGCTTTTGGGGGCCGATGAAGCGGGGCTGACCGATGTCCAGTTCTGGTCTGGACCGGCTCCGTCTTCGCGCTCCCAAGTGCCGGTGCTGCAACAGGCCCAAGAAGAATTGCATGAATACTTTGCGGGCCAAAGGCGGGTGTTTGACCTGCCTTTGAGTTGGCATGGAACGCCTTTTCAAAAGGCCGCTTGGGCGGCGCTGTGTCAAATTCCCTGGGGCCGCACCTGGACTTATGGACAACAGGCCGCGGCCATGGGACAAGCCAGCGCGGTGCGTGCCGTGGGGGCCGCCAATGGGCGCAACCCGTTGGCCATCATCGTGCCTTGTCATCGGGTCATTGGCGCCAATGGCCAATTGACGGGCTATGCCGGGGGTTTGCAAAACAAGGCCGCATTGTTGGCCCTGGAAGGGCTGAACCGATGAGGCCTTCGGCTTACTGACCCGTCAGCCGCTTGACGTAAGAGTTGGCATAAGCCGGGGAGCGGAACAACAAAATCGGGTCGTCGGTCGGGGCCACGCCATCGCTCATGACCAAGGGGTCAAAATTGATCTGGGTGCAGGGGCCTTTTCCTTCGGCAGAAACCTCGGGGCTGCTGGCCGTCAGGGTCAATTCACCGGCCTGAATTTCCGGGCGGTTCTGTGGCCAACGCACCGTGGGGTTGTGCTGTTCATCGTCGGCTTGGCCCAAGGTCAGCACCATTTGCCAATGCAAGGGGCCTTGGCTCAAACGCGCTTGCAGGTCTTGCTCCAAGAAACGGCTGGGCCGGGTTTTCATTTCTTCATCGCTCAAGCGCAACACCCCCAGGCTGGGCTCAAAGCGCCAGCGCACCAGTTGAGCCTCGTCCTGGGCATTGATGAGTTTGAAGGTGTGAATGCCGTAAAAATCACTTTGTGCGTAGCTGGCCGGTGGGTTGTGGCTGGCCATGAACTGTGCCAAGGGCTGGGCGTCGGGGTGGGTCGCTAAAAAAGTTTTTTGCGCTTCAGGGTGGGGCTTGCCGGTTGCTGGGTCGGGCTTGGCCGCCAGCAGCGCCTCATAAAAGGTTTGGGGTTGGGCTGCGCCAAAAACGGGCACATTCAGCAAGGTGAAGTGTTGCACCTGATTTTCGGAGACGCGAAGCGCCAGCGCCAGACCGCGTGGACTGCGGGCCGTGTCGGGGGCTTTGGGGTTGCCGCCCGCCAGCGAAAAACGCGCCACAACCGGGATGCGCTCGCCGCTGAAAAGCGGTGAACGAGAATAGGCTTGGACTTTGGGGTTGCCCACAAAGTAGCCACTGGCGCACACGCCCACCACATGGTTGCGTCGGGCCCCAGGGGTGATGCCGTTGAGTTGCTCCATTGTTTCAACCACTTGGGCTGGACTGGGTGAATCAGTGGGGGTTTGCGCCATGACGGCGTGGCCCAACAAGCCGCCAAGGCAGGCGATTGAGGTCAGAGAGGTGCGCATGAGGTGTCCTGGTCGGTGGGGTGTTTTTGTGAGGAAAGGAGTTGAATCAAGGCGGCTTCCCAAGCGCGGGCAAACCGGGGGGTGTCGAACAGGGGAGCTTGCCAACGGCGCTCGGCCAACGCGGCCTTCAATTGTTGGGTGCCCGTTCGGCCCCATTCAATGGCTTTTTGCACATAGGTCAAACGGTCGCTGGCGATCAGCTCGGGGCAGTTCAAACCGGTCAACAAACTCGCCGCCATGCGGCTGCTGAAACTGCGGCCTGGGCAGGTCAACACGGGCAGGCCCGCCCACAGCGCATCGCTGGCCGTGGTGCCGGCGTTGTAGGGGCGGGTGTCCAAAAACAAATCGGCCAGGGCGTAGCGGTCGAGGTAGGGCTGGCGCTCGGCCCGGGGCGCAAACACCAGGCGTTGTGCCGCCACCCCACGCAGTTCGGCTTGGCTTCTCAATTGCGATTCGTAGTCAGGGTGCTCTGTCAACAACCACAACACGCTGTCGGGAACGGCCTGCAAAATGGCCATCCAGTCGTCAAACACTGCGGGGTTGATTTTGTAGGGGTTGTTAAAACAAACGTACACAAAGCCCTTTTCGGGCAAGCCTTGGGCGCGGCGCAGGTCGACCCTGGCAACCGGGTCGGTGTCGAGTTTGGCCATCACCTGGGGGCGCTGGCGGTCGTTCACCTGGTAGCAAGGCAGGTAGAGAATTTTTTCGCTGTAATGCGCCGCCTCATGGGCGGGCACCAAAACCTCGTCGGCAACCAGGTAATCCATGTAAGGGGCGCCCGAAGTGCCCAGATAACCCAGGTAGCTGATCTGGAGCGGCGCAGCGCGCGCGGCAAAAACCCCCATGCGGTGCTGACCGGTGAAGCCGCACAAATCGACCGCCACATCCAAGCCCAAGGCGCGTGCTTGGCGGGCGATGTCGAGGTCGCTCAAGTGGTCAACTTCCAAAAAATGATCAAAGGCCTGTTGCAGCCGAGCCCGCATCGGGTCAAGGCCAGCGCCGCTGCTGTCCAGGCGGGGGGGTGACAAAGAAAAGGCAAATGTCTCAAAACCCACAGGGTCGTGTAGCTCAAACCATTCAGCGGTCAGAAAAGACACGGCATGCTCGCGAAAGTCCGGTGAAAAATACCCCACCTTGATTCGCCGTGACGGGGTTTCATGGCTCCCGTGGGAGAGCGCCCCCAGCGCAGGGTCGCTGGGGTATTTGTCGGCCACCCAGGTTTGCGCACAGCGTTTTTGCAGCTCGGGCGAGTCGCTCAAAGGCAGGTAAGAAAACGGCGGCGAGGCTTTGTGGCCCCTTTGGACCGCCTGGTCCAAGGCTTGGGAACGGCTCGCGAAATCGGTCCAATCCGCCACATTCAATTGTGCATACAAACGGATGCCGCTGAGGTAGTCGTAATCGGGGCGCAAGGCGAGGGCGTGTTCGTACAAGGCCAGGGCTTGGGGCAATTGTTTTTGCTCTTGGCGCACGACCCCCAGGTTGTAATAGGCCTCGGGGTAATTGGCGTGGAGGGCCAAGGCTTGCTCAAAACAGGCGATGGCTTGCGGCCATTGCTGCATGGCTTGGTAGACCACGCCCGCGTTGTAGTGCGCTTGTGGCCAAGTGGGCTCCAACGCAATGGCTTGCTGATAAGCCGCCAAGGCTGCGGGCCACTGATTTAGCAGTTGCAGCACATTGCCCCGGTTGTTGTGCGCCTGGCTGAAATGCGGCTGACAAGCCAGCGCTTGGTCATAGCAAGCCAGGGCGGCTTCCAGGTCTTTGTCGTCCTGATGCAGCTTGCCCAAGTTGTAATGGCTCTCAGCGTGCTGGGGGGCCCAGCGCAGGGCTTGCTGGTAAGCGTGCTGGGCTTCTTTGAACCGACCCAACTCACTCAGGACCAAGGCCCGGTTGTAGTGGGCGTTTGCATATTCGGGTTGCAGGGCCAGGGCCTGATCGTAATGCGCGAGGGCGGCTTGCGCATGCCCCATGTCTTTCAACACATTGCCCAGGTTGTTGTGGGCATCGGCCCAATGGGGCTGCAGTGCCAATGCGGCCTCATAGCTGCGCTGGGCCTCGGGCAGGCGCTGGAGTTGTTTCAACACAATGCCTTGGTTGTTGAGGGCCTGGGCATAGCCAGGCTGACGCGCAATGGCCGCCGCATAGTCCTGCAAAGCCGCTTCCCATTGGCTCAAGGCTTTGTGGGCATTGCCCCGGTTGAAATAAAAATCAGGCACCTCGGGTGCCAAGGCAATCGCCCGGTCATAACGTGGCAAAGCCGCCGCCGCTTGGCCCAGCGCAGTCAAGGCATTGCCCAGGTTGTTCCAGACCGTGGGGTTTTGGGCGTCCAGGGTCAGGGCTTTCTCAAACAGAGTCACCGCAGGACCGAATTGCCCGGTTTGGGCGCAGACCGTGCCCAGCAGTTGCAGGGCGTTGTAGTGCAGGGGTTCTGTGGCCAGGATGGCTTGGTAAATGTTTGCCGCTGCGGCCAATTGACCTTGTTGGTGCAAGGCCAAAGCCTGTGGCAACAGCAGGTCGGGTGGGGGCGTTGGGTCGGTGGTCAAGCGGGGCGATTCATGATTTGGCCGAATTCTAGGGGCCTTGCCATGGGTTCGGCAAACTCTTGCCGCTTATTCCCTGGCCTGAAAAGTGCTTTGTCATGAACACCGGCCAATCACTTCCTGTGAGGGGCCCCCTCCAAAAGGATTTTTTATGAGCATCAATGGCATCAATTCAGGCATGAATGCATGGAGCATGCTGAACCAAACCCAAGCCAGCAGCAAGGCCAAGTCCGCGCCCAGCAGCGCCACTTTTACCCTGCCGGGCACCCAGCCTGAAGCCGCCAGCCCAGCCAGTTCCAGCCTGGCCAAGACGGTGGGCGGATTGGTCGGTGGCATGAGCACTGGCGGTCTGTCTGGCGTTGGCACCTTGTTGAATCTGTTCGCCTGAGCCGGTCATGAGCAGTTTGAGCGTGAGTTCTGCCGGCAGTGCTTGGGCCGCACAAATTCAGACCATTGAAAATGCCGCGCAAGCCAGCCAACAAAGTTTCATTGCCGGGGTGACAGGCAGCGCCAGCAGCAGTTCTGGCGCCAGCGATTTGTTTTCTGCCTTGAGTGACGACCCGAGCACTTCAAACAGCGGCCTGAGCAGCACGGCGGGTACCGCCAGCTCAGCAACGACTTGGCAAGCCATCATCAGCGAAATCGAAGGCAACGGCAGCACCAGCAGCAGTTCCAGTTCCATTTCCAGTGCGACCGGCGCCGCCGCCCTCGATCCTTTGTTGAGCAGCCTTGGGGGCGATACCTCTACCAACAGCGACAGTCAGTTGGGCGGTGTTTTGAATTTGCTGGCCTGAGCCCAAGCCCGCTCCAAAACCGCTTCAAAAGCTTGGGTAAAGCCCGGGCTGTCAAACAAGGGCGCGTGCGTGCGTGCCTGCACCAGCTTGTCGCGCAAACCTTTTAACTGTTCTGGGTTTTGCGCCAATTGCAAGGCTTTGGTTTCGTAGGCTTGTGTGTCCTCGGTGATCAGTTCCGGCAGCCCCACGCCGTGAAGCAGGCTGGCACCCACCCGGCTGGCAAAACTGCGGCCGGTCCGCGTCAAGAGCGGCAAACCAGCCCACAGGGCGTCGCTGGCGGTGGTGTGGGCGTTGTAGGGCCAGGTGTCCAAAAATAAATCAGCGCAAACATGGCGGGCCAAATGGTCGGTCTTTGACAGGCGAGGGGCAAACACCAGCCGCTCGGCTGCCAGGCCCCGGGCTTTGGCTTGCTGTCGCAAATTGTGGTGGGCGACGGGGTGGCTTTCCAACAGCCACAGCACGCTGCCAGGCACCTGGTGCAGCAAGCGCATCCAGGTGTCGAAAACCTCAGGCAGGATCTTGTAACTTTGGTTGAAGCAACAAAACACAAAACCCGATGGGGGCAGACCGCAGTGTTGGCGTTGGTGCAGGACCTGTTGCGCATCGCCAAAATTGGGCAAGGGCCGCTGGCGGTCATTCACCTGGTAAGCCCCAGGCAAATCCAAAACTTGTTCGCTGTAGTGTTGACGCTCTTGTGGTGGGATGACCACCGGGTCAGCCAGCACAAAGTCCATGAAGGGTGTCCCAAGGGGGCCAGGGTAGCCCAGATAAGCGATTTGAACCGGTGCAGCCCGGTGCGCAAAGATGCCCAGGCGTGCCGATTCGGTATAGCCTTTCAGGTCCAAAGCGATGTGAATGCCCCGGTGCCGCGCCAGTTCTGCCGCCTGGGCATCGGACACCGGGCCCAGCTCTAGAAAATGGTCCACACTTCGGCGCAGACGTTGCCTGGCGGCGTCTTCGATCCGGGGGCCATAAGAAAAAACAGACACCTCAAAGCGCGACCGGTCGTGCAACTCAAACAATTCGGCCATCAAATGCAGGGTGGCGTGTTCATGAAAGTCGGCTGAAAAATAGCCCAGCTTGAGCCGGGCGGGCCGTTCGGGACCGAGCGCTGTCGGCGACGTGGTGGGTGCTCTGGGGAGGAGCTGGGCCGCAAAGAACTGGTGATTGGCCCAGACACTGGCCGCTTGGCGGTGCAAGGCGGGGTCATCACACAAGGCCAACATGGGAAAGGGGGGCGTCACCGGCTGGTTTTGGGGGGCAGGGCGTGCGGCATTTTGTTTGACCGATTCCACCAGGGCGTGTCGACGCCCTTCAAACTCGGTCCAATCGCAAAGCATCATTTGTGTGTGCAGCACCAGTCCCGGTAAATCCGGGTAGTCGGGCTTGAGTGCCAACGCTTGCGCAAGGTGCGTCAACGCCAGATCCCACTGGCCTTGGCTTTTGAGTAATTGGCCCAGGTTGTAATGGGCTTGAGCGTGTGCGGGGTCGGCCCGCAGGGCTTGCGCGTAACTCTCACAGGCCTCATCCCAGCGGCCCAATTCGCGCAAAACCACCCCTCGGTTGTTCAAGGCATTGGCAAAGTGGGGCTTGAGTTGCAGGGCCTGCTCATAACTGGCCATGGCCTCACCCCAGCGCCGCATTGCCTGCAAAGTGTTGCCACGGTTGTTGTGCCATTCGGCCACTTGGGGCTGCAATTGGAGGGCGTGGTCGTGGCTGGCCAAGGCCGCTTCCCACAGCTTGAGCTCATGGAAGGCCACCCCCAAATTGGTGAACAACGCGGGGTCATCGCTGCGGATGGCGCTGGCACGCCCCAGGTAGAGCGCTGCCTGGGGGTACTGTTGCTGTGCCACGCACAAGCTGCCTGCGAATAAAAGGGCTTGGTAATGATGCGGTTCCAGCGCCAAGACTTGAGCATAAGCCGCCAAAGCGGCCTGGACCTGATGGGTTTTGTGCAGGCCCAGGGCTTGTTGGAACGCCGCTTCCACAGCGGGGTTTCGGCTTGGGGGGGATGGCGGGATCGCGGCGTCTGGGGCCATGGGTCAGTTGAGGGCAAGGACAAGTCACTAGAATAGGCGAAATTAATGCCCCATCCCATGCAAACCTGGCGTCGCACTTCTTTCTTACACTGGCTGGCCATTGCGGTCCTGCTGTGGGGATTTTTGTTGCCCTCGGTTTCTCAGGCTTTGGGCTTGAACCACACGACCTTGGGTGCTGTCACCGATGAGGTTTGCTCCGCAACCGGGCCGCATGACGCAGACGGGGATGCCTCGCATCAAAGCGGTGACAGCCATTGCCCGCTTTGTACTTTGCACCATGTCAGTGGGGGGCCTGCCAGCGCGCCCTTGCTGCGTTTTGAGCTCGGTCAACCGAGCCATTGGGTGCCGCCTCTTTATCTTCAGGCCCGAGCCGCACGCTTTGCGTGGGTGCTGCAGCCTGCCCAAGCCCCACCCCTGCCTTTCGCCTTGATTTGATTCGTTCGTGGCGCATTGCCACGCCCTTCATTCATGACCCGGCGTGAGACTGGGTTGGCGAGGTATAGATGAAAAACCGTTTTTCTTTGCAGGCCCTGCAAGCAGGCCTGCGCATGGCTGCATTGGCTTTCATGGCTTGGGCAGGTGGCCTGAGTTTGGCTTGGGCGCAGCCAGCGCAACTGGGCGCTTTGACCGTACAGAATGCTTATGTGAAACCGACCCTGCCGGGCCAAAGCAACTCGGCGGGCTATTTGAAAATCACCAATGCAGGGCCTGCCGACAAGCTGCTGTCTGCCAGTTCGAGCAGCGCGGGCAGGGTGCAGCTGCATTTCATGGGCATGCAGGGCGATGTCATGAAGATGAGTGAAGTCAGCGAATTGGCGCTGCCCAGCGGCCAGACCGTCGAGCTCAAGCCCGGCGCTTATCACTTGATGATCATGGGCATCAAAGCGCCTTTCAACTTGGGCGACCAAGTCAAAATCAAATTGAAATTTGAAAAAGCCGGCGAGCTTGAAATGGATTTCCCTGTGGCCCAGCCCGGGATGCCCACGAGCCACCATGAGCACATGGCCATGTAAGGCCTGTGCCGCTTGAATCAACATTGCTAAAAATTAAATTGAACATGAAAAACAATTTCTCTTTCCCATTGAGTCTGCTTCAAACTGGCGTTGCCGCCTTGATTTTGAGTTTGCAAGCCAACGCGTCGGCCCAGACCCAGTCCACCAACCCCGACGAGACGTTGGCCCCCATCCAAATCACGATTGCCGCCAGCCGCAATGCCACGTCCTTGGACCAAATGCCCACCCACACCACCGTGATCACCAGGCAGGACATTGACAAGTCCAGCGCCTTGTCGCTGGACCAATTGCTGCGCACCGTGCCGGGCTTCAATTTTTCGGGCGCGCCCTCTTACGAGTCAGACCCGACCGGCACCTCCACCAAGATGCGGGGCCTGGGCAATGGCAAGGTCCTGGTTTTGTTGGATGGCGTGCCCATCATGGACCCGTTCTACCAAACCACCCAATGGTTCCGGGTGCCGCTGTCCTCCATCGAACAAGTTGAGGTGATGCGGGGCGGGGCCTCCAGTTTGTGGGGCAGCTCGGCCGTGTGGGGGGTGGTCAACATCATCACCCGCAAACCCAAAACAGACAGTGGCGAAGTGGCGGTCAGCGCAGGCTCTTTCGGCACCAATTCGGAGTCGGCCAGCAAGAGTGTGGTGATCTCCGACGCCTTGAGTGTGAACCTGTCAGCCAATCGATTTCATACCGATGGCTACCAAACCACGCCAGCCCCATACCTGTGGATGTACCCTGGCAAGAAACCGCCCAACGACTCCAACACGGACTACCAGGCGACGCTCTTCTTCAAGCCCTCGGCAGACACCAAAGGCTTTGTGCGGGTCGGTTACGACGTGCAAGACCAGAACCTGTATGGCGCCTTTGGCCAGAACCTTCAGACCAGCCCCAATGTCAGTGCGGGTCTGACGAATGTCTTGAGCAGCGACAGCGTCTTGGACAGCCGCCTGTGGGCACAGAATGTGCAGTTTGACAAGACCAATGGGGCCAGTTGTTATTTGGTGGGCAGCTCATGCAAATCGGCCACCACGCCCGTGACGCTGGCCCAAGCCACCAACGCCAGCAACCCGGTGATCAATTACTTCAGCCAACAAGGCCTGCAGTTTTACACCGAGCGCGGTGGCTCCACGGTCTATGCCGCGCAAATCAACAGCGGCTGGTTGCAGAACTGGCAAGTCGGTGCGGATCTGCGTCAACTGTCGGTGCATGACCAAGAGACCTATTACAAGGCGCCCATTTCGACGAGCGCTCCTGAGAACCTGAATGGTGTGGCCAAAGGGACGGGTGAACAAACCTTCACCGGTGTTTTTGGACAAGTGAAAATCAGCCCCGCTGAAGCCTTGCAAATCACCGCCAGCGCTCGCATGGACGCTTGGTCCAACAGCGACCGCTCTTACAGCCTGGACACGGTGGCCTACGGCATCTCCCCCGGCAGTGGCCCGGCACCCAGCACCTCCAAGACGCAGTTCGATCCTTCGATTGCTTTTCACTGGGATTTGGGTGAGGGCTGGGCTGCACGCGGTAACGCCTTCAGGGCGTTCAGAGCGCCGGGTTTGAACAACCAAACCCGCAGCTACGGCACCTCCATCGCCAACCCGAACTTGAATCCCGAAACCGTGAATGGTTGGGAGTTGGGCACGGATTACAAGGCGAGTGACTTCCGATTCGGGGCGACTTATTTCAATGACGTGATCAAAAACATGATCGCCACCGCGAATGTGTCCCCCGGCGCATCGGAGCCCCAAGCCGTCATCAACCTTTGCAGCACCTCGCTCACCACGCCGAACACCACCAACTGTGGCGGTGGCACCGTGAGTTACTACTCCAACAACCAAAATGGGGTAGCGAGTGGCCTGGAGTTGACCGGCAGCTGGACCGCCAGCCAAGCCCTGACTTTGGATTCCTTCTACACCCTCACGCGCACCTACCTGACCAGCGCCTGGAATGGTGTGAGCACGCCTTTGTTTACCCAATTGACCGGTGTGCCCAGAGAAACCTTCTCGACCTCGGCGACCTGGAAGCCAAACGCACAATGGACGGCGTATGCCCAGTTGTACTGGATTGGCCCCTTGGCGTATGCCTACGGCACCCCGGCTGGCGCGCCCAGCTCGGTGCAAGGCAGCAACACCTTGTTCAATGCCAGCCTGAACTACCAGTTTGACAAGGCCACCGATGTGTTTTTCCGGGCCACCAATCTGTTCAACAAACAGTACCAGGACAGCACCTACACGGCCAGCCAGCCACAGGGCATGACCTTGTCGCCACCCCGAACCTTGAACCTCGGTTTGCGTTATCGTTTCTGACCATGACATCCCACCCCCACTTCAAACCCCGCTCGCTGCGACGGGTCTTGGCGATCTCCTTGTTGGCGCTTGCGGGCCTGGTGCATGCCCATGATGAATCCGAACAGGCGGCACCAGCCGGCCACACGGGCCATGCCGGTCATGCCGGGCATGAGGGCATGGCCAAGAACCAATTGGCCTTGGGCACCGCGTTTGATGGTCAAGGCCGTTTGTGGGTGGTGGGTTTGGATGCCAGCCAGCATTTGTTTGTGCAACACACACAAGCCGCTGATCTGGCGCATTGGGACGCCCCGCAGGTGTTGGACACCGGGGGCGACGAAATCTCTGCCGATGGTGAGAACCGACCCAAGTTGGCGTTTGGTCCTCACCACTGGGCAGTGATCAGCTACACCCGGCCCTTGAGCAAGCCTTACACCGGTTGGATTCGCATGCTGCATTCGCAGGACGATGGGCAAACTTTTTCGGCGCCCTTGACGGTGCATGCAGACCAACAAATCATTACCCACCGCTTTGAATCCATTGCATTTGACCATGCGGGGGCCTTGCACGCGGTCTGGGTGGACAAGCGTGATCAACCCGCCAAAGACAGTGGCATTGCCTATGAGGGGGCTGCGATTTACCAGGCCACCTCCCTGGACGGTGGGGCCACTTTTGGCCCCGACACCAAAGTGGCCGATCACTCCTGCGAGTGTTGCCGCATTGCCTTGTTGGAAAACCCCCAGGGCCAGATGGTGGCGATGTGGCGGCATGTCTTTGGTCAAGACACCCGTGACCATGGCTTTGCCAATTTGTCAGCGCCACCGAATCGAATTCAACGGGCCACTTTCGACGATTGGCACATCAAGGCTTGTCCGCACCACGGGCCGGGCCTGGCTTTGGCGCAACAGGACGGGGCCTACCATGCGGTTTGGTTTGGGCTGCGTCAAGCCGTGGCAGGGGTTCGCTATGCCCGGCTGAATGCCCAAGGCGCACCCGTACCGAGCAGCTTGCGCATGTTGCCCGATGCAAGGGCTGAGCATGCAGACGTGGCCTCTCATGGTGACACCGTGGTGATTGTCTGGCGCGCCTTCACGGGCAAGGCGACCCAATTGAGGTCTTGGACTTCGCGGGATGGTGGGCACACCTTTGTGTTGAGAACCTTGGCCGAAACCGCAGGCCCCAATGACCACCCCAGGCTGGCGCAGCAAGGCGCGCGTTTGGTGGTGGTGTGGCATTTGCCCCAGGAGGTACAGCTTCATGAAATTCAACTTTGAGTCGGGCCGACGCGGCTTGAACAGGCACCTCATCGTCCTGATCGGACTGTGTCTCGCTGGGGCCCTGGGCACAACGCCCGTGTTGGCGCACCCAGTGGGTGACGCCACTCAGGCAACCGAGGTCAAACCATGGGACGAAAACACCTGGGAACAGGTGCGCCAAAAAGGCCCCCGGCCTGCGGCTTATTTGTTCACCACCTCTTATTGCAGCACCTGCGTGGAAGCGTTTGACGCCTTGCACAGTCGGGCTGAAAAAGCCTTGGCTGCCAACCGCCCTGCTCCCTGGCTGGCCGTGGTCATGATGGACGTGCAGGGGGTCAAGGCGCAGCACCATGCGGGTCACTTCCATGGGATGCATGCGTTGTACGCCTTTGACGGCTATGAGCCTGCGGTTCGCGCCAGTGTGGACCCCAGCTGGCCCGATGTGACGCCCTACATTGTGTTGGTGGACCGACGTGGCAAAGTTCAGAAAATCCTAGGCCAACCCCGTGCCCAAAACCTGAATGACTGGTTGCGTTGATCGGTCAGTAGTGTGCCGTTAAATAATCGGTCGCGCCTTGCATGGCCTTGAGCTGTTCTGGTTCAGGGGCGCTGGCGCAAAAAGCGTCCACGCTGGTTGCCACGGCTTGCCAGTCGGCTGGGTTCGCCAACGGGTCATGGGGCGCGCTTGGGCCATTTCGGTGCTCTTCCAAATAAACCCGGTTCAAAGGCGTCAACACCGCTTGCAACCAAGCTGATTTGCTGGCTCGGCTGAGCTGGGACCAGCGCTGGCAACTCGGGTCGCCAAACAAAGTGGTGTCACCGGGCGCTTTGGGGTTGACCGGCGTGGGCCACAGGCGCGCATAGGGCAAGAGGTTCAAGGCCAGACCGATGGCGGCAAAGGCCAGCACCGTTAGCCATGTTTTGCGTGAGTTCATGGATCAAAAGGGTTGAATCAAGACAGGAATCAACACCGCACTCATGACCCCATTGAGCCCCATTGCCAAGCTGGCATAGGTGCCCGCCTCGGCGCTGACGCTGAAGGCGCGCGAAGTGCCGATGCCGTGCGCGGCCAAACCCATGGCAAAGCCGCGCTGCCACCAGGCTTTGATTTTCAGGGCGTCCAGCACGAAGCGCCCCAGAATGGCACCCAAAATGCCGGTGACCACGGCATAGATTGCCGTCAGGGTGGGCGAAGTGTGCAAGCGCTCGGCAATGCCCATGGCGATGGGTGCGGTGACGGACTTGGCATAAAGTCCACCCACCAAGGCGGGGTCCAGCTTCAGCGCATAGGCCAATGAAACGGCAGAGACCACCGAGGTCGCGCTGCCAACCACCAAGCCGGGCAACAAAATCCACACCCTGGCTTTGAGGGTGTCGATGGCTTTGTAAATGGGGATCGCCAGAGCAACCGTGGCGGTACCCAGTAAAAAATGGACGAACTGCGCGCCTTCAAAATAGGTTTTGTAAGGCATGCCAATCCATTGAATGACCCCGGCCACCAGAATCACCGCAATCAAAACCGGATTCGCCAAAGACGAGCGATTTGATTTTTGATAAACCGTTGTGCCGATAAAATAAGCGCCCAAGGTCAAAAAAAGAGCCAGCAAAGGGCTGCCAGACAGGTAAACCCATATTTCAGAAATTGGAGGCATCGGGGGTCATTTCTCCAAGCGGTGAGCCAGCAACTTCAACACCAGGGCGGTCGTGCCAATGGTGACCATCACGCTCAGGCACAACACCAGGCTCAAAGCCAGCCAATTGGATTGAAGCAAAGGCAAATAAAGCACCACCCCAACCGCTGCAGGAACAAACAACAAGCCCAGGTTGTCGAGCAGGCCCTGCGCCACCAGGCCCATGTTGGCGGGAATGCTCTTTGACACCATCAGGTAAGCCACCAAAAGCACTAAGCCTAAAACTGGACCGGGCATCAAGGGCAGCATGAACCTGGAGGCCACTTCGCCGAGCGCCTGAAAAAGTAGCAGTTGAACCAATCCTTGAACCATTTGATCCTCTTCCTTGATTGACTTGAGTCTAGCTGTTTCTGGCTGCGGTCAAGGAATGGGGTTAGGATCAAAGGCTCGGTAATTTGATGTCACCCCTATGCCAAAGGAAGTCAATTGAAAACGGTCCTTTTGATTGAAGATGATGAGCTGCTCAAAAGTGGCTTGCAAGAAGTCTTGGAAACGGAAGGCTTTCGTGTGGTCGGCGCGGCCGACGGCCTGGAGGCGCTGACCTGGATTTCTGAAATCAAAGTGGACCTGGTCATCACCGACCTCATGATGCCGGGCATGAATGGTGCCGAGTTGATTCACCGATTGACCAAAACCCACCCCCAGTTGCCAGTCATTGTGGCCTCGGGCGCAATTGACGTGATTGCCGAGCTGATGGGGCAAGACTCTTTCAATGCCCTTGGAATCAGGGCCACTTTGATGAAGCCGTTCAAGCTGGCTGACTTGGTGGGCAAGACCAAAGAGCTGATTTTGCTGGCCGAGCAAGTTTCTTGAATGGGCCCCGTGCAGGGCGCGCTTAGCTGCTATAATCTTTCTTCCAAGGCCCGGTAGCTCAGTTGGTAGAGCAGCGGATTGAAAATCCGCGTGTCGATGGTTCGATCCCGTCCCAGGCCACCAGCTTCACACCGCAGTTTCGCAAGAGGCTGCGGTGTTTCTGTTTGTGGGCGCAGCGCAAAGCACACGACCCCCACACTGTCTGGCTATTTTCCCGAGGGTCCTCGGAAGAGACCCCTGTACTAATCGGTGATTCAAACCCGATTTTCTGTCTGTCAGTTACGATCCCGGCTGAACTTACCAACCCCTCTTGGTTTGAAAAAATGCCGTCCAAGCTGAGCTTCAAAGGAAACAAAAAAAGCTTACCCAGCAAGCCCTGTCAAACCTGTGGTCGTGACATGACTTGGCGAAAAGCTTGGGCTAAGAACTGGGAGCATGTCCTGTACTGCTCAGAGGCTTGCCGTCAAAACAAGGCAAAGACTGCCAAGCCATGAGCTATGCCCTGGTTTGGTTCAAACGCGACTTGCGCTGGCAAGACCATGCAGCGCTTCAAACTGCCGCCCAACAGGGGCCGGTGCGATGCCTCTACGTCGTTGAGCCCGAGCTGTGGTTGCAGCCCGATGCGGCCCTTCAGCATTTTGAGTTTGTGCGGGAATCTTTGCAAGACTTGGACGCGCATCTGCGCCAACTGGGGGGTCAACTTGAAGTTTTGACTGGCGACATGGTCGAAGTGTTGTCACGAATCTGGCACGAAGCGCCCTTCTCGGGCCTTTACTCACACGAAGAAACCGGCAACGGCTGGACCTACCAGCGGGACCGAAAGGTGGCGGCCTGGTGCAAAACACAAGCCGTTGTTTGGCGAGAGTTCCCTCAATTTGGGGTGGTGCGTCGGCTCAAAAACCGCAACCTTTGGCAAAGCGCTTGGGAAGAGCACATGGGCTCGCCCATCCAAAATCCACGCCCTTTGACCTTCTGGCGGGCTTCTTTGTCTGCCACGGACCCTGCCCGCGCCCCGTTTTTGATGGCCGCACCTGCTCATTTGCAGCACAACCCGCCGCTTCGGCAACGCGGCGGCCGCCGGTTGGCTTTGAGAACGCTGGCGCATTTTTTGGAGGACCGCAGCCTCGCCTATCGAGGCGGCATCTCCTCGCCCCTTTCAGCGCCGCAGGCTTGTTCTCGCTTATCGCCTTACTTGGCATTTGGGTGCATCAGCATGCGCGAAGTGGTGCAGAATACCCGACAATTCAGTGCCCAGCTCCCGCCGCAAGCGGGTCGACACCGCGCCGGTCTGGCGACGTTCATCAGTCGCTTGTATTGGCATTGCCACTTCATCCAGAAACTGGAGAGTGAGCCCGCCATTGAATGGCGCAACATGCACCGGGGCTACGACGGCTTGCGCGAGCACGACTTCAACCCCGATTATTTTGAAGCCCTCAAAGCTGGGTGCACTGGCTGGCCCATGGTGGACGCGTGCGTTGCCATGCTGAGGGAAACCGGGTGGCTTAATTTTCGAATGCGTGCCATGTTGGTGTCGGTTGCGGCCTACCCGCTTTGGCTGCATTGGCGGCCGGTCGGGGAGTGGTTGGCCACCCAGTTTCTGGACTACGAACCGGGCATTCATTGGAGCCAATTGCAAATGCAATCTGGCACCACGGGCATCAACACCACCCGGGTTTACAACCCCATCAAGCAAGCGCAAGACCACGACCCACAGGGGCGCTTTGTCAGACATTGGCTGCAATACATGCACCGCGTGCCAGACACTTGGCTGTTTGAGCCGTGGCGAATGCCCCCCCACCTTTTGGAGGCAAAGCCCGAGGATCTGATGGCAAGCGCTCACCCGCCTTGCCAAGTGCGTTCCCCGGTTCCCATGCCCTTGGTGGATTTGGCCACTGCCACCCGTGAGTCCAAAAAACGCCTGCACGACCGACGCCAAAATCCTGAAATCAAAGCCGGAAAAATCGCTGTGATCGAACAACACGCCTCGCGTAGAACCCTGTCGCCTCGTCAGAAATCGACCCCATCCAAGGCGACTGACAAACGACAACTGGGCTTTGACTTTTAAGGCATTCCACATGACCTCTCCTGTACGTCACTTGATTTTGGTGTTGGGTGATCAACTCAATCAAGATGCCAGTGCTTTCGCGGATTTTGATCCTCAGCAAGATGCGGTATGGATGGCCGAGGTCGATGAAGAGTCGACGCATGTGACTTCGGGTAAACAACGCATCACGGTTTTTTTAAGCGCCATGCGCCACTTTGCGGCCGACTTGCGCGAGAAAAATTGGCAGGTCATTTACAGCGAGATTGATCACCCAGACAACGCCGGCACCTTGGCGGGCGAACTCACCAAGGCCATTGCGCTCACCAAACCCCAACGATTGATCATGACCGCGCCTGGTGATTGGCGCGTACTGCAAAGTTTGCGCGCCAGCGCAAAAGCGCATGGCTTGGAATTGGAAATTCGGGACGACACCTATTTCTTTAGCACTGTGCGTGAATTCAGCCAACATGCGGCTGGCCGCAAGCAGCTTCGCTTGGAGTATTTTTACCGCGAACTTCGACATAAAACTGGCGTGTTGATGGAGGGCAAAAACCCGGTCGGTGGGCAATGGAACTTTGATTCAGACAACCGTGGCAGTTTTGGCAAAGGCGGCCCCGGTGTCTTGCCTGCCCCGACCCGGTTTGCCGCCGATGACATCACGCAGGCGGTGATTGAATTGGTGCAACAGCGCTTTTCTCATCACCCAGGCTCACTGGAATTTTTTGGCTGGCCCGTGACACGTGCACAGGCCCTGCAAGCCTTGAAAGAATTCGTGACGCACCGCCTTCCCTTCTTCGGCCTTTACCAAGACGCTCTGTGGGCGGGCGAAGTTTGGCTCTATCACTCCCACCTTTCTTGCGCCCTGAATTTGAAACTGCTGCACCCTAAAGAAGTGTTGGAAGCGGCTGTTCAGGCGTTCAACCAGGGTCACGCACCCATTGAGGCGGTCGAAGGCTTTGTACGGCAAATTTTGGGCTGGCGCGAATACGTCAGAGGCATTTATTGGACACAGATGCCGGGGTACCTTGAACTCAATGCTTCGAATGCCCAGGTGCCTTTGCCCGATTTTTATTGGACCGGCGAAACCGACATGGCCTGTCTGCGCGACGCCATTCAGCTAACCCTGAAGCATGGTTACGCGCATCACATTCAACGCCTGATGGTGACTGGACTTTATGCCTTGCTCTTGGGCGTCCGTCCCAAGGAAGTCCACGCTTGGTATCTGGGCGTCTATGTGGATGCCGTTGAATGGGTGGAGCTGCCCAACACCCTGGGCATGAGCCAATTTGCCGATGGCGGACTCATGGCCAGCAAACCTTATGTGGCGAGTGGAAAATACATCGACCGCATGAGCAACCACTGCAAAGAATGTCGTTTTAATCCAGCAGAATCAGTGGGTGAAACAGCTTGCCCATTCACCACTTTGTATTGGGATTACCTCAACCAGCACGCTGATCATTTGGCTAAAAATCCGCGCATGCTGATGCAGCTAAAAAATCTCAACAGGCTCTCCCCCGCAACCAAAGAGTTGATTGCACAACAAGCGTTGATGCGCAGAGCACCAACGCCAGCACTCAAGACACAACCCAAACCAGAACCCAAATCATGAACCCAGTTGAAACCATGACCTCGATTCGGCGAGTGGCTTTGTTCTGCATAAGCCGCCTTGGCCTGCTCTGTGCATTCGGGGCCTTGGCATGGCCCTTTTCATCGCAGGCCAGCGAGCTGTCAGCCCAACTCGAATCGCCGGGTTACTTGCTGCTTGTGCGTCACACGAGGGCGCCAGGCATTGGCGACCCCGCTAACTTCAAGCTCGATGATTGCAGCACGCAGCGCAACCTCAGCGCGGAAGGCAAACACCAAGCGGTGGTGATTGGTGCATGGCTGAAAAAGCAAGGCATCCCATCGGCCCTGGTTTATTCGAGTCCTTGGTGCCGTTGCAAAGACACGGCCCAAGGACTCGATTTGGGTGGCTTTCAAGTGGCCCCGGTTTTGTCTTCTTTCTTTGTCGATATGAACAATGCCAAGCAAAATCGCAACGAGCTTGAGCAATTCATCGCGCAGAAAATGAGGTCAAAGCACCAACAAGTCTTGATCTTGGTGACGCATGAAGTCAACATTGCCGAGTTCATTGGCGAAAGCGTGGCGGCCGGCGAAATGGCGTTGGTTCAAGTGGATGGCGACGGCCGACTCATTTCTTACCGCTTGATTCCTAGGCCTGAATAGGCCCAGCCAATCGCCGCCAAGCCCGAGGGCACCACAACCATCAACCAACGCTCACAAATGAACCGTGCTGCCACTGGCCGCGGCTTGAGCGATGGCTTCCGTCACGCGCAGGTTTTGCAGGCCGTCGCGGGCGCTGACCAGGGGCTGGGTTTCGCCGCGCACCACGGCCGCAAAGTGGGCCATTTGGTGTTGGAGCGGGTCGTCACGCACCACCTCCACCACCGTCTCTGAAAAGGCGTTCCACCAAGACCTGTCCTCACGGCGAGGGTAGGTTTTGAGCCGCATGGTGGGCACCGACAAGCTGCCTTGGGTGCCACTGATGACGTAGCAATCCTCGTCTGAATAGCTGGTGTAGGCTGGGTTCTCTTGCGAAGTCTGCTCCCAGCTGCGTGCGCAAGCGGCGGTGTCTGACAGCATGAAAGTGCCCAATGCGCCATTGGCAAAGCGCAAAGCAATGCTGACGGTGTCTTCCACAGCGAAGCCCCGAATGGCGTTGCTCGAAAAGGCCTGCACTGCGGTGATTTCGCCACACAACATGCGCAGATTGTGAATTTCATGAATCAGGTTCACCAGAAGCGGGCCCGCGCCTTTTTCTTTGCGCCAGGGGTGGTCGTCGAAATAGCGGTCGGGTTTAAAGAAAAGGGCGCTGCCCACCACGCTGACCAGTTGGCCCAATTGCCCCGACCTCACCACTTCGCAGGCTTTGGCCATGAGGGGGCTGTGCGCCCGGTGGTGACCCACCAAAATCTTGGCATCCTGCTGTTCAGCCGCGCGCACCAGTTTCTCGCCCTCAGCGACAGAAGTCGCCAAAGGCTTTTCCAACAAAATGGGCAAACCCGCAGCCACACACTGCAAAGCCTGGGGCACATGCAAGGGGTTGGGTGTGGCCAAGACCACGCCATCCGGGCGATCCTGGGCCAAAAGGTTGTCCAGGGTGTTGTACAACGGGACACCGGCCTTGTGGGCGATCTGGGCCGCTTCGGGCGAGGGGTCAACGAGGGCCGACAGCGTGACGAAAGGGCTTTTTTGCACCACCGCCAGATGGGCCTGGCCGATCGCGCCAACCCCAGCGATGGCGATGCGAATGGGCGTCATGAACGCCCAGCAAACAAGAGGGCTATGTTGCAAGCCAAACCCAGCGCCCAAACCCAGCTGCGCAAGGCGGCCCAATTTTTGACATAGCTGGTGATGTAGACCCCACGGCACAGGATGTAAGTCACGGCCAGGGCATCGATCCAGCTTTGCGCGGCGCCCAATTGGTGGGCAATGATGACCCCGCCAATGAAAAAGGGCAGGCCCTCAAAGCTGTTGGCTTGGGCCGCATTGGCGCGAGCGCGCCAGCTGTCCTGGTGGGCCAACCAGGCCCGGGGTGCCTGGTTGTCGTAACCACCTTGGTCGGGCGGTGTTTTGAATTTGCCCGATTTGGCAATGCCCGCACACACCAGCGGCAGCATGGCGGCGATCAAGACGCAGGCATAGGCCAAGGTGAAAGAAGCTGGGGCAGCAGAGGCGGGCATGGTCGACAATCAAAATTCAGCGGATGCTCATTTTGCCTCTAAGCGGCGTGCCATCATCAAGGCAGAGTTGGCTTTGCGGTCTGCATTGACCTGGGCCATATAGGGCTTTTCGGCCAAGCGTTTCAAATAATCCCGAACCGGCAAATCGGCCAAAAAGTCACGGCCATAAACCTGCTTGGTGGCGCTGCTGAGAAGGGGCAGATGAACATAAGCCGCACAGTCGGCCAAGCTCATTTGAGCGCCTGCCAGGAAAGGCGTGTCGAAGTGGGCCAGTTGGGCAAAGGCGGCGATGTTTTTGGTCAATTGCACTTCAATTTTTTCGATGGTGCGCTCACTGAGGGTTGCGCCAAAGAAAGCCTGGGGGTAAAGCTGGCGGGCCACCAATTCCAGGTGCAATTCAAGAAAGAGGTCCAGCTCGCGAACCTTGGCTTTGCCAAAAGCATCGCTGGGCATCAAGGGGTGCTCGGGGTAGGCGTCTTCGAGGTAATTCATGATGACCTCGGATTCGCACAGGGTGCCGTGTTCGGTGATCAGGTAGGGCACCTTGCCCAGTGGACTGGCCTGCAAATCGACCTCGCCGACCCAAGCCAGCACCTCTTCGAAAGCCAAGCCCTTTTCGAGCAAGGCAATTTTGACTTTGTTGTAGTAATTGCTGGCCGCAAAGCCACAGAGTTTGAGCATGGGTTCTCCAAAGTATCAGACAGGTCGGTCATCTTAGAGAGGCCCAGGCGGGCTTGGCGTCGCTCATTTGACTGTGGCCATGCTGTATTCTGTGAGCTGTGTTTGGCTTTGACGATGTTTCAGGAGGCTTTATGAGCGAAACGGCGACCCAATCCACGGCTTTTGATTTTGGCAAGTTGGTTCCTGGTTTTGATTTTTTGCAAAACCTCACCCAAGCAGCGGCCAAGAACAGCGGTCCTTCTGCAGGGGTGGGGGCGTGGGTCGCGCCGACCTTGAATGTGGAAGACATCCAAAAGCGCATCGAAGAGTTGAAGGCGGTGCAGTTTTGGTTGGAACAAAACTCGCGCGCCCTGAGCGCCACCATTCAGGCGCTGGAAGTGCAAAAAATGACACTCAGCACCTTGAGCGCGATGAATGTCAGCATGGGCGACTTGGCCTCGGCCTTCCAAGTCAAACCCACGCCCGCCAAGAACGAGCCTGCGCCAGACCTGCCAACCGGACCCCAAACCGAAGCCCAAACCATAGCCAAAATTGTGAGCGGGACTGAAAAAGAAGCGGCCCCGGCCTCGGCGACGGCGACGGCAGAAAAGGGCGCGGTTGATCCCTTGGCCTGGTGGGGCGCTGTGACCCAGCAGTTCCAGCAAATTGCCGCGCAGGTGCTGAAAGAGGTGCCCATTCAGAAGGTTGACTTGGGCAAGGCATCGGCTGCGGCCAAAACGCCCAAACCTTCTTCCAAAGCCTCCCCCAAATCCCCCTCTAAACCCGGCGTCAAGCGCAGTACCCCAGCGGCAGCTAAAAAAACGGGCAAACCCAAACCGCCTTTATGAGTGCTTTTCCTTACGGTCACGCGACCCATCCGCAGTGGCAGATTGCGGCGGCTTTGGTGTTGGCCCAATTGCGTGCGCAATTGGTCAAGCGAGAGGCGGTCCCCTCTTTGGGACTGATCTACATCACCGACCATTACGCAGCGCAGGCCCAGGATTTGCTGGACTGGTGGACGTCAGAGCTGGCAGAAGTGACCGACTGGAGTGGCACGGTCGGGGTGGGGGTGGCGACCAACAATGCGGAGTATTTTGACGAGCCGGGCATGGCCGTGATGTTGTGTGACGTGTCGCCGCAGGACTACCGAGTTTTTTCTGGCGTGGCCCCTTTGGGGCTGGGTTTTGAGGCCCACATGGCCTTGGTGCATGCGGATGGTCATACCCCCGAATTGTCCGAATTGCTGACAGAGCTGGCCGAGCGAACTTCGGCCACCTATTTGTTTGGCGGGGTAGCGGCCAGCCGCACGAACGCGGTGCAATTTGCGATTGCCTCGGACAGCACCCTCAAAGGCCAAGGGGCGACCCGTGGGGTGTTTCAAGGCGGCTTGAGTGGCGTGGCCTTTGGTGAAAATGTGGGCCTGGTTTCCCGGGTGACTCAGGGCTGCCAGCCGGTGGCGGCGACCCATCAAATCACCTCGGTGGATGGCAACTTGGTGTTGACACTGGACCATGAGCCCGCCCTGGATGTGTTGTTGCGCGACCTGCAACTCCACGTCAGTTTTTCAGGCGCGCCAGCGCCCACGGCGCAGGTGCAAGAAGCGCTCGCGGTGGTGCGCTCAACCTTGGTGGGACTCACCGAAGCCCAAGGTGCAGGGGGTTCGACCGCATTGCAACGCAAGCGCACCGGTCAATTGGGCGACGATGTGTTGGTGCGTCACATCATCGGCCTGGACCCGGCGCGGCGTGGTGTGGCGGTGGCGCAGTGGGTGGAGGAGGGCATGACCCTGACCTTTTGCCAACGACATCGCGAGGCGGCACGGGCCGACTTGATGCGCATTTGCGCTGAAATCCGGGAAGAGCTGGAGCCCGATCGCGAGCTGTTGGG
>CAIUTG010000069.1 GCA_903902035.1 uncultured Curvibacter sp. | reverse complement strand
GGCGACAAAACCCGCATGGAGCAGCTCTCGGTGCAGCCCCAAGCCTACATTCGCCCCAGCCCCAGCAGTGGCAATCTGGGCGGCGTCGCCGAAAAAACCCGCGAGGCGATTCTGGTCTGCGAAGCGGCGGGCTACGATGTGGTGATCGTTGAAACCGTGGGCGTGGGCCAAAGCGAAGTGGCCGTCGCGGGCATGACCGACTTGTTCGTGCTGATGCAACTGCCCAATGCCGGTGATGATCTGCAGGCCATCAAAAAAGGCGTGATGGAGCTGGCCGACTTGGTGCTCATCAACAAAGCCGACCTCGATGCCCATGCCGCGACCCGGGCCGAAGCCCAAATCACCTCTTCCTTGCGCTTGTTGGGCCTGCACGGCAATCCCGAACACGCCCACCACGACGCGGCCATTTGGCACCCCAAGGTGATTCAGCTAAGTGCCCTGCTGGGGCAAGGTGTCGAGGCCTTCTGGAAAACGGTGCAGGACTTCCAGTCCCTGCAAAACAGCAATGGCCAGTTGCGCACGCGACGCCAAAAGCAAGACTTGAACTGGATGTGGGAGCGCATCGAGGCGGGCTTGAAGCAATCCTTTGCCGCCCATGCCGAGGTCAAGCAGGCCTTGCCGCATCTGCTCAATGAGGTCGCCGCGTCCCGACTGCCCGCGACCCGAGCCGCCCGCCAATTGTTGGATTTGTGGCGCCAAAACAGCCACTGATTGATGAATTTGAATACAGAGAAAGGTTGACCCATGCAAGACATCCTCGAACAACTGGAGCGCAAGCGCGCAGCGGCCCGCTTGGGCGGCGGCGAAAAGCGCATTGCCGCACAACACAAAAAAGGCAAATTGACCGCCCGCGAACGCATCGAGTTGCTGCTCGATGAAGGCACCTTTGAAGAATGGGACATGTTCGTCGAACACCGTTGCACCGATTTCGGCATGGCCGACACCAAAATCCCCGGCGACGGGGTGGTGACGGGGTACGGCATGATCAATGGCCGACTGGCCTTTGTCTACAGCCAGGACTTCACGGTGTTTGGGGGCGCTTTGTCGGAAGCCCATGCCGAGAAAATTTGCAAAGTCATGGACCAGGCCATGAAGGTCGGCGCCCCCGTGATCGGCCTGAATGACTCGGGCGGCGCCCGCATTCAAGAAGGCGTGGCCTCGCTCGGTGGCTACGCCGATGTGTTCCAAAAAAATGTGTTGGCCAGCGGCGTGGTGCCCCAAATCAGCCTGATCATGGGGCCCTCAGCAGGCGGCGCGGTGTATTCGCCCGCCATGACCGACTTCATTTTCATGGTCAAGGACAGCTCGTACATGTTCGTCACTGGCCCCGAAGTCGTCAAAACCGTGACCCATGAAGAAGTCACGGCCGAAGAACTGGGGGGGGCCATCACCCACACCACCAAGAGCGGTGTGGCCGATCTGGCCTTTGAGAACGACGTTGAAGCCCTGTTGATGCTGCGCCGCCTCTACAACTACCTGCCCCTGAACAACCGCGAAAAGGCCCCTGTGCGCCCCAGCGGTGATCCGGCCGATCGCCGTGAGTTGAGCCTGAACACCTTGGTGCCCGACAACCCGAACAAGCCCTACGACATGAAGGAGCTGATCCTCAAAACCGTGGACGACGGCGACTTCTTCGAGCTGCAACCCGAGTACGCCAAGAACATCCTGATCGGCTTTGCCCGCATGGACGGCCAGTCGGTCGGCATCGTGGCCAACCAGCCCTTGGTCTTGGCGGGCTGCCTGGACATCAAGAGCTCCATCAAGGCCGCGCGCTTTGTGCGTTTTTGCGATGCCTTCAACATTCCTGTGGTGACCTTTGTGGACGTGCCCGGCTTCATGCCCGGCACCTCGCAAGAGTTTGGCGGCATCATCAAACACGGGGCCAAATTGCTTTATGCCTATGCCGAATGCACCGTGCCAAAAATCACCATCATCACCCGCAAAGCCTACGGCGGCGCCTACGACGTGATGGCCTCCAAACACCTGCGCGGCGACGTGAACCTGGCCTGGCCCAACGCCGAGATTGCCGTGATGGGGGCCAAGGGCGCGGTGGAAATCATCTTCCGCGAAGACAAGGGCGACCCCGAAAAACTGGCCGCCAAGGAAGCCGAATACAAGGCCCGTTTTGCCAACCCCTTTGTGGCCGGGGCCCGGGGTTTCATTGACGATGTGATCCTGCCCAGCGAAACCCGCAAACGCATTTGCCGCAGCTTGGCGATGTTGAAGGACAAAAAACTCGAAAACCCCTGGCGCAAGCACGGGAACATTCCGCTGTAATCGCTCGTTGAATTGGAGAGAAGAACATGTTCAAGAAAATCCTGATCGCCAACCGGGGCGAAATCGCTTGCCGCGTGATGGCCACCGCCAAAAAAATGGGCATTCAAACCGTGGCCGTTTATTCCGAGGCCGACAAAGAGGCCCGTCATGTGGCGATGGCCGACGAGGCCGTGCTGATTGGGCCCGCCGCCTCGCGTGAGTCGTATTTGGTGGCCGACAAAATCATCGCGGCGGCCAAGGCCACCGGCGCCGAAGCCATTCACCCCGGCTATGGTTTTTTGAGTGAAAACGAAGCCTTTGCCAAACGCGTCGAAGACGAAGGCATGGCCTTCATTGGCCCGCGCCACTTCAGCATTGCGGCCATGGGCGACAAGATCGCCTCCAAGAAGCTGGCCAAAGAAGCCCAGGTCAACACCATCCCAGGCTACAACGACGCGATTCAAGGCCCCGAGCAGGCGGTGGAAATTGCCAAGGGCATTGGCTACCCCGTGATGATCAAGGCCTCGGCCGGCGGGGGGGGCAAGGGCCTGCGCGTGGCCTTCAACGACAAGGAAGCCTTTGAAGGCTTTGCCAGCTGCCAGAACGAGGCCCGCAACAGCTTTGGCGACGACCGCATCTTCATTGAAAAATTCGTCCAAGAGCCGCGCCACATTGAAATTCAAATTCTGGGCGACAGCCACGGCAACGTGATCTACCTGAATGAGCGCGAGTGCTCGATCCAGCGCCGTCACCAAAAGGTGATCGAGGAGGCCCCGAGCCCCTTCATCAGCGAAGCCACCCGAAAGGCCATGGGCGAGCAGGCCGTGGCTTTGGCCAAGGCCGTGAAATACCAAAGTGCCGGGACGGTGGAGTTCGTGGTCGGCAAGGACCAGGATTTCTACTTCCTCGAAATGAACACCCGTTTGCAGGTCGAACACCCGGTCACCGAGTGCATCACCGGCCTTGATCTGGTGGAGCTGATGATCCGCGTGGCCGCTGGCGAGAAACTGCCCCTGACGCAAGCCGAGGTCAAGCGCGAGGGCTGGGCCCTGGAGTGCCGCATCAACGCCGAAGACCCGTTCCGCAACTTCCTGCCTTCAACCGGGCGCTTGGTGAATTTTCAGCCGCCCCTTGAAACCATGTTCCAAGGCAACACCCAGAATTTGTATGGGGTGCGGGTGGACACCGGCGTGACGGATGGCGGTGAAATCCCGATGTTTTATGACTCGATGATCGCCAAGCTCATCGTGCACGGCAAAGACCGCACGGAGGCGATTGCCAAAATGCGCGAAGCCCTGAATGGCTTTGTCATCCGGGGCATCAGCAGCAACATCCCGTTCCAGGCCGCTTTGTTGGCGCACCCCAAATTTGTGGGGGGGGATTTCAACACCGGCTTCATTGCTGAAAACTACAGCAAAGGTTTTTTTGCGGAAGACGTGCCCCACAGCGATCCGGCCTTTTTGGTGGCCTTGGCCGCCTATCAAAACCGCCGCTTGCGCGACCGGGCCGCGGGCATCACGGGTCAATTGCCAGGCCACGGCGTCAAGGTAAGCGATGAATACACCGTGGTGGTTTTGGGCAAAGAGGGCCAAACCAAGTCATGGGGTGTGACCGTGATCGAGGGGGCAGAAGGGGCCTTGGTCACCGTTGACGGCCAGGCCTATGCCTTGCAAAGTGAGTCTCGCTTGGGAAGCATTCGGATGGAGGGCTTAGTGAATGGCAAGCCGTTCACCGCTCAGCTTGAGCGGGGCACCTCCAAGAACCCATTGGCCTTTCGGGTTTCACACAATGGCACCCAAATCGAGGCCTTGGTGTTGTCGCCCCGTGCGGCCGAGTTGCACCAGTTGATGCCCTACAAAGCCCCGCCCGACCTGAGCAAGTTCTTGCTGTCGCCCATGCCCGGCTTGTTGGTGGACATTGCGGTGCAGCCGGGCCAGAAGGTTCAGGCGGGTGAAAAGCTCGCGGTGATCGAGGCCATGAAGATGGAAAATATCCTTTTTGCCGCCCAGGACGGGGTTGTAGGCAAAATAGCGGCTGGCAAGGGTGAGTCCCTGGCCGTGGATCAGATCATTTTGGAGTTTGCATGACATCAGGCACAGCCACCGACAGGGTGGCGGAACAACCGGTTCAATTCATCAAGAGTCGCACGCCAACCGCGTCCCAGGCGGCGTCGACCTCGGCCGCAGGCGAGGAGCGCTGGCCCGTGAGCGAGGTGCAGGCCTTGCTGGAGAAACCATTTTTGGATCTGTTGTTGGAGGCCCAGCAAGTACACCGCCAACATTGGCCCGCAGGGGACATTGAGTTGGCGACGCTGCTGTCGGTGAAAACCGGGGGCTGTCCTGAAAACTGCGGATATTGCCCGCAGTCTGCCGAGTTCGACACCGGCGTCGAGGCTCAAAAATTGATGGCGGTGGACGCCGTGGTGCAAGCCGCTCAAGCCGCCAAAGACGCTGGGGCCACCCGCTTTTGCATGGGCGCGGCGTGGCGCGCCCCGAAAGACCGCGACATCGAGAAAATGTCCGAGTTGGTGAGCGCCGTCAAAGGCCTGGGCCTGCAAACCTGCGCCACCTTGGGCATGTTGGCGCCACACCAGGCCACCGCCTTGCGCGACGCGGGCCTGGATTATTACAACCACAACCTGGACACGGCGCCCGAGTACTACACCGAGGTGGTGGACACCCGGAGCTACCAGGACCGTTTGGACACCCTGAAAAATGTGCGGGCTGCGGGCATCAGCGTGTGCTGCGGCGGCATTGTGGGCATGGGCGAAGCGCCGGTGCACCGGGCTGGGTTGCTGGCCCAGCTGGCCAACCTGAACCCCTACCCAGAATCGGTGCCCATCAACAGCTTGGTGCGCGTGCCTGGCACGCCTTTGGCCGACTCTGAGCCAATTGACCCGTTGGATTTTGTGCGCGTGATTGCAGTGGCCCGCATCTTGATGCCCAAGGCCCGCGTGCGCTTGTCGGCGGGTCGCCAACAGCTGGGCGATGCCGTGCAAGCCCTGTGCTTCATGGCGGGGGCGAATTCGATTTTCTACGGAGACAAGCTCTTGGTCACCGGCAACCCCGATGTGCAGGCCGACATCGAGTTGTTGGCCAAATTGGGCCTGAAAGGCAAGCAAGTGACGGCCCACGCCGAAGACCATGGTCATGACCATGCCGGAGCCCATTTGCATGCCTAATTCAAACCATCAAGGCCGTCCTTTCAAGGTGCTGGGCATCCAGCAAATTGCCATTGGTGCGCTGAACAAACACAAGCTGCAAACCCTGTGGGTGGACATTTTGGGTTTGGAAAAAACCGGTACCTTTGTCAGCGAACGTGAAAACGTCGATGAAGACATCTGCGCCATCGGCAGCGGCCCCTTCAAGGTCGAAGTCGATTTGATGCAGCCCCTGGATGCCGACAAAAAACCAGCGGTTCACAACACGCCGTTGAACCACATTGGCCTGTGGATCGATGACTTGCCCAAGGCGGTCGAATGGATGACGGCGCAAGGGGTTCGCTTTGCGCCTGGCGGCATTCGGCGCGGTGCGGCGGGGTTTGACATTTGTTTTTTACACCCCAAGGGCAACGAAGAGGCCCCGATTTCGGGGGAGGGCGTCTTGATCGAGCTGGTGCAAGCCCCGCCGGAAGTGACTCAGGCCTTTGAGGCCTTGGCCCGCGCCAGCACGGCCTGAAGCACGGCCCCCTTGGCCTTTTGGGCCAAGTCGTCCGCCATTTTTTGGCTGCGTTCCTGCTCAGCCCGCTCCGTTTTTTCGAGGCGGGCTTTTTTCTGCTCGTAACGCTGCAAAGCGTGTTGCGCCTGCGGTGCAGACCAAGCCGCCCAACCCGTGCGTTGTGGGTTCACGACTTCCAAGCCGATGCAATCCACCGGGCAAACTGGCAGGCACAACTCGCAGCCGGTGCAATGGGTCTCGATGACGGTGTGCATTTGTTTGTTGGCCCCCACGATCGCGTCGGTGGGGCAGGCGTCCAGGCACAGGGTGCAACCAATGCACCAGGCTTCGTCGATGAAGGCCACCGTGCGCGGGCCTTCCAGGCCATGCGCCGGATTCAGTTCCAAAACAGGCCGACCGGTGAGGGCGCTCAAACGTTGCACCCCTTCGGCCCCCCCCGGCGGGCATTGGTTGATGTCGGCCAAGCCCTCGGCCAGGGCCTGTGCATACCCCTCGCAGTCCGGGTAGCCGCAGCGGGTGCACTGGGTCTGCGGCAGGGCCGCGTCCAGCGCCCGCTCCAGCGCCGTCCCGCTCAGGCGCCGGGGTGTCATGACCGGGCGCGTGCGGTCCTCTTCGGAGCCGCGGCGGCCATGGCTGTGCG
>CAIUTG010000068.1 GCA_903902035.1 uncultured Curvibacter sp. | reverse complement strand
CAGCGCCGGTGCTCTGGCGGGTGAAATCGCCAAGTTGGCTTTGATTTGGGTGCTGGAGACATTCGGGGTTCGACTCAGGTAGACCACCTCGCAGAGGTCACTCAAACCATCGAATTGACCCCGCCAGTCATCCCCCATGACAAAGACCTGGGCCCCAAAGCGCAGGATATCGGCGCGTTTTTGCGCCCAGTCCCGCTCCGGGAAGACCCCGTCGACATAACGACAGGCTTCCAGCATGAGTTTGCGGTCTGCATAACTGACCGCAGCCACTTTGCCCTTGACGGCATTGAAATCATCGGTGGACAACCCCACCAGCAGCCGCCCCCCCAAGGCTCGGGCTCGGCGCAACAATGCCACATGACCCTTGTGAAAAAGGTCAAAAGTGCCATAGGTGACGACGGTGCCTTGCGCGTTGTCGGACATGACGTCTTCTTGATCCAAAGAATGCCCAAGCAGGCGGGGATCAGGCCGACTTCAAGATGCTCAACACGTTTTGACCCTCTTGGTTGGCTTGAGCCAACATGGCCGAGGCCGCTTGGGAAATGATCTGGTCTTTGGCCAGGTTGGTCGTTGCTTTGGCGTAATCCGTGTCGGTGATTTGACTGCGCGAAGCGGTTTCGTTTTGTTTTACCGCATTCAAATTGTCGGTAGCGAAAGTCAATTGGTTGACCACCCCGCCGATGTTCGCACGGGTCGAATTCACCGCGGCCAAGGCGGTGTCAATCAGCGCCAAGGTCGAGTTGGCACTGGACACGCTCAGCAAACTGCCCACCGAGCTGACGCCCCCCATCAAGGACTTTAAGGAAGTGCTGGTGATGGTGGCTGTGATGGTGTCGCCAGAATTGGCGCCGACCTGGAAGGTGACCTGGCTGGTATTGGTGCCGGAACCAATTTTCCCATTCAACAGGGTCATGTTGTTCCAAGAGGTCTGGCTGGAAATGGCCGTGACTTGGGCCGCCAAATTTTGGTACTCGTCGTTCATGTAAGTGCGTTGCGAGGCGGAATAGGTGCCTGTGGTCGCCTGAATGGCCAGGGTGCGCATGGTTTGCAACATGGTGGACTGTGTCGACATTGACGCATCGGCGGTTTGCAACATGTTGATGGCATCGTTGGCGTTGTCGATGGCCTGCCCCAAGCCATTGATTTGGCTGGTCATGGTTTGCGAAATCGACAAGCCGGCCGCATTGTCAGAGGCGTTGTTGATTTGACTGCCCGTGGACAATTGTTGCATGGCCTGGGTTTGTGACTGGTTGTTCAACGTCAGGGCATTTTGCGCAAATATCGCATCCACATTGGTATTGATAATCATGGACATAAAAAACTCCTTATGAAAAAAGGGAAAACTCTTTAACTCTCAAGACAAGACATCACGGCCATGCCTCACGTCAAATCTCAGACATACCCAGCAAACAGCGTGCCAACCCAAAACCCCCTCATTTCTGGCCCAAACGACGATTAATTGACAGTCCTTTCCTCTGCGTGGCTTGATGGCATAAAAGATGCATGCTGATAGAGGTCAACCCTTCCCTAGGAAAACCATGAACATCCGTGAAGAAAGTCTTCAGTTTTTACAAGACCTGCACACCCAACTGAAACAACAAAACTTCGGGGGTCTCGAAGCCACCTTGCTTCAATTTGGTCTGGACAAGGCCCTCAGTACCGAAGTCTTGCGAACAGCGCGGAAAATTGGTTTTGACGAAGGCGTGATTCTGTTGGCCACCCTGGGCAAGGCCAATACCAACCGGGTCGCTGAATTTGAATTCGAGTTGCTGGCCTACCAAGTCAAGGGCAAAGTGCTGACTTGGCAGCAGGCCTGGTCCCAAGCCAATCAACTGGAAACCACCCGCCTGCACCCTTTTATGGCCTTGGCCAAAGCATTGTTTCAGGCCATGGACAGCGAGTACCCCCCAGAGGCCCCTTTGGGCTTTGGGCGCAAGATCAGGGACAAAACCCATTGGGAGAACGCGGTGCTTCTGCTATGCGATGCAGGCAGATTTGGCAGCGTGCTGCCCTTTTTCCAACAGTGGCAAGGATGCGATGAGAGTGACATGCCCTGGTTGTTGACCAGCCGTGCCATCATGGAAACGCACGAAGACTCCATGATGGCGTTGCGCTCGCATTTCAAAACGCTGGACCCCTGCCTGCGGGGTCTGATTGCGGCCACGCCCAAAAGTTATGCCACCATCGGCCAGGAGATGTGGTGGGAACTGAGCAAATTGCGACTGGACAACCGGGATGTTGACGGGGCCTGGGCCGCCATGAAGTCGATTCCCAATTATGAGGACCAGCCCAATCTGGTCAAAACCTTGAGCGAACTTTATGTGCGTTCGGGTGACATGCCCCAAGCCCGCAATCTCTTGGAAAAATACATCGGCCTGATGCTTGAAAAGAAGCTCCAGGACGGCGAAGCACCTCGCAAAACCAAAACCAATGAGGTCTTTGCTTCGGGCCTGGCCGAACAAGTGCTCAAGGATGTCAACCGGATTTTGCGAGACGCTGGTCTCGCAGCCATGCTGATTTCGGGTTCCTTGCTGGGATGCATCCGTGAAAACAAAATCCTGCCGCACGACAAAGACGTGGACATGGGCATCATTGGCTGGGAAAACCAGTACAAATTAATGGACGTCTTGTCGGCCTCGGGTGAGTTCTTTATAGATGCCAGAGACCTCAAAGGCGAACAAACCTACCTGATCGCCGCCACCCATTGCCGCACGCGCATGCCGGTGGACTTTTTCTTTTTCCATGACCGTGGCACCCATTTCCGTCATGCCATTACCTTTGACATTGGGCATTCACTGTATTTCAACTTCTCCAAATTCCAGCCCTTGGAGCATGAATTTCTGGGAGAAAAATTCCTGATCCCCAGCAATTTCGAGACGAACCTGAGTGAAAACTACGGTGACTGGCGCACACCCAACAGTGAGTATGTGGTGACCCTGGACTCCCCGGCTTTGGAAGACCCCGGCAGCGAAGACTACCAATTGCAAGCATTGGTGGAAATCGTCAATGGTTTTCTGATGAATTGCACGGCCAACAAAATGCGGCACATCGTGCAAAAAGCACAAACCTCCCTCCATTTTCCGCCACTGCTCAAGCAACGGACCCATCAACTCATGGCTGAATGGCTGGCATCCTGAAGGTCAAGGGTTGCTGCAACAAGTGCTTGATTTCAGTACTTGAAACCCCCGGTGTGCGTGACAAATAGCACACATGGCAATAGCGAGCGAGGTCATCAAACCGGCCGGCCCAATCGTCGCCCATGACGAACACATCTGCCCCAAAGCGGACAATGTCTGCAGGCTTCTGAGCCCAATCGGACTCCGGAAAAACCCCGTCCACATAGCGGCAAGCCTCCAACATCAGCTTGCGGTCTTCGTAGCTGATGGCGGAGGTTTTTCCTTTGATGGCGTTGAAGCTGTCGGTTGACAAACCGACCATCAAACGCGTGCCCAAAGCGCGTGCCCGGCGCAGCAACTCAACATGACCCTTGTGAAAGAGGTCAAAAGTACCGTAGGTGATGACGGTGCGTTGAGCGCTGGCAGCCATGACAAACTCACTCGGTTAGGCGGACTTCAAGATGCTCAGAACATTCTGGCCTTCTTGATTGGCTTGAGCCAACATGGCCGAGGACGCCTGTGCAATGATTTGCGAACTGGCCAGGCTGGTGGTGGCCGTGGCGTAATCGGTGTCGGTGATCTGACTGCGTGAAGAAGTCTCATTTTGCTTCACCGACGACAGATTGTCAGCAGCATAAGTCAACTGGTTGACCGCACCGCCCAAATTGGCACGCTGGCTGTTCAAAGCCGTGAGGGCCGTATTGATGCTGGCCAAGGCCGTCCCTGCATCGGCTGAGGAGGTCAGGTTCACCGTGCTGCTGGAGAAAGAACCCATCAGTGTGGCCAAGGAAGTGGAACCAATCGTCACTTTGATGGTGTCGCCAGCATTTGCACCCACTTGGAAGCTGACCGCAGAACTGCTGCCATTGACCTTGCCATTCAACAGCGTCATGTTGTTCCAGGTCGTTTGGCTGGAAATGCTGTTGATCTGGGTGGCCAAATCTTGGAACTCGGTATTCATGTAGCTGCGTTGCGAAGACGAGTAGGTGCCCGTCGAGGCTTGAATGGCCAAAGTACGCATGGTTTGCAACATGGTGGTTTGGGTCGACATCGAGCTGTCGGCCGTTTGCAACATGTTGATGGCATCGTTGGCGTTGT
>CAIUTG010000067.1 GCA_903902035.1 uncultured Curvibacter sp. | reverse complement strand
TTTTTTAGGCGCAGCGGCTTTCTTGGGGGCGGCCTTTTTAGGCGCAGCGGCTTTCTTGGGGGCGGCCTTTTTAGGCGCAGCGGCTTTGACCGGAGCGGCTTTTTTGGCAGCTGGTTTTTTAGCAGCGACCGCTTTTTTAGCGGGAGCGGCCTTTTTAGCAGCGGCTTTGACCGGAGCGGCTTTGACCGGAGCGGCTTTTTTGGCAGCTGGTTTTTTAGCAACAACCGCTTTTTTAGCGGGAGCGGCTTTTTTAGCTGCAGGTTTTTTCGCAACAGCTGCTTTTTTAGCAGGAGCAGCCTTTTTAGCGGGAGCTGCTTTTTTAGCGGCAGCTTTCACAGGCGTTGCTTTTTTGGCGGGCGCCGCTTTTTTAGCGGCTGGTTTTTTCGCAGTTGCCATCGTATTCTCCTTGATAGGATTGCAAAGAGCACTTGGCGCTGGATTGGAAGGCGCCAAATGATTCAGCGCGCTGGGCCCGGGCCCAACGCGCTGAATGGGGGTGACCAGACCACAGGCTGCTTTTGAGCAGCTGTTTGGCTGGGGTCGGGTCAGAATTTACGGTCATGTAGGGGCAGGGTACGGGCTCAATCCCAAGACAAAGCACCACCCGATTGGTACTCAATGACCCGTGTCTCGAAGAAGTTTCTTTCCTTCTTCAAGTCGATCATCTCGCTCATCCAAGGGAAGGGGTTTTCTTCGTTCGGAAACAAAGCTTCGAGCCCGATTTGCGTGGCCCGTCGGTTGGCAATGTAGCGCAGGTAGCCCTTGAACATGGAGGCATTCAGGCCCAGCACCCCACGTGGCATGGTGTCTTCTGCGTAGCGGTATTCCAACTCAACGGCCTTCATGAACAAGGCCTTGATTTCAGCTTTGAACTCGGTGGTCCAGAGGTGGGGATTTTCCAGTTTCAACTGGTTGATCAAGTCGATGCCAAAGTTGCAGTGCATGGACTCGTCGCGCAGGATGTACTGGTATTGCTCGGCCGCACCCGTCATTTTGTTTTGACGGCCCATGGCCAGAATTTGGGTGAAACCAACGTAGAAGAACAGGCCTTCCATCAAGCAGGCAAAAACGATCAAGGACTTGAGCAAGGTCTGGTCGGTGGCCGTGGTCCCGGTCTTGAAGTTGGGGTCCATGATCGCTTCAATGAAAGGGATCAGGAACTCGTCTTTGTCGCGGATGGATTGGACTTCGTTGTAGGCGTTGAAGATCTCGCTTTCATCCAGGCCCAACGACTCCACGATGTATTGGTAGGCGTGGGTGTGGATCGCTTCTTCAAAGGCCTGACGCAGCAGAAACTGGCGGCATTCGGGGGCGGTGATGTGGCGGTAGGTGCCCAGCACGATGTTGTTGGCCGCGAGCGAATCGGCGGTGACGAAGAAGCCGAGGTTGCGCTTGATGATGCGGCGCTCGTCTTCGGTCAAGCCATTGGGGTCTTTCCAGAGCGCGATGTCGCGCGTCATGTTGACCTCTTGTGGCATCCAGTGGTTGGCACAGGTGGCGAGGTATTTTTCCCAGGCCCATTTGTATTTGAACGGCACCAGTTGGTTGACATCGGTCTGACCGTTGATGATGCGCTTGTCGGCCGCGTTGACGCGGCGGTGTGCGGGTGCAGAAATCGCAGCGGACGGCACCGCCGCACCGCTGGGGGTTGGCGGTGTGGCGGGGGCCAATTTGGGGGCCGATGCGGGGGTAACTTCTTCGTCCCAGGTCAACATAAAAAATCCAATGTTCGAATTATGAAAGCTGTCGCGTGATTTGCAAAGCAATTCCGCATCAAGATGCGGTTTTTATGATGAATTTTTATTGGCAAGCTTCACAAGTGGGGTCATCGATGGCGCAAAACTTGATGTCGGTGGCGGGCAAGGCTTCGGCCTGGGCCTTGGCTTGTGCCGCAGCCGCCTCCAATGCACTGGGCGTTGCACCGGCCGATGCCGCATGACCCTCGTGACCTGAGGACACCGCGTTCATGCGGCCCGAGGTGACGGTGGACTTCTCGGCATGGGTGGCGCCCACGGTGCGCAGGTAGTAGGTGGTTTTCAAACCACGCAGCCAAGCCAGCTTGTAGGTGTCGTCGAGTTTCTTGCCCGAAGCGCCAGCCATGTAGATGTTGAGCGATTGCGCTTGGTCGATCCATTTTTGACGGCGTGAGGCGGCTTCGATGATCCAGGTGGATTCCACTTCAAAAGCGGTGGCGTACAAAGCCTTGACTTCTTGCGGCACGCGGTCGATGGGGCGCAAAGAACCATCGAAATGTTTCAAGTCCATCACCATCACGTCGTCCCACAAGCCCAAGCGTTTCAGGTCACGCACCAGGTAGCTGTTGATGATGGTGAACTCGCCCGACAAATTGGATTTGACCGACAGGTTGCCAAAGCAAGGCTCGATGCAAGCGTCCACGCTGATGATGTTGGAGATGGTGGCGGTCGGTGCAATCGCCACGCAGTTCGAATTGCGCATGCCGTCTTGGGCGATTTTGTTGCGCAAGGCATCCCAGTCCATGCGCACCGAGCGGTCCACTTCCACATAACCGCCGCGTTGTTCGGCCAAGAGGTTCAGGGTGTCGAGCGGCAAAACGCCTTGGTCCCACAAAGAGCCCTTGTAGCTTGAATACTTGCCACGCTCTTTGGCCAACTCGGTCGAGGCCCAGTAGGCGTAGTAGCAAATGGCTTCCATGGATTGGTCGGCAAACTCGACGGCTTCTTGGGAAGCATAGGGGATGCGCAACTCATACAGACTGTCTTGGAAGGCCATCAAGCCCAGACCGACAGGGCGGTGGCGCAGGTTGGAGTCGCGGGCCTTTTTGACCGCGTAGTAATTGATGTCGATCACGTTGTCGAGCATGCGCATGGCGACTGTGATGGTTTTCTTGAGCTTGTCGTGGTCGATTTGACCGTCCTTCAAGTGGCGCACCAGGTTGACCGAACCCAGGTTGCAGACCGCGGTTTCGGTGTCGCTGGTGTTGAGGGTGATTTCGGTGCACAGGTTGGAGGAGTGCACGACGCCGGCGTGTTGTTGGGGTGAGCGCACATTGCAGGCGTCTTTGAACGTGATCCAGGGGTGGCCGGTTTCAAACAGCATGGTCAGCATCTTGCGCCACAGGTCGGTGGCCTGCACGGTGCGGCTGGGCTGAATCTCGCCGCTGGCGGCTTTGGCTTCGTAGGCCACATAGGCTTTTTCAAACGCCGACCCAAACAGGTCGTGCAGATCGGGCACGTCGGAGGGCGAGAACAAGGTCCAGGTGCCCTTTTCCATCACCCGGCGCATGAACAGGTCAGGAATCCAGTTGGCGGTGTTCATGTCGTGGGTGCGGCGGCGGTCATCGCCGGTGTTCTTGCGCAGCTCCAGGAATTCTTCAATGTCCAAGTGCCAGGTTTCCAGGTAGGTGCAAACCGCGCCCTTGCGTTTGCCGCCCTGGTTGACGGCCACGGCGGTGTCGTTCACCACTTTCAGGAAAGGCACCACGCCTTGCGATTCGCCATTGGTGCCCTTGATGTGGGAGCCCAAGGCGCGCACGCGGCTCCAGTCGTTGCCCAGGCCGCCCGCAAATTTGGACAGCAAGGCGTTTTCTTTGATGGACTCGTAAATGCCATCCAAATCGTCGGGCACGGTGGTCAGGTAGCAGCTCGACAATTGCGAGCGCAAGGTGCCGCTGTTGAACAGGGTCGGGGTGCTGGACATGAAGTCAAATGAGGACAGGACTTCATAGAACTCGATGGCGCGGGCTTCCCGGTCGATTTCGTTCAGAGCCAGGCCCATGGCCACGCGCATGAAGAACACCTGCGGTAATTCGATGCGGGTCTTGCGCACATGCAGGAAATAACGGTCATACAGGGTTTGCAGGCCCAGGTAGTCAAACTGCATGTCGCGCTGGGGCTTCAGGGCTGCGCCCAAGCGCACCAGGTCGAACTGCTGCAGGCGTTCATCGAGCAGGTCGTTTTCGACCCCTTTTTTGATGAATTGCGGAAAGTAATCCGCGTAGCTGCTGGCCAGTTCGGTGAAGGTGACTTCGCGTCCCAAAACCTCTTTGGCGATGGTGTGCAGCAACAAACGGGCCGTGGCATAAGTGTAGTCGGGGTCTTTTTCGATCTTGGTGCGGGCCGCCAAAATGCTGGCCTTGTAGACCTCTTCCATGGGCACGCCGTCGTACAGATTGCGCATGGTTTCCGCAAAGATCGGTTCGGCTTGCACGTCCGCGTTCAGGCCTTGGCAAGCGGCCTCGATCAGGGCGCGCAGGTAGCCTTCGTCCAAGGCCACTTTGCGGCCGTCGTCCAAAACATGCAGGGTCGGGGCGGCCGGTTGGGCCTGAGCCACTTGGCTGGCGCGTTCTTGCGCACGGCGCTCGCGGTACAACACATAGGCCCGGGCGATTTCATGGTGGCCGCTGCGCATCAGGCCCAGTTCCACCTGGTCTTGCACGTCTTCAATCGGGAAGGTGCCGCCACCGGGTCGTGAGCGCATCAGGGCGCGCACCACGCCTTGGGTCAGGTTGTCCACCACCTCGCGCACGCTGGCCGAGGCCGCCCCTTGGGTGCCGTGCACCGCCAGGAAAGCCTTCATCATGGCGACGGCAATTTTTTGTGGCTCAAACGGCACCACGGCGCCATTGCGGCGAATGATTTGGTAGTGGGCCAACACGCCAGGTGCTGCCGGGGCATTTTGGTTTTCGGCAAAGTGACCGGACTGGCTGGATGGCTGGGAAGTGGTGGTGGAGACTTGCATGGGCCGCTCTTTAAATAAACAGGTACGAAATAAGTTTTGAATGCCGTTTGACGGGCTCAATGGAGGCAAAACGCCGCAGCGCGTTGATCAAAAAACTTGGGAAATTGTGGTGATTGTAAATTCCAGGACACACTATATCTGGTGTCCGGACCCCATGCAAGACACTAGGGCTAGTGTTTTCGCCAAGGAAGCAAGGGATTTCCAAGTCAACGCGTCTGCCCCGAAATTGTGCGCTCAAATTGAGCGCTTGTCACATCAGGCTTTGACGCCGGTTGACCAAGTTCGACGGGCCTTTCCTCGGGTTTTTCCGCGCCAGCCCAAGCAGGGTGAGGCTTTGACCAAAGTCCCGGAGGCCGAGCAAAAAATTTTCAATTTTCTGGTGCCGTTCCGGACGGAAAACAACGGGGGTCCCAGCCCAGTTCGGCCCGCAGCCTTGGCCAATCAAAACCGGGTCCTGGGTCTTGCTTCCTGCCGGGGGCGATGTGCTCGTGGCCGGCCACATGGGCAATCGGGTAGGCCGATTGAATGGCCTGGCACAACGCGCTCAAGGTCACATATTGAGCTGAGGTGAAGGTGTCGCCTTCCAGGCCTTCTAGCTCAATCCCCACCGAGTCGTCGTTGCACTGGGCCCGTCCCCGGTAACTGGAGACCCCCGCATGCCAGGCGCGGTCGTCACAACTCACGAATTGCAGCAAAGCGCCGTCGCGTCGCAAAAAGAAGTGGGCCGATACAGCCACCCCACGCAAGGCCTCAAAGTAAGGGTGCTCGTCATGCGGCAGCTGGTTGGTGAAGAACTGGGCCACTTGGGGGCCACCGTACTGTCCGGGCGGCAAACTGATCGAGTGCACCACGATCAGGTCGATTTGCGCCTGGGGGGGGCGCGGGCCGAAGTTGGGTGAATCGAGGCGCTGGGCACCTGTGTACCAGCCCTGATGCCAGGCAAGGCGATCGACCCTCATGGGCGGCGGTGTTCAGGGCTGCAATAAAACGGTTCGGTGCCGCCAGGCCCATCGGCAAAAGCTTCGCTGCGTGGCAAATGCACGCCGCAGGTGGCACAAGTCACCATGGTGGGCAGGGGGGGCTCGGCGGGGGGAGGCGCAGACGCAGGCGGTCTTTGATCCCCGGCAGGCAGGCGAGACTGACGCCACAACCAATAAACCGCGAGAGCGATACCAATATAGAGCAGCAATTTCATAGGGTGTTGGACCGGGTTTTAGGTGAAGGAGCGGCCCAGCAAAATTTCAAACACAAAGCGGGAGCCCACATAGGCCAGCAACAACAGGCTGGCGCCGATGTAAACGCCTTGGGCCGCGCGTCGGCCGCGCCAGCCAAAGCGGGCCCGCCCCAACAACAAAATGGCAAACGCCAGCCAAGACAAGACGGAAAAAATGGTTTTGTGTTCCCAGCGCCAAGGCTGGCCATACAAGGTTTCCCCAAAAATCAAACCCGCCAACAAGGTCAAGGTCAGCAAAACAAAACCCGCGTTCACAAACAAAAAGGTCATGCGCTCCAAGGTCAGCAGGGGCAGGCCCGTGTCGGGTGCCGTGGCTTGGCGAATGGACTTTTCGGTGCGGCTCATCAGCCAAGCATGGATGACGGCGGTGCCGAACAGCCCGTAAGAGGCGATGCCCAGTACCCAGTGCAAAGGCAGCCAGGGCGAGGCGCTCAGGTGCAAGGGCTGCCCTGGAAAGGCGACACCCAGCAACACACAAAGGGCACCCAAAGCAGCCAAAACACGGCGGGCGTTCAACCGAGGGTAAAAGCGGGTTTCGATGCCGTACAAAGTGAGTACCAGCCAGGCCGTGGCCGAGATCGCGGGCGCAAAGCCGAAATGGGTGGGCCCATCCAACAGGCCCGAGCACAGGGTCAAGCCGTGCAATGCCCAGGCCAGGGCCAGGGTCCAGCGCGAGGTGGTGGCGCTCATGCGTGACGCGGCCAAAGCGGGCAGGGCATAAGCCAGGGCACACGCCATGCCCAGCACCCCGCTCGGCGGCCAGCCAGCGATCAAGTCAAGCTCAGAGGCACTGGATAAAATCATGGTTCATAGTTTAGCTCTGGAACCCCCACATGGCCTCCGCCCTTACCGACAAACTCTCCAAGCTGGTGCAGCACCTCAGTGGTCAAGCCCGCATCACCGAGGCCAATGTCAGCGACATGCTGCGAGAAGTCCGCATGGCCCTGCTGGAGGCCGATGTGGCCTTGCCCGTGGTGCGTGACTTCATCGCCCGCGTCAAAGAAAAGGCCTTGGGTCAGGAAGTCATGACCTCCTTGAAGCCCGGGCAGGTGCTGGTGAGCATCGTCAACAAAGAGTTGGCCGCCACCATGGGCGAGGGCGTGGCCGACCTCAACCTGTCGGTGCAGCCACCGGCGGTGATTTTGATGGCGGGTTTGCAAGGTGCGGGCAAGACCACCACCACCGCCAAGCTGGCCCGACACCTGATTGAAAAGCGCAAGAAAAAAGTGCTCACCGTCTCGGGCGACGTGTATCGACCGGCGGCGATT
>CAIUTG010000066.1 GCA_903902035.1 uncultured Curvibacter sp. | reverse complement strand
CGATGTGCTGGGGGATGATTTTCTGGCCTCATCGGTCAAAATTCACCACCAACAGGGCGCCGTCACCGTGACCGGTCGGGCGGGCGTGCCCGATGCGGCGCGCTCGCGTGCCGACCAGCAGTTCGCCTATGTCAATGGCCGCTTTGTCCGCGACAAAGTCATCAGCCACGCGGCCCGCAGCGCTTACGAAGACGTGCTGCACGGACAGCGTCAGCCCATTTATGCGCTTTACCTCGACATCGACCCCCAACGGGTCGATGTGAATGTGCACCCCACCAAGATCGAGGTGCGTTTTCGGGATGGGCGTGAAATTCACCAAGCCGTGCGACATGCCTTGGAAAACGCCTTGGCCATCCCACGCGCCAGCCAAGCCGAGAGCGTCTCGACCCAGGGGCTTGCTTTTGAACCCGCTCACCAAGTCAGCGCCTCAAGCCAGGGCCTCGCCCCCAACTTCGCCACACAGCCCGCCCCTGACAACACCAGGAACTGGCGCCCCAACCCAGGTTTGTTTCAGCCCCCCCCCCAAGCCCCGGGCCATGCGGTTCAGGAGCTGGGCGCTTTGTGGCAGACCGCAGCGCCCCCCACGCCCTTGCCTGAGACCCAGGACGAATGGCCCTTGGGCCGGGCCATTGCACAAATTCAAGGGGTTTATGTGCTGGCAGAAAATGCCCTGGGCTTGGTGATTGTTGACATGCACGCGGCCCATGAGCGCATTGTTTATGAGCGCCTGAAAGCGCAATTTCAACAGGCCTCCAACAGGGGGGAGCCCGCCCACCCTGCGCTGCAATTGAGCAGCCAGCCCCTGCTCATACCCGCCACTTTTGCGGCCACCCCCATCGAAGTCAGCACCGCCGAAGCCCACGCCAAGACCCTGGCCCAGCTCGGTCTGGAGGTGCAACCTTTCTCACCCAAAACCCTGGCGGTGCGGGCCGTTCCCACGACCCTGGCCCAAGGCGATCCGGTGGCCTTGGCGCGCCATGTGCTGGCCGACCTGGCGGAGGTCGATCTGGCCCCATCGGACGAATCCGACGCCAACAATTCGGTGCTGCAACGCGCCCAAAACGAATTGCTCGCCACCATGGCTTGTCACGGGGCCGTGCGGGCCAATCGCCGCCTGACCCTGGATGAAATGAACGCCCTGTTGCGCCAGATGGAGGCCACTGAGCGGGCCGACCAATGCAACCACGGCCGCCCCACCTGGCGTCAACTCAGTTTGCGCGATTTGGATGCCTTTTTCCTGCGTGGGCGCTGAGCCCTGTTAAAAAGTCCTTTCATGACGCACCCTTCTACGCTGGTCCCCATTCCCCAACCGCCATCAAGTTGGTGGCTGGGGCATCTGAACCAGATTGACAAGAGCCAACCCATTCAAGGCTTTATGCGACTGGCCAAGGAACTGGGTCCCATTTACCAACTGAACATTCTGGGTCGGCGCTTGGTGATGGTCAGCTCGCAAGCTCTGGTGCAAGAACTGAGCGACGACAGCCGCTTCAGCAAGCGCCTGAGCATGGCTTTGAAGCACATCCGCGCGCTGGGGGGTGACGGCTTGTTCACCGCCTACAACGAAGAGCCCAACTGGGGCAAGGCCCACCGCTTGCTGATGCCCGCCTTTGGCCCTTTGGGCGTGCGTCAAATGTTCGATGGCATGACCGACATTGCCGATCAGATGTTCACCAAATGGCGGCGCTTTGGCGAGCAGGCCGAAATCGATGTGGCCGACAACATGACCCGGCTGACCCTGGACACCATTGCTTTGTGCGGCTTCAACTACCGCTTCAACAGCTTCTACCAGCCGGAGTTGCACCCCTTTGTGGGTGCCATGGTCGGGGCGCTGCGTCAGTCCGGGGACATGAGCCGACGTCCGGCCTGGTTGAATCGGTTGTTGTTCAGTCAACAAAAACAATTTGCCAAGGACGTGGCCTTCCTTAAAAAGATTTCCGAGCATTTGGTGAGTGAGCGTCGTCAGCAAACCACGGCCACGCCCAAAGACCTGCTCGACATCATGTTGCAAGGTGTGGACAGTGTTACCGGCGAGCGTTTGAGCGACGAGAACGTGGGCTACCAAATGGTCACGTTCTTGATTGCGGGCCATGAAACCACCAGCGGTCTGCTCTCCTTTGCCACCCATTTGCTGCTCAAACACCCCCAGGTCATGGCCCAACTCCGCGCCGAAATTGACGCCGTGGTGGGCGACCAGCCCTTGCAAGTCGACCACCTGGCTCAGCTGCGCTACACCGAGCAGGTCTTGTTCGAGACCCTGCGCCTGTGGCCCACCGCCCCGGCTTACACCCTGAAGACCGATGCCCCCACCACCCTCGGCGGTCGCTACGCCCTGGACCCGGACGATGTGATTTTTGTCCTCCTGCCCAGCCTGCACCGCGACCCCCAAGCCTGGGGGCCTGATGTGTTGGAGTTCAAGCCCGAGCGCTTTGCCCCCGAGGCCCTGAAAAAAATTCCTCCCCATGCCTGGAAGCCTTTTGGCAATGGGGCTCGGGCCTGCATTGGTCGGCCTTTTGCCTTGCAGGAAGCCACCCTGGTCTTGGCCAAAATGGTGCAGCAGTTTGACATTGAGGCGGTCAACCCTGACTACGTCCTCCAAGTGGCCGAAACCCTGACACTCAAGCCCAGCGGCCTGTTGATCCGAGCCAAGCCCAGAATGCCCGAGCCCTCCAGAGGCACGACACCGGACGCCCCGACCGCCGCCGCCCCCCGTCCCAGTTCCACCGCAGCGGTTGCGGGGGCACCGCCCCCATTGGCGCTGCGGGTCCTGTATGGCTCCAACGCCGGTTCCTGCCAAGCCTTTGCCGAAAAAATCGTGGCACAAGCCACCCAAAAAGGCTTTGCGGCGCAATTGCAAACCCTGGACGAGGCCAGCATCGAATGGGCCTTCGATGGCCCCCCCTCTGACCCCAGCACACCGGTGCTCATCGTCACGGCCTCCTACGAAGGACAGCCCACTGACAACGCGCGGGAATTCATGGACTGGCTCTCGTTGCAAGGGCCTGACAGCCTGAAGGGGCTGCATTTTTGTGTGCTGGGTTGCGGCAACCGTCAATGGGCCAGCACTTACCAAGCGGTGCCCAAGCGCATCGACCAGGCATTGGCTGAGGCGGGGGGCACCCGCTTGAGGCCACGTGGGCAGGCCGATGCCAACGCCGATTTTCTGGCCGATTTTGAAACCTGGCTGCAAGGGCTTTGGCCCGTTTTGACAGCGACCCGCACAGAAGGAACCGCTTGAGCCCGCTTCACCCACCCGTCCTGGCCCTGGTCGGCCCCACGGCCAGTGGCAAAACCGCTGCGGCCATGGCGTTGGCCGCGCACTGGGCACAAGGCGGCCAGGGACATGCGCCTCGCACGATGGAAATCATCAGCGTCGATTCGGCCTTGGTTTACCGTGGCATGGACATTGGCACGGCCAAACCCAATGCCGCCGAATTGGCCCAGGTGCGGCACCACCTGATCGACATTCGCGACCCCTTACAGGCCTACAGCGCAGCCGAGTTTGTGCAAGACAGCACGGCCTTGATCGCAGACATTCGGAGCCGGGGGGCCTGGCCCGTTCTGGTGGGCGGCACCATGCTCTACCTCAAAGCCTTGCAGCAGGGGCTGGCACCCCTGCCACCGGCGGATGCCCACATCCGCGCCGCGATTGAAGCCCAGGCCCAGGCCGAGGGCTGGCCAGCCCTCCATGCCGAATTGGCGCGGGTTGACCCCCGCAGCGCCCAACGCCTGGCCCCGCACGACTCACAGCGCCTGCAACGTGCCTTGGAGGTGTTTCGCCTCTCGGGCCGCAGCTTGAGCGACTGGCATGCCGAATCCAGCACCACCACCCCGCCCCAGCCCTTGCACCTCTTGTCTTTGGAGCCAATGAACCGGGACTGGTTGCACCAGCGCATTGCACAGCGCTTTGACGCCATGTTGGCGCAGGGTTTCTTGGAGGAGGTCCAGGCCTTGCGTGCGCGCGGCGACCTCCCGCCAGACTTGCCCGCCATGCGCTGCGTGGGCTATCGCCAGGCATGGGAAGCCCTCGATTGGGCGCAAAACACAGGCCAGGCGGTCGATCTGCGGGACTTGCGTGACAAGGGGATTTTTGCCACACGCCAACTGGCCAAGCGGCAAATCACCTGGCTGCGCAGCATGCCCGACCGCCACCCGATTGCTTGTGACGATCCCCAGGCTTTGCCACAACTGCTGGCCCTGGCCGACCAACTCTGCCCGGTCGCCTGAGTTCCCTCAGGACGATTTTTGGGCCACCCGGCGGCGTTCTAGAAATGCCAGCCACTCGCCCACCAAGCCCTTGCGGAACGCCAGCACACAGAGCACGAAAATGCAGCCGATGATGACCGTGACCCAGGAACCCACACGGTCTGACAGCACATCTTGCAAAGTAATCACCACGCCAGCCCCCAAAACGGGACCAAAGAAGGTGCCCACGCCGCCAACCAGGGTCATCAAAATCACCTCGCCCGAGGTGGACTGCAAGACATCGGTCAGGGCGGCAAAATTCAGCACCAGGGCTTTCAAGGCGCCGCCCAAACCCGCCAACGTGGCCGACAAAACGAAGACCAGCAATTTGTAGCGGTTCACGTCATAGCCCAGCGAAATGGCCCGGGGCTCGTTCTCGCGAATGGCCTTCAAAACCTGACCGAAAGGCGAAGACACAATGCGTCGAATTCCCAAGAACACAGCGACCAAGACCAACAGGACAAAGTAGTACATGTTGTTGTCGGGCTTGAGTGAGACCAGCCCCAACAGGTCGCCGCGAGGAAGGCCTTGCAAGCCATTTTCACCGCCTGTGAACGGGGCTTGCAACATGACAAAGTAAACCAGCTGCGCCAGGGCCATGGTGATCATGGCGAAATAAATGCCGGATCGGCGAATCGCGATCATGCCAATCAAAAGGCCCAAGCCCCCGGCGCTGACCATGCCCGCCACGATGGCGGCCAGCGTCGGCCAAGCCTGCTCGGTCACCAGCCAACCCGTCACATACGCGGCGGTACCAAAATAGGCCGCATGGCCAAAAGACAGCATGCCGCCAAAGCCCAGCAGCAAATTGAAGGCACAGGCAAAAATGGCAAAGCAATACAAGGTCATCAAATAGACCGGGTAAATGTTCAGCCAGGGCGCGACCAAAGCCAGCGCCAGCAAGGCCCAGTAAAACAGGGTGGTCGCAGATTTCAAGGGGGTATGCATGGCGTTCATTCCTTGCCAAACAGGCCTGCAGGGCGCAAGAACAACACAATGGCCATGATCACAAACACCACAATATTCGAAGCCTCGGGATAAATGACTTTGGTAAAGCCCTCAACCACCCCAAGCGCCAAACCACTCACGATCGCGCCCAGAATGGAGCCCATGCCACCGATCACGACCACGGCAAACACCACCGTGACCAAGGAGCTGCCCATCAGCGGGGTGATTTGAATCACCGGTGCCGACAACACCCCTGCCAAGGCCGCCAGCCCCACGCCCGCACCATAGGTGAGGGTCACGATGACCGGCACATTGATGCCAAACGACTGAACGATTTTGGGGTTTTCGGTGGCGGCCCGCAAAGTCGCGCCCAACGAGGTGCGCTCCAGCACAAACCAGGTGGTGAAACACACCGCCACCGAGGCCACAATCACCCACAACCGGTACACCGGGATGATCATGAAGCCCAAATTGGTGGCCCCTTGCAACAGCTCGGGGACGGGGTAGGTCTGGCCCGAAGCGCCGAACAACTCGCGCAGCAAACCTTCTGCAATCAGGGCCAGGCCAAAAGTCAGCAACAGGCCATACAAGGGGTCGATTTGGTAGAGATGGCGCAAAGCCAAGCGCTCAACCAGCACCCCAATGAGGCCCACCGCCAAGGGCGCCAGGACCAAGGCAGCCCAGTAGTTGATTTCAAAATAGGTCATGCCCAGCCAGGCGGCATAAGCCCCCAGCATGTAGAAGGCACCATGGGCAAAATTCACCACGCCCAACAGACCAAAAATCACGGCCAAGCCCAGGCTGAGCAGAGCATAAAAAGAGCCATTCACCAGCCCGAGCATGAGCTGCCCCAAAACAACGGGCATCGGGAAACCGAATATTTCAGTCATAAGGGTCGCGGTTGATTTTTACTTTTTCAACAAGGGGCAGGTGCTGGCGGACAAAGGACCATACGCCTCTTCACCCGACATTTTCTTGACCACCTTGTAGTAGTCCCAAGGGTATTTGGATTCGGCGGGGGCCTTGACCTGCATCACGTACATGGGGTGCACCATCAAGCCGTCTTCGCGGATATAGCCCCCTTGCGTGAACAAATCGTTGATTTTGGCTTTGCGCAATTGCGCCATGACCTTGTCAGGATCGGTGCTGCCCACGGCCTTGACCGCGTTCAGATAGGTCAGGGTCGCCGAGTAAACACCGGCTTGCATTTCGGTGGGCTCTTTTCTCATCTTTTCAAAGAACCGTTTGCCAAAGGCGCGGGTCTTTTCGTCCGCATCCCAATACCAGGCGGTGGTCAGGTACAGACCTTGCGCTGACTTCAAGCCCAGGCTGTGAATGTCGCTGATGAAGGCCAGCAAAGACGCCAGCTTCATGCTGCTGGTGATGCCAAACTCCTGAGCCGCCTTGATGGAGTTGATGGTGTCGGCCCCGGCATTGGCCAGCCCCAGAACCTGGGCCCTGGAGCCCTGGGCTTGCAGCAAGAAGGAAGAAAAGTCAGAGGCCGCCAAAGGCACCCGAACCGCGCCCAGCGATTTGCCACCGTTGGCCACCACGACCTTGGTCGCGGCGTCTTGCAGCTGCGTGCCGAAGGCATAGTCAGCGGTCAGGAAATACCAGGTTTTGCCACCGGCTTGGGTCATCACCGTGGCGGTGCCATTGGCCAAGGCGTTGGTGTCGTAGGCGTAGTGCACGGTGTACGGGGTGCAATCGGCGTTGGTCAAGGATGCGCCCGCCGCACCAATGGCAAAGAAAGGCACTTTCTTTTGCGCAGCGACTTTGGCCATGGCAATGCTGACGCCGGTGTTGGAGCCGCCCAACAGCATGTTCAAACCATTTTGATCGGCCCATTCGCGGAATTTGGCCGAGCCGATGTCGGGCTTGCTTTGGTGATCGGCGGTCAGAACGGTGATTTTCTTGCCCAAAACCTTGCCCCCGAAGTCGGCCACCGCCATGTTGATGGCCTCAATGCCGCCTTTGCCAATCACGTCGGCATAGGGGCCGGACAAATCGTCGATGTCGCCAATCACCACCTCGTTGTCGGCGGCCTGTGCCGGTGGCACAGCAGCCAATGCGGCCAGCAGGGCCAAGGACACGGCGCTCAAAGAAAAACGTTTCATTTTCATCTCCTGATTTGCTTGATTGATCAAAAACTCAAACACCTAAAAACGCATGCAGCAATTCCATTTTGGAGGCCAGCTCACTTTGGGGGAATTCCTGCACCATCTGGCCGTGCTCCATCACATAAAAACGATCGGCCAAGGGGGCTGCAAAACGGAAATTTTGCTCGACCAGCACAATCGTGAAGCCTTTTTGCTTCAGATCCAGAATCATGGTGGCCAACTTTTGCACAATGACCGGCGCCAGACCTTCAGAAATCTCGTCCAGCAAGAGCAGCTTGGCCCCGGTTCGCAAAATGCGCGCCACCGCCAGCATTTGCTGCTCCCCCCCTGAGAGCCGGGTGCCCGGGCTGTGGCGGCGCTCCTCAAGATTGGGAAACATGTCATAAATCTGCGCCACGGGCATGCCGCCATCGGTGCCTTTGAGTTTGGGCGGCAGCATCAGGTTTTCCTCGGTGGAGAGCGAAGAAAAAATGGCCCGCTCTTCCGGGCAATACCCCACACCCAACCGGGCCACCCCGTGGGTGGACAGGCCGATGGTTTCCTTGCCGCTCACCTGAATCGAACCTTGGCGACGTCCGGTCAGGCCCATGATGGCGCGCAAGGTGGTGGTGCGGCCCGAACCGTTGCGGCCCAAAATCGTCACCACTTCGCCCTCTTTGACCTGCAGGTTCACGCCATGCAGGATGTGCGACTCGCCGTACCAGGCTTGCAGCTGGTCAATTTTCAGCAGGGTGGACGCCATCTCAGTGCGCCCCTTGCAAAGCGGCGTCGGCAGAGCCCATGTAGGCCTCGATCACCAGCGGGTTCTTGGAGACTTCATCGTAGGGGCCGTCGGCGATGATGCTGCCGCGTTGCAGCACCGTGATGCGGTTGGCAATGCTGGAAATCACATTCATATTGTGTTCAACCATCAACACGGTGCGGCCAACCGCCACCTTTTTGATCAATTGCGTGACCCGGTCCACGTCTTCATGGCCCATGCCCTGGGTGGGTTCATCCAGCAGCATCAGCTCGGGCTCCAGCGCCAGGGTGGTGGCCAGTTCCAAGGCGCGCTTGCGGCCATAAGGGAGGTTCACGGTCATCTCATCGGCGAAGTCTTGCAAATCCACTTGCGCCAAAAGCGCATGCACCCGGTCGTGCAAAGGGTAGAGCGAGCTTTCGGGTTTCCAAAAAGCGAAGGAAGTGCCCAAATTGCGCTGCAAAGCGGCGCGCACGTTTTCCAGCACCGTCATGTGGGGGAACACCGCCGAAATCTGGAAAGACCGCACCAGCCCCCGACGGGCGGTTTGGGCCGGCTGCTCGCGGGTGATGTCAATGCCGTTGTAAACAATGCTGCCCCGGGTGGGCGGCAAGAACTTGGTCAACAGGTTGAAAAAAGTGGTTTTGCCCGCGCCATTCGGACCGATCAAGGCGTGGATGTGACCGCGCTGGACCTCCAAGTCCACCGAATTGACCGCTGTGAACCCTTTGAACTCTTTGGTGAGTCCTTGGGTTTGCAATATCGTGTCTCTCATAATTATCCGAGCTCAGGTCTCTGAGCACACGATGCAAGTGCGTGTGCTGCTGCGCGGATGTTACGACCGGAAGCGGTGCTTTATGCCACCGCCCCATTGGGACTAATACTTATAAACCGTCAAAATCAGACAAGTGGGTGACAGTTCAGTGGGCACCGGCAGCCGCATCGGCCGCGCCCGGTCCCACCACCGCTTGTTTTTTGGCCAGCCAGACCAGCGGAATGAGCAAGACGAAGATGGCCGCCGAAGCCAAGAACACATCATTGGCGGCCAGCATGAATGCCTGCTGGTCGATCAGCCGGTTGACCAGACCCAAGGACTGGTCGGGCCCCAACCCTGCCTTGCCCAATCCTTGCAGCGTGGCCATGGCGACTTCACGCCCGGGCTGAATCTGCTCTGCCAATTGGGCATGGTGAAAAGCCGCCCGGTCTTCCCAGACGGTGGTGGCGATGGAGGTTCCAAACGCCCCGCCCAAAATACGCAGAAAGTTGGACAGGCCCGAGGCGGCCGGAATTTTTTCTGGTGGCAAGCCACTCATGATCAAGGTGACCAAGGGCACAAAGAAGAAGGCCATGGCGATGCCTTGCACGATGGTGGGGATCATGATGGTTTCCATCGGCGCATCGGTATTGAAGTTGCCGCGCATCCACAACACAAGGGCAAACACCACAAAGGCAAAAGTGGCAAACGTGCGGGGGTCAAAGCGCCCCATGTTCTTGCCCACCCAGGGCGACAACAAAATCGCCAAGGCCCCCACCGGCGCCATGATCATGCCCGCCTGGGTCGAGGTGTAGCCCATGAACTGCTGCAGCCACAAAGGCAGGATCACGATGTTGCCAAAAAACAGGGCATAGCCAATCGAAATGGAAACGGTGCCTGCCCAAAAGTTGCGGCGCTTGAACAGCTGCAGGTCCACCACCGGGTGCACATCGGTCAGCTCCCAAATCAAGAACGCCACAAAACCGATGGCCGCGGTAATGAACAGGCCCACCACGGTGGCCGACTCAAACCAGTCGTTGTCCTTGCCAATGTCCAGGGCAATTTGCAAAGACCCCACCCAAATGACGAGCAGGGCCAGCCCCACGGTATCAATCGGCAGCTTGCGCGTCTCGGTTTCGCGCGAGCGGAAAATGTTCCAGGTCACGCCCGCTGCCAGCAAGCCCACGGGGATGTTGATGAAGAAAATCCAGGGCCAGCTCATGTTGTCGGTGATCCACCCCCCCAACAAGGGCCCCAACACCGGCGCCACCAAGGTGGTCATTGACCACATGGCCATGGCCAATCCCGCCATGGCCCGAGGGTAACTGGACAACAACAGACCTTGCGAGAGCGGAATCAAGGGACCGGCCACAAAGCCTTGCAAAGCCCGAAACCCAATCAACACGGCCATATTGGGGGCCAAGCCACACATCCAGGAGGTCAAAACAAACAGCAAAACGCTGAGGGTAAACAAGCGCACCTGACCAAACCTTTGCGACAACCAGCCGGTCAAGGGCACGGCAATCGCATTCGCCACGGCAAAGCTGGTGATGACCCAGGTGCCCTGGTTGGGGCTCACACCCAAATCCCCCGCAATTGCCGGCAAGGACACATTCGCGATGGAGGTGTCCAAGACATTCATGAAGGTCGCAGCCGACAGGGCCAAGGTGCCCAAGACCCGGGCCGATCCGGTCAACGGGGCCAGCGGCGGGGCAGCACTTGCAGCTTGAGACATGGGAAGCCTTTATTGAACGGCGACGCGACGCGCCACCTTGACTTTTTGGCCCAGATTGGCCGAGACCACCTGGTTGACCAAGTCATCGGCGCCTTGTTCGGCAACGGCCAGCACATCGGTGCTGCCCCAGGGCTGTTGGCGAGGCACATCCGCCAAGGCGCTGCCGTCTTGGTGGGTGATGTCCACTGACACCTCCATCGACAAGCCCACCCGCAGCGGATTTTTGGCCAGTTGTTCGGGGTTCAGTGCGATCCGCACGGGCACGCGCTGCACCACCTTGATCCAATTACCCGTTGCATTTTGTGCCGGCAAGAGTGCAAAGGCCGCCCCCGTGCCCATGCCCAAACCGGCCACGGTGCCATCAAACGCCACTTTGCTGCCGTAGTAATCGGCGGTCAGCTTGACGGGCTGACCCAGGCGCAGATGGCGCAACTGAACTTCTTTGAAGTTGGCCTCCACCCAGAGTTGTTGCAAAGGCACGATGTTCATCAGGGTCATCCCCGGCGCCACCCGCTGACCCAATTGCACCACGCGCTTGGCCACATAGCCGTCCACCGGCGCGGGCAGCACCAAACGGCGCGATGCCACATAGGCCTCGCGCAACTTGTCGGCCGCTGCCAACACCGCAGGGTGGGCTTGTACCGGCACCCCATCGGTCTGGGTTTGGTTGCTGGCCAGTTGTTCACGCGCCGCCATCACGGCGGCTTGGGCGGCGCTCACTTGGCTCTTGGCCGATGCCACCAACGCTTGGGCGTGTTGCAGATCCTCTTTGGAGACGGCGCCGGAGCCCGTCAGTTTCTGACGCCGGGCCAGGTCGTCGCTGGCGCGCTCCAGCTCCACTTGCGCACGCACCACCTCGGCTTCGTGCAGGGTGATCTGAGCGCTCAGCGTGGCGTTGTTGGCGTACATGGCGCGCACTTGCCGCACCACAGCCCCCAGGTTGGCGCTGGCCTGTTGCAAAGCCAATTGGACGTCGGTCCCGTCGAGCTTGATCAAAGGCTGGCCTGCCTGGACCCGATCGGTGTCGTCGGCGTCAATTTCTTTGACCGTGCCCGTGATCTGGGGGGTGATTTGAATCAAATTGCCCTGCACATAGGCGTTGTCGGTGGTTTCAAAGTGGCTGCTGACAATGTAGTCATACGCGCCCCAGGCGGCACCGGCCAACAAGACCAAGACGGCCACACTGGTCAGGCTTTTGCGGCGGTTGTTTTTGGGCGCGGTTTCGGTGGTGGCGTTCACATCATTAGAGGTCGGAGCGTTCATGGCAAATCCTGAAAAGGGGTCAATCGATGAAAAATAAAAGCATGGGCAATGGGCTTACCACCCGCCCGCTCCCAGCGCACGCCACAGGGCGGCGCGGTTGTCCAAAACACGGGCTTGCAAATCAACCGCCAGGCGCTCTTGCGCCAGCACATTGCTGTTGGCGGCCAAGAGGGGGAAGGCCGTGATCAAGCCCGCATCAAAGCGTTGTTGGGCAATCTGTTGTGAAGCCAGGGCGCTTTCCAAAGTTGCTTTCTGCTGCACTTGCTGCTTCACCAGGGATTGGCCGGTGCTGACCAAATCGGCCACCTCGCGCACGGCATCCAGCACCACGCCGTTGTAGCTGTTGACGGCGGCATCCACATCGGCGGTTTTGGCGCGCAAATTGGCGCGCAGGCGACCCGCGTCAAACAAAGGCAAACTGATGGCAGGCCCCCCGCCATACAACACACCCGGGGATTTGAAAATTTCGCCAAAGCCCATGCTCAAGGCCACGGCGTTGAAAGACAGATTGATGTTGGGGTAAAACGCCGCCCGCGCGCTGGCTGCATCCTGGCTCATGGCCTCCACCCGCCATTTGGCGGCCAGGACTTCAGGGCGTCGACCAATCAAATCCAGCGGCACCTCGTCCGGCACCGCGCCAACCTGCAAATTCATCAACGCCGTTGAAGGGTCTTGCAGATGGGACACCGCATTCAAATTGCCCACCAAAGCGCCCAAAGCATGCTGCAAGGTATCGGCCTGCTCGGCCAGGGCCTCGATTTGACCCCGCACCTCAGGAACCCCCGCCTGCGCTTGGCGCAATTCGAGTTGGGTATCCAGACCGGCGGCTGTGCGCTGCTGGATCAGCTTGAACTGCTCTTCGCGCTCAAGCAGCAACGACTGCGCCAGCTTTTGCTGAGAACGCACCCTCACCCATTGCCAATAGGTGCGTGCCACCTGGCTGGACAACAGCGCGCGGGCCGCGTGCCAATCGGCCTCGGCGGCCTTGGTCTGCCCCAAAGCGGCGTTGAGTGCCGCTTGGTGCTTGCCAAAAAAGTTCAACTCCCAAGAAGCCCCCAGCTTGGCCAAATCGGCGTTGTAGGTGGCGCCGCCAAGTCCAAAAAAAACAGGGCTGTCGCTCAGGTTGTTGCTGGCCATTTGGAAGCCGGCATTGACCTGGGGCTTGAGGGCCGCATCCGCGCTGTCAACATAGGCCTTGGCCTTTTCAATGCGGTTTTGCGCCACGGCCAAGCTGGGGTTGTTCTCGCGTGCCAACTCGATGAGCCGGGCCAATTGGGCGTCGCCAAAGGCCAGCCACTCATCGGAGCGGGCCCATTCGGGTGTGCTGTGGGTCACGGCGGGGGTCAGCAAGGTCGCCGGGTCTTGCAGCGTGGCCTTGGGCGCAATGCCGGACGGGTTGGCGCAACCGCCGAGACTGCTCAAAGCCCCCAGGGCCATCAGCCAACTGGCAAGCCACAGAGACGATCGTCCGTTTGAAGGCGTGGTGTGTGATGTCATTTTTTCTCTTTGGAATCAAGGTCAAGGTCCAGCATGGACGCAGAAAATTCACGCTGGGCGTTGTCCAGCAAACGTTGCAAAAGGCTTTTGAGCTGCTCCCACTCGGCATGGCTGAAACCGCTCAGCAAGCGGTTTTGCGCTTCGCACAAAACGCCGGGGATGACCGAAGCGGCCCGCGCCCCTTCTTCGGTCAAGGCCAGGTTGACGACCCGGCGATCTTCGCTGGAGCGAATCCGCTGACACAGGGCTTTGTCCTCCAGGCGGTCCAACAAACGCGTGATGGCACTGGCATCCAGCTCGCAGCAACGCGCCAACTCGGCGGCGGTATGGGCCTGCCCGGCGCTCAGCTTCATCAAGGGCAACCATTGCGCATTGGTCAAGCCATGGGGCTCCATGGCATGGTCCAGCTCTTGGGACAAGAGCGTGACGATGCGGCGCATCAGGTAGCCCAGGCTGACCTGAGAGGAATAGGTTTGTGGTTTGTAGAACTCAATCACCTCAGGCACCAAAGGCGATGGGCAGAGCTCCGGCGGGCGGTTGGACGGTGAAGACATGCCGGCGATTATATATGCCTATGCAATGATTGCAATATCCATGATGGACTATGCACAGGGATAGGTCAGGCCGAAATCCAAGCCGTTTCTCAGCGCTGTGGGTATGATCCGCTATCAGATTGGCAGTGAGGAAGAAACAACAACCGGGCACGCAACCGCCTGTCCGTGGCTTGCACACAAGCCCGCTTCAGGGTTTCTTGACGATCTCAAACCAAGGTCATTGACTTTCAAACCCTTATTGAGTCAAGGCCCTGCTTGATCGCCGACACCGTCTTCTATAGATCCTAAAAATTTAACGAAAGCCAACTGTCTCTCCATGGCCCCCACCACGACCCAACGCCCCGTCGGCAAAGCCCGCTCCCTCTCCGGTTTGAGCCCCTTTTTAAAACCCTACCGCCTCCAAATCGGACTGGCTTTGCTGTTCTTGGTGCTGGCAGCGGCGGCCACCCTGGTTTTTCCTTTTGCACTGCGCACTTTGATCGATGGCGGTTTGGTCCCGGCCAATCGCGCCGATCAGGCCATGAGTTTGGGGCAACATTTTGTGGCCCTGTTTGGCGTGGCCGTGGCGTTGGCGATTTTTTCGGCCGCCCGCTTCTACACCGTCACTTGGCTGGGAGAGCGCATCACGGCCGACATCCGCAACGCGATTTACGCCCACGTGATTGAGCAAAGCCCAGGTTTTTTTGAGTCCACCCAAACCGGCGAGGTCTTGTCGCGCCTGACGGCCGACACCACCCTGGTGCAAACGGTGGTGGGTTCTTCCTTGAGCATGGGGCTGCGCAATGGGGTCATGGGAACGGGGGCTTTGGTGATTTTGGTTTGGACCAATCCCTTGGTCATGGGGCAGGTGGCGCTGGGGCTGCTGCTGATCGTGTTGCCCGCCATGCGCTTTGGGCGGCGCGTGCGCAAACTCTCCCGCGCCAGCCAGGACCGCGTGGCCGATGCCAGTGCGGTGGCGGCGGAGGTGCTGAACGCCGTGCCTGCGGTGCAGGCCAACAATGCCATCGAGCGCGAATCCGAGCGATTTGCCCAAGCCACCAACGAAGCCTTCAAAACCGCAGCGCGGCGGGCCCGTGCCCGCTCCCTGCTGGTCGGCTTCATCATCATGGCCACCAGCGCCGCTTTGCTCTGGGGCTTGTATGAAGGCACCCAGGCCGTCATTCAGGGACGCATCAGCGCTGGCGAGCTGGGGCAAACCGTGGTCTATGTGATCATTCTGGCCGGTTCCGCCGGCATCTTGGGCGAGGTCTATGGCGACTTGCTGCGTGCCGCAGGCGCGACGGAGCGCCTGATGGAGCTGCTGCACACGCCCCCCAACATCCAGAGCGGGCATGAGCGCCCGGCCCTGCTCCTGAACCCAGCGGCCGAGCCCCTTCCCGCCCCATTGCCTGGGTTGGCAATTCAGATGCGCCACGTCAACTTCCACTACCCCTCGCGCCCCCAACAAGCGGCCCTGGTGGATTTGAATTTGGAGATTTTCCCCGGCGAAACCGTGGCCTTGGTCGGCAGCAGCGGCGCAGGCAAGTCCACGGTGTTCCAGGTGCTGCAGCGCCTCTACGATTTGCCCGACACGGCGGCTCAAGGAGGCGCACTGTTGATCGATGGCTTGGCCATCAAAGACTGGGATCTCGACACCTTGCGTCGGCAAATGGCGGTGGTGCCTCAAGACGCGGTCATCTTCTCCACCAATGCCCTGGAAAACATCCGCTACGGCGCGCCCGAAGCCAGCGAAGAAGAGGTCTACGCGGCGGCGCGCGAGGCCTTTGCCGATGACTTCATCCGGGCCCTGCCCCAGGGTTATCAAACCTATTTGGGCGAGCGCGGCGTGCGACTCAGTGGGGGACAAAAGCAACGCATCTCCATCGCGCGCGCCTTGTTGCGCCGACCCCGCTTGCTGCTGCTGGACGAAGCCACCAGCGCGCTGGATGCCGAAAGCGAGCGCATGGTGCAAGCCGCCCTGGATGCGGCCATGACCGATCAAAAACGGCACCGCACCACCCTGGTCATCGCACACCGCTTGGCGACCATTCAAAAGTCGGATCGAATTGTGGTGCTGGAGCAAGGTCGCATCATCGAGCAAGGCACCCACGAGGCGCTGCTCGCCCAGAACGGCACGTATGCGCGCTACGCCAGCATGCAATTGCTGGACTGATGGCGCCCCCACCCAACCACGGCGGTTGTTTTACTGAAGGGTGTTTTTGACGGCGTCGGGCAGCAGCAAGGGCAAGACGCCAATGCCCTCTTCCATCAACTCAACGGCCTCTTGCGCTGTGGCTTGACCGCGAATGCCGCGTTCCACCGCCTCGCCCTGGTGAATGCGCCGGGCCTCGGTGGCAAAGTTGTCGCCCACATCTTCGGTCTGCGCCATGACCTGGCGCGCCATGTTTAACCAGGCCGCTTGCAGGCTTTGCATCGAAGGCGTTGGGAGCGGGGTCACTTCCGTCAGAGCGCTTGCATCGCTTGTGCCCTCAGGCGCTGCCGCCGTGGCGGGCTCGTCTCGCGGCGACTCAGACGGGGGCGCATGCTGTGCCCGCAGGTTCAGGCGGGGGGCCGACAGCATTTTGTGCACCTGCTTGTCACCGCACAGGGGACACTCAATGAGGCCCTGCTGCAACTGTCGCTGAAAATCGTCTTCCGAACCAAACCAGCCCTCAAAGAGGTGCTGGGATTGGCATTGCAGGTCTAAAACCTTCATTCAGGTGTTCAAGCCCCAAGCGTGAGCACAATCGCCTTGGCACACAAGGCCATCAAACCGCCTGGGAACAGGCCCAAAACCAAGAGCAACAGGGCATTGATTGCCAACACCACGCGCACGTCTTTGGGGGCCGAGACGGTGGAGGCGGTGATGGGGGCATCAAAGTACATGACCTTGACCACGCGCAGGTAGTAGAAAGCACCGATCAAGGACATGATCACGGCGAACACAGCCAGGGCCAGGTAGCCATTCACACCGGTGGTGATCAAGGCTTGCAAAACCGACAACTTGGCGTAAAAACCAACCAGGGGCGGAATACCGGCCAAGGAGAACAAGCAGACCGACAAGATGCCAGCGTACAAGGGGCTGCGTTGGTTCAAGCCCGCCAGGTCAGCGATTTCATCGCCCTCGAAACCGTCCCGTGCCAGCACCAGCAAGACGCCAAAAGTGGCCAGGGTGGTCAGGACATAGGTCACCACATAAAACAAGGCCGAGCTGTAGGCGTTGGCGGCCGGCAAGGTGGAGCTGTCCACCACCCCCGGAATCAAGCCCAGCAAGACAAAACCCATTTGCGAGATGGTGGAGTACGCCAGCATGCGCTTGACGT
>CAIUTG010000065.1 GCA_903902035.1 uncultured Curvibacter sp. | reverse complement strand
GTTTGACGGCACCCAGGCCATAGTGGCGCAAAAAGGCATGGTCGCAGACCAGCCAGGCTTCAGGACGTGAGGGGGACGAGGGGTTCGATGCCTCGCTGACCTTGAGCAGGTCCTGCATGAAGTCGTGATAAGAATTGGCCTCGTTGGTGAAGCGCTGGCCTTGGGCGGTGACGGCGATCAGGCCGGGCTTGGCCCGTTCGATCAAATGCGGAAAGTGGGCCTGTGTGCCATCGGTGCGGGGCACCAGGGACACAGGTGCCAAAGCGGCGGCTTGCTGGCCCAGGGTGTTGACGACACCGCCCTGGCTTTCGCCCAGCCGCAGGCCATCGCCGGTGTTGCTGCGGGCCCCGGCTGACCAGTGCTGGGGCTTGGCCTGGGCCTGAGCGCGGGCATGGGGCAACAAGGCCTGGAGTCGCTCCGGGTCATGGGGAAATCCGCCGGTGGCCAACACCACGCCGCAGCGGGCCTGGATTTCATAGCGCTTTTGCAGGCCTTGTCCGGCTTCGAGGCTTTGCAAAACCGCGCCCGTCACGCACGCGCTGGTTTCGTCCCGCAACAGGCGCACCGCCGAGGTGTGCAAGCGCAGGTCCACCCCCAAATCCCCGGCCGACTTCAGCAAGGCGGCGACCAGTGCGTTGCCATTGACCAGGCGGGTCCCTCGGCCATGCACCAGGAGGTCCCAGACATGGCGCAACACGCGTCGGGTCACATAGGCGAATGAGCCCAGGCTTTGGCGTGAATTGAAAAAATGGCGCAACTCCTGGCCCGAGGCGATGCCCATGCCCCACAGGGTGGTTTCGGGCAGGGGCGGTTTTAAATCAGAAAAGAGGGCGCCAAGGCGCCGACCGTCAAAAGGCGCGGCGCAGACCGAACGCCCGCCCGTGGCGGCGTCGGGGCTGTGGCCGTGGAAGTCGGGAATGGCATGGCCATCGATGAAGCGCAGGGCGGTGTGGGCCTCAAAAAACGACACCATGCGCGGGCCGTTTTCCAGGAAGGTCCTGGCCTTGACCGGATCAAAGTCAGTGCCCAATTCATGTTGCAAATACGACCAGGGCTTTTCCAGGGGCTCCACCAAGCCCGCCCGAACCGCCAGTGGGTTGCGCGGAATCCACATCCAGCCACCCGACCAGGCGGTGGTGCCACCGAATTGAGCGGTTTTTTCAACCAGCATCACTTTGAGCCCCAGCTGCGCGGCGGTGACCGCGGTGGACAAACCGCCCGCCCCCGAGCCGATGACCAGGAGGTCGCAATCGAAGGAAGCTTGGGGCGAGTTCAAGGGGTGGGATGAAGGCACGTGTTCAGGGCGCATAAATGGGTTTGCGGCCATGCCCCGCTGCGCTGGGGCGACCTGATTCGGCGGGGGCCGTGCTGTTTTGTGACAGGCTGAAAAAGGGAGAAGCGCCGCTCAAAGCGGCCAGTTGTTCAGCGGTCGCCATCAGTTCAGGGGCCAGGGCCTGCATGCGCTCTGGCGTGAAGCGGGCGCTGGGACCGGCAATGGTCAGCACCCCCATGGCCGCTTGCCCTGCCAAACGCACCGGGGCAGACAGGGCCGAAAGCCCCACCGCATAGGTTTCACAGGTCAGGCTGTAGCCCAGTTGCCGGGTTTGCTGAATCGCCATCAAGGCCGCTTGCAAGGAGTTTGGCGCGTTGGGGCCGAAGTCGCTGGGTTGGCCCAGGCCTTGTTTGGCCATCAGGGCCAGGGCGTCGTCGTCGCTGAGGGTGGCCAGCCAGGCCCAACCGGAGGACGAGCAAGACAGGTGGGCGTCGCTGCCCATGTCCGGGTCGTAGCGCAAACCTTGACGAGCCCCTTGCGCGCGCGCCACCCAGGTCAGCCGTTCACCATCCACCACCGACAAACGCACCAACTCGCCCGAAGTGTCGGCCAAGCGGTTCAACAAGGGTTGGGCCACATCGACCAGACCCGTTTTGCTGAGGTAGGACAAGCCCATGGCGATCATTTTGGTGGTCAACACATAGTCGCCATGGCCCCGGGTTTGACGCACATAACCCAGTCGCACCAAGTCGGCCAGCAGCCGGTGGGTGGCGCTGGGCGGGATGTCAAGTTGCGCAGCCAGACCACTCAGGTCCATGCCTTCGCCTTGCTGGGACAACAATTCAAGAAGCCCAAGGGCTCGTTCAAGGACACTGCTCATGGGGGCATTGTGCCAAATTTCTGAAAATAATTCAATAGTGGAATTATTTTCCACTATTTGTTAACATCCGCCGAATTCACCTGTTTTTATCAAAAACCCATGACTGAACCTCTGAGTATGCTGAACGGCGCCACCCGACTTCATTTCATCGTCGGCGACCCGATTGCCCAAGTGAAATCACCCGCCGGGGTGACCCAATCCTTTGCCGAGCACGGGCAAAATGCCCTTTGCATTCCGGCCCATGTGTCTGCTGCGGATCTGGCCGACTGGTTTAGCGGCATTTCCAAAACCCAGAATGTGGACGGCATCATCATCACCGTGCCGCACAAGTTCGCTTCTTATGCGCACTGCAGCACCGCCTCGGACCGAGGCCATTTTCTGCAAGCCGTCAACACCCTGCGGCGCAACCCCGATGGCACTTGGCATGGCGATATGTTCGACGGCATGGGCTATGTCCAGGCTTTGCAGAAAAAAGGCTGTGACTTGGCGGGCAAGCGTGCCTTGTTGGTCGGCGCGGGCGGCGCGGGTTCGGCGATTGCCTATTCCTTGGTGACCGCTGGGGTGAGTCACCTGGCCATCCACGACCCCGACACGGCGCGGCGCGACGGCCTGATCAAGAACCTGAACAGCCTGGGGCGCTGCCCGGTGGTGGTCGGCAGTTCAGACCCCACCGGTTTTGAGGTGGTGCTCAACGCCAGCCCGGTGGGCATGAAAGCACAAGACCCTTTGCCGATCGACGCCGAGCGCTTGCTGCCCAGCCAATTTGTGGGCTGCGTCATCACCGCCCCGGCCGTGCCCCCCCTGATTGAGGCCGCCAGAAAAAAAGGTTGCTCAACGATGACCGGGGCCGATATGTTTGCCGCTGTGCGCGACCTGATGCTGGCCTTTTTGATGGGGCCAGCATGAAGGTCCTTGAAGCCGGTTTGGCGGGCCTTGAAAACCACGAAGTCTTCGATGTGGTGGTGGTCGGGGCGGGCGGGGCGGGTTTGTCGGCGGCTTTGTTTGCCGCCTTGCAAGGGGCCAAGGTGCTGGTGGTCGAGCGCACGGACCGCATTGGGGGCACCACCGCCTTGTCGGCGGGCACCACCTGGGTGCCGGGGACCCAGCATACCGCGCAGGTGAATCCCGCCGACACCTTGGAGCAAGCCCGCATTTATCTGGACGCCGCCGTGGGTGAGCGCTCAGACCCGGACTTGAGACAGGCTTTCTTAGCGCATGGCCGCGCGGCGGTGGACACCCTGGCGCGGCACAGTGCGGTGCAGTACCGGCCCTATCCCAAACACCCCGATTACATCAGCGACTTGCCCGGCTCGACCTTGAATGGCCGCGCGCTCGAGCCCCTGCCTTTTGATGGTCGTTTGTTGGGGGACTTGTTCAGGCTGTTGCGCGAACCCATTCCTGAATTCACGGTCCTGGGCGGCATGATGGTGGACCGCACCGACATCAACCACCTGCTGGGCATGACCCAAAGTTGGGCCTCGTTCAAGCAGGCTTGCCGAATTTTGTTGCGCCATGCCAGGGACCGCTTGACTTACCCACGGGGCACCCGCCTGGTCATGGGCAATGCCTTGGTGGCGCGGCTGCTGTATTCGCTGTCCCAGCAAGCCCAAGTCACCTTGGCCTTGAACACCCACCTGACCCCGGTGTTGTCGTCAGCGAACCCGCCAGAAGGCCAAGGGATTCACACCGTCACGCTGGAAAACGGGGGGGACCAGCGGCAGATTGAGGTCAAAGCCGGGTTGATTTTGGCCAGCGGTGGTTTCAATCGTCACCCTGAACGCCGTCGCCAGATGCTGCCGGGCATCCCGCCCGAATGGTGCCCCGGTGCGCCAGGTCACACGGGCCAAGCGCATGACTGGGCGCAAGCCCTGGGCGCGCATTATGGTCAGGGCGCTTTGTCCCCTGCGTTTTGGGCACCCATGTCACTGCGCCGCCGTGGTGACGGCAGCCAGGCCGTTTTCCCTCATTTTGTGATGGACCGGGCCAAGCCCGGCATGCTGACGGTGAATGCCCAAGGCCAGCGCTTTGTGAATGAAAGCACCTCTTACCACCTGTTCGGCCTGGCCATGCAAACCGGTGGAGCAGTGCCGAATCTGCCGGCGTATTTGATCGCAGACGCCCGCGCTTTGAAGGCTTATGGCATGGGCATGGTGCGCCCCGGCGCCAAAGGGCTGGCGCCGTTCCTGGCCGATGGCTATTTGACGGAAGGGCGCAGCTTGACCGAGCTGGCGAATAAATTGGGTTTGCCCGCAGGGGCTTTGGAAGGCAGCGTGGCGGCTTTCAACCAGGCGGCCGATCGGGGTGTGGATGCGGCGTTTCACCGGGGCGAGACGGCCTACCAACACAACCTGGGCGACCCCCACTGGGCGGGGCCCAAGATCAACCTGGGGGCCTTGCAAACCGCGCCTTTTTACGCGGTCAAACTGGTGCCCGGTGACATTGGTGCGGCCACGGGCTTTCAAACCGACGTAGCGGCCCGGGTGCTGGGCCACAACGCTCAGCCGATTGACAAGCTCTACGCCATTGGCAACGACATGCACTCCATCATGGGCGGCGTCTACCCAGCCCCTGGCATCACCATTGGGCCGGGACTGGTGTTTGCCTACCTGGCGGTCAAGAGCGCCTTGGCCCCCCGCTGACGTTGGCCCCGTCGTCAGGCCGCAAACTCCAAAAAGCGAAGGAGGACAAGGCCGTCATGGCGGCCAAGGTCCAAAACGCATGGTGAATGGCCTGGGTGACCGCGACCCCATTGGTTTGCGGCACATGGCCCAGGAAATAAGCCGTGACCAGGGAGCCGCAGGCCAGACCAAAACTCATGGACATTTGTTGCAAGGTGCTGGCGATGGTGCTGGCCATGGCCGAATCGTCTTCTTTGACATCGGCATAAGCCATCGAGTTCATGCTGGAAAACTGCAGTGAATTGAACAGGCCCATCAAGGCCCCCAACAACACGATGAAGAGCAGGTGATCCGCCGAGTTCACCCCGGTATAGCCAGCCATGGTGAATGAAACCATCAGGGTGTTGACGATCAAGACGCGGCGATAGCCCCACCGCTTGAGCATGGGTTGAGAGAGCAGCTTCATGCCCATGGCCGCCAGGGCCGAGGGCATCATCAGCAAGCCTGAAAGCCACACCGGCATGCCCAAACCCACTTGGAACAACAAGGGCAACAAAAAAGGCATGCCCCCCACACCGAGCCGCGTCACGAACCCGCCCAACACCGACACCCTGAAAGTGCGGATCTTGAAGAGGGCCAAATCCAGCAAGGGGTAGGTGCAGTGCAAGGCGTGGTAAACATAGCTGCCAATCAAACCCAAAGACAGCCCCAGCCAGCCCAAGGCTTGGGCATTGCTCAGGCCATGTTCACCAAAAATTTCCAACAACCAGGACAAAATGCCCACGCCCGAACCGAACAAAAGCAGGCCCTTGACGTCCAAGGGGCGCCGCTCTTTGGACCGGTAGTTGGGCATGTGGCGATTGGCAAAGAAAAGCAGCAGCATTCCCACCGGCAGGTTCACAAAAAACATGTCCCGCCAGGACAGCCAATGCACGATCAAGCCGCCCACGGTGGGACCGAGCAAGGGCCCCAGCAGGGCCGGGATGATGACGAAGTTCATGGCCTTGAGCAACTCACTTTTGTCAAAGGTGTGCAACATTGCCATGCGCCCCACAGGCATCATCATGGCCGCCCCAATCCCTTGGGGAATGCGGGCCGCGACCAGCATCGGGGCATTCACCGCCAAGCCGCACAACAAAGATGACAAAGTAAAAATGGCCACCGCCGACATGAAGACCTGCTTGGAGCCAAAGCGCTCCGCCAACCAACCGCTGACGGGAATGCTCACAGCCAGGGCCAGGATGTAGCTGGTGACCACCGCCTTCAAACTCAAGGGACTCACGCCCAAACTGGCCGCCATGGCAGGAATACCGGTGTTGACAATGGTGGAGTCGAGTTGTTCCATGAAAAGCGCGGCGGCGACGACCCAAGGCAAATAGCGTTTGGTGGCGGTGATTTGACGGGCGTCAGGACCGGCATTGGGGGTGATGTTGGCGGTGGTGTTCATTTTGGTTCGGGGCATGCGGCAGGGGGTGCATGCGTGGCTTATTATTGACCCATGAACTCTGTGACCCATGAACACCGCCGGTTTTTAAGCCAACTTTCGATCCAGGCCATGACCGAACACGGTCTGCGGCCCGAGATTTCAGCCGAGGCACGGCAAGAGGTCGCTCAGATGACGGGGCCCGCCAAAGCGGATTCGCCCGAGTTAAAAGATTTGCGAGGGCTGTTGTGGTGCAGCATTGACAACGACGACTCCCGGGACCTGGACCAGCTGAGTTGTTCAGAAATCGTCCCAAGCGACAGCGGTGAGCAGGTGCGGATTTGGGTGGCCATCGCCGATGTGGATGCCTTGGTGCGTCAAGGCAGCGCGGTGGACGAACAGGCCTGTGCCAACACCACCTCGGTCTATACCTCGGCCAAAATTTTCCCCATGCTGCCAGACCGGCTGTGCTACGACCTGACTTCACTCAACCCCCATCAAGATCGCCTGGCTTTGGTGTGTGAGATGCTGTTCAGTTCAAGCGCTGAGTTGTTGAGTGCCCAGATTTACCGGGCTTGGGTGAACAACCATTGCCAGTTGGCTTACGACGCGGTCTCGGCATGGCTGGAGGGGCAGGGGCCACTGCCTGCGGCGGCCCAGCCAGTGCCCGGCATGGTCGAACAGCTCAAGGTACAGGACCGCTTGGCCCAGCAATTGCGTTTGCGCCGCCACCAGCAGGGGGCGCTGGAGTTTGAGTCGTTTCAACCCAGGGCGCAGTTCGAGAATGAACAAATCACCGGATTGGATTTGCAGCCCCACAATCGCGCACGCCAACTGATCGAAGAACTGATGGTGGCGACCAATGGCTGCACCGCCCGATTTTTAGGGACCCACGGCGGCGCCTCGATTCGTCGGGTGGTGCGCTCCCCTGAGCGCTGGCAGGCCATTGTGGCGGTGGCCAAGAGCCATGGCTTTGACCTGCCGCACGAACCCAATGGGCAGGCGTTGGAAACGTTTTTGGCCCAGCAGCACCGCTTGGACCCCTTGCGCTTTCCGGACTTGTCCCTGGTCATCATCAAGCTGATGGGCTCGGGCGAGTATGTGGTGGAGCGCAACCACTTGCACCCGGTGGGGCATTTTGGCCTGGCGGTGCGTGACTACACGCACTCCACCGCCCCCAATCGACGCTACCCCGATGTGATCACCCTGCGCATGATCAAGGCGATTTTGGCGCACCAGCCCAGCCCCTACAGCGACGAAGCCTTGAACGCCCTGGCCTTGCACTGCACCCGCCAAGAGGATGCTTCGCGCAAGGTGGAGCGCCAAATGCGCAAGTCCGAAGCGGCCTTGTTGTTGCAACACCGGATCGGCCAATTTTTCAATGCGGTGGTCACCGGCACGGCCGACAAAGGCACCTGGGTGCGGGTGTTCGAGCCGCCGGTTGAGGGCAAGTTGGTCGGGCATCTGCCACCTTTGCGGGTGGGGCAAAAGCTGCGCGTCAAATTGGTCACGACCCAGGTGGAGCGTGGCTTCATTGACTTCGTGCTGGTCAACAGCGCGGGTTGAACGGCTTAATCGTTGGCGCGTGGCAAGGGGCGTGGTTGCCCCTGATCGTCAATCGCCACATAAGTCAAATTGGCCTGGGTGACCTTGACATATTGGCCTTGCCTGAGGTGTCGCTCGGCATAGACCTCGACCTTGACGGTGACCGAGGTGCGACCGATGCGGCTGACGGTGGCAAAAAAACTCAGAATGTCGCCCAGTCGAACCGGTTGCTTGAAAATGAACTCATTGACCGCCACCGTCGCAATTCGGCCTTGTGCCAAGCGGGCTGGCAGCACCGATCCGGCCAGGTCGACCTGGGCCATCACCCAACCACCAAAAATATCGCCATTGGCGTTGCAGTCGGCCGGGAGCGGGATGACTTTGAGCACCAGCTCTTGGTCGGTCGGCAGCGGTACGGAGAGGCAAGCAGGGGTAGACATCAAAAAACCAGGTCCAGACCGTCGTTGGTGACGACGATGTTTTCTAAAAAATGGCCGATCAAATCCGGCGCTTTGTAAATGGGCATGTGAACCAGCAATTTGGCAATGTTGCCGTTCAGCACCTGCTCAATCGGGGGCGACAGCAGCACGTCTTTGCCAGCGGTCAATTGATCCAGCTGAACTTCGGAAACGGCCACCTGGCCGCTGTCGCGCAACCATTCGGGTTTGAAGCTCAGGCAGAATTGACCGTCACGTTGCAACACCGAAGCCTCCCAGGTGCCACAGAGCCTGACTCTTTGCGTCTGGGCTGAGTAACGGGTGTGGGGGTGGTCCAGCACCAAAATGCCCTTTTGTTTGGGGAATTTGGCGGCCAATTGTTCGTCGATGGTGGCCGCTGAGAGGTGCACCGTCCAAGCCATCGCCGAGGTGCTGAAGCCGCCCAAAAGTCCAAACAAGCCGCCCAAAAGCAGACACGCCAGCCGCCCTGCCTGGAGACCCGGGCGCGGGTTTGGCCGCCGGGACGGTCCTGAGGGGGCTGGGTCGCCAATGGCCTGAATCAATGAAAACGGGTTCGACATGCTTTGCTATTATCAACCCGGTTTTTATTCCAACGCCAAGCCCATGACCTTCCTTTCACAATTGGCCAAAAACCACTCATTGCTGTGGGCCTTGGCCGGGGGACTGGTCTGCATGCTGCTCCCCTTGTCTTGGCCGACCCGGGTGTTGCTGGCGTGGTGTATTTTTTGTTTCAGTGCCCTGATTCATTTTTGGTCACTGGCCTGGCGTTTGAATGCCAAACAAACCCAGGCCCGGGTTGCGGCGCTGGACCCATCGGCCAGGATCATTTTCCTGGGTTTGAGTTTGGCCTGGTTTTTCAGCGTCTCCAGCATTGCTTACCTCTTGTACAATGTGAATAGCGACGGATCTGGCGAACGTCCCTGGCAATTGCTGCTGTGTCTGTTGGGACTGGTCGGTGCTTGGTTGTTGATTCACACGGTTTTTGCTTTTCGCTATGCCCATTTGTTTTATGAACAAGTTGATCCCAAGGCCCTGGATTTTCCGGGGCAGCAAGCGCCCGACTACCAAGACTTCTTGTATTTTTCCTGCACCATCGGCATGTGTGCCCAGGTCTCGGACATCACCATTGCCAAGCGCAATCTGAGGCGCTTGGTCTTGGGCCACAGCCTGTTGTCTTTTGCTTTCAACATGGTGGTGCTGGCCATGGCTGTGAATGTGGCGGCGGGCCTGTTGCATTGAGTTCGCCTCTGTTTTATTTATAACCCACAGGCATATCGATAGGCCAAAAATGACTTTGGCGAATTGAGGCGGGCTCTCTATCATCCTGGCCTTATGAGCGTCCATGTCCCCACGTCCCCCCAGCCCGCCCCAAAACAAGAACAAGCCGAGGTCAGTCAGCCGGTGGCCGGTTGGCGAGAGTTGTGGCTGAAAGAAGACTGGTGGTCGATTTGGTTGGGACTGGGTATTGTTTTTTTGGCCTATGGCCTATTTGCCCATGGCAGCAGTCTGAAGTGGTTGGCCGTGACGCCGCCCAAATGGTCCACTGGGGCGCAATTGCAGGCGCATTTTGGAACCCAGTGGCTGCGTTATGTGGCTCAGTTCGCCGCCTGGCTGGCGGTGTTGAGCCTGGCCTTGGCGGCCATGGGGCAGTCACTCAAACGCTTTGTGCCCGCATTTGCTTTTCTGTATGCCTGGGCGGTGTTGATTTTCGTCGTGGGGCAGTGGACCGAGGCCAATCGCTACAACCTGGAAGCGCCGCTCGTGGCCTTGGCCCTGGGCTTGTTGATCTCGAATTTGATGGGTTTGCCGCGCTGGATGGATGCCGGTTTTCGGGTCGAATTTTTTGTCAAGATCGGCATCGTGCTGTTGGGGGCAACTTTGCCTTTTTCCCTGATTCTTTGGGCAGGTCCAACGGCCATTTTCCAGGCCTCTTTGGTCTCCATCAGCACTTTTTTGGTGATTTTCTTCGTCGCCCGAAAACTCGGGCTGGAAAAGCCTTTGGCCGCCACCTTGGGGGCTGGCGGGGCGGTGTGCGGGGTGTCCGCGGCGATTGCCATTGCGGGGGCCGTCGGGGCTAAAAAAGAACATGCACCCGTCGCCATCACCGTGGTGATTTTTTGGGCCATTGTGATGATTTTTGCCTTGCCCTTGGTTTCTCAAGCCCTGCACTTGCCAGCGGGCGTGGCCGGGGCCTGGATTGGCACCTCCGAATTTGCCGATGCCGCTGGTTTTGCCGCTGCACAGGCTTATGGCGACATGGTGGGCGCAGGGGGGTCCGGCATTGAAGGCTCACCCGAACAGGCGGTTTGGGCCTTCACCTTGATGAAGGTGGTGGGGCGCGATGTGTGGATTGGGATTTGGGCCGTGGTCTTGGCCTGGGTGTCGATCACCCGTTGGGAAACCCAGGACCTGGGGCGTCAACCCAATGTGGCGCAAATCTGGTGGCGTTTCCCCAAGTTCGTGCTGGGTTTTGCCATCGCTTCGGTGTTCATCTCCTGGGTGGCGCGGGATGCGAGCCTGACCGAATTCAACAAGGTCTTGGTGCCCAACTTGGTGGCGCCCATCAAAGACCTGCGGACCTGGGCATTTATTTTTTGCTTTTTCAGCATTGGCTTGACGACCCGCTTCAAAGACTTGGCCCATGCGGGCACCAAGCCTTTTGCGGCTTTCAGCGTGGGCGTGGTGGTCAATGTGGTGCTGGGTTTTGTGCTCTCGGCGGTGGTCTTTGCCGACCATTGGGCCAGTCTGGTCAGAAGCTAAGCGGGGGTCGGACGTGCAGCGTCAGCCGGTTTGTCAAGACTGCGCGCATTTTTGCAATGAGGCCGCTTATCTGGAGCAGGCGATTCCTGGTCTGAAAAGCATGAGTTCGGCCTACGCTTCGGTGCGGGCTCAAGATGGCCTGTGCGAACGCCACCAACGGTATTTGCCAGCCAACTCGGGTTGTCGTGATTTTGTGCCACGCCCCCCACCGTTGGCGGGGTCTTCAATCAAGGCATAAGGTACAGCGATCGCCGCTGGCGGGGCGCTCAATGCTGATTTTGTGGATCAAGGGCAGGGTGGCTTGCAACTGGCGGTGGATGTAAGCGCACAAATTTTCCAGCGTCGGACGTCCCAGCCCGGCCACTTCATCCAGGAAATGGTGGTCCAGCTGTTGGCGCACGGGCTCCAGGGCTTGGCGGAAGTGGCCCAAATCCATCAGCATGCCGCTTTCGGGGCTGTCGGCTGGATTCAATGCGCCTTTGAGTGTGACTTCCACATGGTAGGTGTGGCCGTGGATGCGGCGGCTGCCCTCGGCCTCAATCCGACGGTTCAAGGTGTGGGCCGCTTCAAAATAAAAACGTTGACTGAGTTCGTAAATCATCAAGGAATTCCCAACCATTTGTGGGTCTGTAAGCTCAAACGCCATTGCGGGTGGGTTCGGCAATAGTCAATGCAGGCCTGCGTCGGGCTGACTTGCGAAGACTGGGGCGAAGCGCTGCGGGGGTCCAAAGGCTGGAGGTAGAAAAACTCGAAGTCCAGGTCTTCAAATTGAGCCGGATCGGCCTGGGCCTGGGGGTAAACCAGTTTCAGCTCTTGGCCCTTTTTCAGCACCAGCGGGGCTTGGCCTTTGGGACTCACACAAAGCCAATCGATGCCGGGCGGCGCGGCCTGGGTGCCATTGGTTTCCACCGCAATGGTGAAGCCTTCCGAGTGCAAGGCTTCGGTCAGGGCGGCATCGACCTGAAGCAAGGGCTCGCCGCCCGTCAAAACCACGAAGCGGTGAGGCGTGGGGGAAACAGTGGGCGAGGGACTGGGCCACTCAGCCGCAATCCGCTGGGCCAAGGCCTTGGCATCCTGGAACTTGCCGCCGCCCACGCC
>CAIUTG010000064.1 GCA_903902035.1 uncultured Curvibacter sp. | reverse complement strand
CCGGTCGAGGCGGCCATGAGCGGGAATATCGTGATTGGATACCACGGCCAAGGAGGGTATGAATACTGGCAGAAACCAAATTTTATCGAAGTAGAGCAAGGCAATATTCAACGTTTAATTTCGGAAACATTACAAAAAATAGATGAGATTGAGTCTGGCAAGTTAGACCTGAATGAACTAAACAAAGGAATGAATTTATTGTCTCAATATTTCTCAAAAACGAATGAAGAATTGATGCTTCAAAAATTAATTGAAAATTCAAATCTGCTTTTCAAAAAGAAATAATACAAATTTTCTGATTGCCTCCAAACAGCGACGACACAGTCAAAATTTCGGCTGGCCCGTTTTTTGCTTATAACGCAGTGCCGTATTACCATTACAAATGAAACCCCGCTTTCCCCACTCCACCATCCAGTGCCTGGCCGCCGTCGCGCAGCACCATCGTCTTCAGGTCAATCCTGAGCGGATGATAGAGGACTACTATTTGCCGGCCGAGGAGCCAAGTGTTGCCGCTGTGCTTCGCATTGCGGCAGAGATTGGCCTCAAAGCCAAGGCAGATTCTCTCAGCTGGAAGGGTTTGTTGGCGCAAACGGGGGTGTTCCCTCTCATTGCCCGTCTCAAAGACAATAGTTGTGTGATTGTGGTGAGTGCCGCCAATGGTGACAACAACCCGGTGGGCAAAGTCACCATTCTGGATCCCCTCTCCTCCGCGCCTGCTGAACCCAAAGTTCTGACCCGTGAACAGTTCTGTGGCAGCTGGGATGGCACCGTCTTCTTTATCAAGCGTCGCCTGAGTCTGCCTGAAGCGCCCCGCCCCTTTGGTTTTGGCTGGTTCATCCCGGAAATTCTCAAGCAAAAGTCTGCCCTGCGCGACATTGCCATTGCGGCCATGGCCTTGAATGTGTTGGGTTTGGCTTCCCCCATGTTCTTCCAGTTGGTGATTGACAAAGTGTTGGTTCACCAAAGCACCTCCACCCTTTGGGCCCTGGGTGTCGGGATTGTGTTGGCTCTTGGATTCGAAGCCATCTTTGGTTTTTTACGTCAACTGATTACCTTGGCGGCCACCAACAAAATTGATATGCGCTTAACGCGTCGTGTCTTCTCGCATTTACTGGCCCTGCCCATCGATTACTTTGACACCACCAGCGCGGGCGTGATCACGCGCCATATTCAGCAGGTGGAAAAAATCCGGGGTTTCTTGACAGGTCGCATGTTCAGCACGGCCCTGGAGCTGACCTCTTTGTTCATTTTCATGCCCTTGCTGTTCACTTATTCGGCCAAATTGGCCATGATCACCCTGTCTTTCACCGCCGCCATTTGCTGTGTTGTGGCCGGCATGGTGCCTGTCTTCAATAAGCGCCTGGGCGACCTTTACACCGCCGAAGGCCAACGTCAGGCGATGTTGGTGGAAACCTTGCACGGCATGCGCACCGTGAAGTCCCTGGCGATTGAGCCAGCGCAACGCCGTCAGTGGGACGAGCGCTCAGCTCAGAGCATCAACATGCACTTTCGTGTCGGAAAACTGTCACTCACCGGCAACGCCATCGTTGATTTCATGGGCAAATTGATGCCCGTGGTGTTGATCATTGTGGGGGCGCAGGATGTTTTCGATCAAACCTTGACCGTGGGGGCTTTGATCGGTTTTCAAATGATTT
>CAIUTG010000063.1 GCA_903902035.1 uncultured Curvibacter sp. | reverse complement strand
CACGCCCGATGGCACCTGCATCCGCGATTACATCCACATCGAAGACCTGTGCTCAGCCCATTGGTTGGCGCTGCAGTCCTTGATGGGCGGTGCCGCCAGCCAAGCCTATAACCTGGGCAACGGACAGGGCTTTTCGGTGCAAGAGGTGATTGACACCGCCGAGCGAGTGACGGGTCGCAAGATCACCGTGGTGGACGGCCCCCGCCGCGCTGGTGACCCCGCTCGCTTGGTGGCCGACGCCACCCAGGCCCGCCAAAAACTGGGCTGGCAGCCGCGCTATGCCGACTTGGCGACCATCGTCGAGCACGCTTGGCGCTGGGAAAACCGAGGCCGCTGAGCCAAGCCATAAAACGGTTCATTGGCTGAATTGCTGGCGTTGTGTTTTCAGACGCGGCCCATCAATGTATTGCTCTAATTGTTGAATGTCTTTTGATGTGACGCCAAGGGCTTGGAAGGCGTCTTTCCAGCCATTGACCACATCCACAACCCGTCGAACCACTTGAGTAGCGGTGTCCTTGTTCAGACCGAAGGCCTGCACTTCAGACAAGGCGTTTTCGATGGTGGATTCTGCTCCGCGCAGGCCAACCCGCAGCTGTTGTTGACCCAGCCCTTGCACCGAGGGCACAACATCAAAAGCGGGTGAGAGGGCATAGAAACCGTCGTCTGCCCGAATGAAGGCATGATTTTTTTCATGGTCATCGGTGTTGTCCATCAAAATGTTGAACACCATGCGCGTGAACAACTCGGTTTGTTGGCTTCGAATGGTTTCGGAACGACCGATCCGGCGTAAAGCTTGCGCCAGTTCGGGGTAGCCTTGTTGCAGTCCCGCTGCCCGAAACACGGTGTTGGCAGAGATGACATGCGAGCGCTGTCCTCCTTGGCGGTCAAAGCGTTTGACAGCAACCGCGTGACCATGAGCCAAGCGAAGCGCGCGTGATTTGACGACCTGAATGCCGCATTGAGCTGCCAAGCGCAAGGTGGCGTGCTCGACCAGTTCGGTGTCAAAGTCCTCTCCCGCAGAGAACTTCACAACCCATTGGGAACCCTCCATCTCAATCAGTGACTTGGGTCTGGTCCCTCCAAAAGAGGGCCCAGGACTGAGCAGACGAGTCCATTTTTCATCCAATGGTTGGTCCGCAAGCACGGCAGCAATGGCACGCTCCATCTCAGGAAGGCTGTTCAAGCTGCTCATGGCCCCATTGGCGCAGGGCTGATAGGCGTCGGCAAGCATGGAAACACCCAGGGCGCCAAAACGGTCATCTCCGGCAAAGTAAAGGTATTCCAAGACGGACAGACGGTCGGGCCTGTACAGGTTTCGGATGACCCTTTCACCCCAGCGGTCTGGGCGCGCATCATCGATAGCCCCGGCTGCCATGTCCAGCTCTTTGGGCAAGAAAACCCCTCGCGCCAATGGCAGGTCTTCACTGAGTGCAAAGCCGTGTTGCAGCCACTCATCAGAGTACGTCAATCCCACCTTGCGGTTGCCATCGGTCAAAAGCAGCTGGCCTATTTTGCGGGGTGCTGCTAGATGGGCAGGGGCCCCCAGCCACCAAAGGCTCATGCTGTCTTGAGTCGGTTTTGATTTAACCATGCTGGCGCCTGCCTTTGCTTTGAATGACGGCTATTTCATGGGCCAAGGCTTGGGCGTCATTTTCTGGGGCCGCCAATTCGCGCAAGGCCACTTCTCTCCCCATGAGCCACAAGGCGGTGGCGTACACGCCGATGCCGACGCGGGCATCCCCCTTTTCCATGGCAACCAGGGTGGGCACTGAAACATTCAGGCGCAATGACCAAGACCGAAGAGACTCTTTGCGCCGTTTGCGCCCAAGCCGCAGGTGCTCGCCCAGTATTTCCAAGGAAGTTTGTGCTGAACTGGGTAAGCTGGCAATGGAGCTGGCGGCTTTAGGCATTAAACAATGCTAAACAAAATTCAGAGTTTGTGCAATTTTGTTTTAAATCTTGACAACGCTCTGTCTCGATTTGATATTTGTATGCGGTGTAATACAATCAATACAAGTATGCAAAGGGCCAAGCCATGACAGTATCGATCCGCTTAGACCCGCTCATTGAGCAGCGTTTGGAAAATCTTGCACATTTGACAGGTCGTGCAAAGTCTTACTACTTGCGCGAGCTCATCGAGGGTGGACTGGATGACCTGGAGGACTTTTACCTGGCCGACGCCACCATGGAGCGAGTTCGTAAGGGCCAGGAGGCTGTCATCGATTCAATTGAGGTGAGGAGATCTCTTGGCTTGGGCGATTAAGTACACCGAGACCTCTCAAAGGCAACTCAAAAAGCTCGACAAATCGATTGCGCTTCAGGTGCTCGACTTTATGGACGAGCGCGTTGCTCAGTTGGAAGATCCTCGAAGTCAAGGCAAGAACTTGGTAGGCCCGAAGTTGGGTTCGTACTGGCGATATCGGGTTGGTGATGTCCGAGTCATCTGTGACATCAAAGATGAGGTGGTGACGATACTTGTGGTCGAAATTGGCCACCGCCGTGAGGCCTATTGACCTTTGTATTGTCTCGGTAAAGCCGCACCGCCAAGGTGCCGTGGCCCGCTTCTAACGATTATTATTGAGCCACTTTTTGCCTCACCCCATTCAGGGAACCCATTGCCATGTCCGAATTAAATTCGTCCGAATCGACCCCTTCGGCTGTCAAGCCGCACCCTGGTGCCAAGCGGCCTGCTGGTTTGAAGTGGCTGGGTTCCGGTCTTGTCGTTGTGTTGTTGGTTGGCGCCTGGTATGGACTCCACCATCCTTCGGGAGGCGCTGGGGCGGGCACTGCAAGCAAAGCGGGTGCGAACCGTGCGCAGCCGATTTCGGCAATGGCAGCCAAGCGCCAGGATGTGCATGTGACGGTGCCCGCCATTGGCACCATCACGGCTTTGCAAACGGCCACGGTGCATTCCCGGGTGGATGGCGAGTTGGTCAAGCTGAATTTTCAAGAGGGCAGCATGGTGCAGCAAGGGCAGTTGCTGGCCGAGCTCGACCACCGCCCGTATGCCGCCGCTTTGGCGCAGGCCCAGGGTGCTTATGAGCGCGATGTGGCACAGCTCAAGAACGCCCAACTGGACTTGAAGCGCTATGCGGAATTGGTGGCTTCGGACTCCATTCCCCGCCAACAATTGGATACCCAAGAGGCTTTGGTAAGGCAACTGCAGGGAACGGTGAAGAACGACCAGGCCGCGGTGGACAGCGCCCAGGTGCAGTTGAATTACTCCTACATCAACGCCCCCATCGGCGGTCGCATGGGCTTGCGCTTGGTCGATTTGGGCAATGTGGTGCACGCGGCCGACACCACCGGCCTGGTCACCATCACCCAGACCCAGCCGATTGCGGTGGTGTTTTCGGTGCCTGATATTTACCTCGCGCAAATCAACAAAAAACTCAACAGCAAACAGGCCTTGCCGGTGCAGGCCTTGGACCGGGAGCAAAAGCAGGCCTTGGCCTCGGGTCAGTTGACCATCACCGACAACGCGATTGACACCACCACCGGCACCTTGAAGCTCAAGGCCTTGTTTGGCAACAAGGACAACACGCTGTTCCCGAACCAGTTTGTCAATGTGCGTCTGCAAATTGACACTGAAACCAATGCCTTGGTGGTGCCTGTGAATGCCATTCAGCGCGGCAGCATGGGGACCTTTGTCTACCAGGTCAAGGCCGACAACACCGTGACTTTGAAGAAAGTGAAGACCCTCACGGTCGATGGCGATTGGGTCAGCATTGAGGGGGATGTGCAGCCGGGAGACCGCCTGGTCACGGACGGTGCCGACCGCCTGCGCGAAGGGGCAAAAGTGGAAGTGATTGAGAGCCCGGCGCGTGGCAAAACACGATGAACGTCTCTCGCCTCTTCATTTTGCGGCCGGTGGCCACCTCTTTGTTGATGGTGGCCATTCTGCTCTCGGGCTTGTTGGCTTACCGCTTGTTGGCGCTTTCGGCTTTGCCCGAGGTGGATTACCCGACGATTGAAGTCACCACGCTGTACCCCGGCGCCAGTCCGGATGTGATGACGTCTTCGGTCACGGCGCCGCTGGAGGTGCAGTTTGGTCAGATGCCGGGGTTGGCGCAAATGTCGTCGACCAGTTCGGGCGGGGCTTCGGTCATTACGCTGCGATTTTCTTTGGATGTGTCTCTGGATGTGGGCGAACAAGAGGTGCAGGCGGCCATCAATGCGGCATCGAACCTGTTGCCCTCAGACCTGCCCATGCCGCCGATTTACAACAAGGTGAACCCGGCAGACGCCCCGATTTTGACTTTGACGATCACCTCCAAAACCTTGCCCGTGATTCGTGTGCACGACTTGGTTGAAACCCGGCTGGCGCAAAAGCTCTCGCAAGTGCCCGGTGTGGGCATGGTGGCGATTGCGGGTGGGCGCCGGCCAGCGGTGCGCATTCAGGCCAACCCAGAGCGCCTGGCTGCCTTGGGCATGGCCATGGAAGACGTGCGCACGGCCATCACGGCGGCCAATGTGAACCAGGCCAAGGGCAGCTTTGATGGACCGGACCGGGCCTCCACCATCGACGCCAATGACCAGTTGTTTTCAGCCAGCGATTATCAAAAAATCATCATCGCCTACAAAAATGGCAGCCCCATTTATTTGCGCGATGTGGCGCAAACCGTGGACGAGGCAGAAAACAGCCGCTTGGCGGCGTGGGCCGATTTGCAACCTGCGGTGATCGTGAATGTGCAGCGCCAACCGGGCGCCAACGTGATTCAGACCGTGGACCACATCAAGGACTTGTTGCCCAAGTTGCAAGCCAATTTACCGGCGTCCTTGGATGTGCAGGTCTTGACCGACCGCACCGTCACCATCCGCGCTTCGGTGGACGATGTGGAGTTCGAGTTGATGCTCTCCATTGCGTTGGTGGTGATGGTGATTTTTGTGTTCTTGCGCAGCCTGCCCGCCACCTTCATTCCGGCCGTGGCCGTGCCTTTGTCTTTGGTGGGCACGTTTGGCGTGATGTACCTGGCGGGGTTTTCCATCAACAACCTGACCTTGATGGCCCTGACCATTTCCACCGGCTTTGTGGTGGACGATGCCATCGTGATGATTGAAAACATCTCCCGCTATGTGGAGGAGGGCATGGCCCCGCTGGAAGCCGCGTTGAAGGGCAGCAAGCAGATTGGTTTCACCATCATTTCGCTGACCATCTCCTTGATCGCGGTGCTGATTCCCTTGCTCTTCATGAGCGATGTGGTGGGCCGTTTGTTCCATGAGTTTGCCATCACCTTGGCGGTGTCAATTTTGATTTCGGCGGTGGTGTCATTGACCCTGACGCCCATGTTGTGCGCCAAATTGCTCAAGCACACGCCCGAGGAAAGCCACAGCCGCGTGTACCAGTCCACGGGCCGTTTCTTTGAAAACACCATCGCGCTTTATGGCCGGGCGTTGACCTGGGTGCTGGACCACCGTCGCCTGGTGATGTTGGTGTTTGTGGGCACCCTGGTGTTGACGACGGTGCTGTATGTGGTGGTGCCCAAGGGCTTTTTCCCGGTGCAGGACACGGGGGTGATTCAAGGCATCACCGAGGCCTCGCAAGACACCTCCTTCCAGGCCATGTCCGAGCGTCAGCAGGCCCTGGCCGAGCAGGTGTTGAAAGACCCGGCGGTGGCCTCTTTGTCCTCTTTCATCGGCATTGATGGCACCAATGCCACCCTGAATGCCGGGCGCATGCTGATCAACCTGAAGCCCCGCGACCAACGCGACACCGATGCCAGTGGCGTGATTCGTCGTTTGGAGGCCAACTTGAAGGCGGTGCCCGGCATCCAGCTCTACATGCAGCCAGTGCAAGACCTGACGATTGAAGACCACATCTCCCGCACGCAATACCAGTTCATGATGTCTTCGCCCAACTCTGACCAGTTGGCCGACACCACCCACCAACTGCTGGAGCGCCTGCGCAAGCGCCCCGAGCTCAGCAGCGTGGCCAGCGATTTGATGGACAACGGTCGGCAGGCCTGGATCGACATTGACCGCGACACCGCAGGTCGTTTGGGCGTGACGGTGGCGGCCATTGACGCGGCTTTGTACGACGCCTTTGGGCAGCGGCTGATCTCCACCATCTTTACCCAGTCCAATCAATACCGGGTGGTGTTGGAGGTGAGCCCGGGCTATCAAAGCAAGCCCCAGGACTTGGCCAAACTGTATGTGCCCAACATGGCGGGCGAGCAAGTGGCTTTGTCCAGCCTGGCCAAAATTTCGGAACGACCCGTGTCCTTGGCGGTGAACCATTTGGGGCAGTTCCCGGCGGTGACCATTTCTTTCAATGCGGCCAAGGATGTGTCTTTGGGCGAGGCGGTGGAGGCGATCCATGCCGAAGAGGCGGCGATGGACATGCCGCTCAGTGTGGAAACCGGCTTCCAAGGCGCGGCACGGGCATTTCAGGCTTCTTTGGGCAATACGCTGTTGCTGATCCTGGCGGCGGTCATCACCATGTACATCGTGCTGGGCGTCTTGTACGAAAGTTATATTCACCCGCTCACAATCTTGTCCACCCTGCCTTCAGCGGGTTTGGGCGCTTTGTTGGCCTTGAAAGCCACCCATTTTGATTTGGACATCATTGCCATCATCGGCATCGTGCTCTTGATCGGGATCGTCAAGAAAAACGCCATCATGATGATTGACTTTGCGCTGGACGCCGAGCGTGAGCAGGGCTTGTCACCCCGTGAAGCCATTTACCAAGCGGGCCTGTTGCGCTTCAGACCCATTTTGATGACCACCATGGCCGCCTTGTTGGGCGCTTTGCCCTTGATGCTGGGCACGGGTGTGGGCAGCGAGCTGCGCCATCCGCTGGGGGTCACCATGGTGGGGGGGCTGATTGTGAGCCAAATGCTGACCCTGTTCACCACCCCTGTGATTTATCTGGCCTTTGAGTCCATGGCCAAAAAATGGCGGCAACGGCGCGAGCCCAAAGCCAATCAGCCGTGAATTTTTCTTCGCCTTTCATTCGTCGACCCATCGCCACCAGCTTGGTGACTTTGGGTATTTTGCTGGCGGGCCTGATTGCGTTTCGGTTGCTGCCTGTGGCGCCTTTGCCCCAGGTTGACTTCCCCACCATTTCCGTATCGGCCTCCCTGCCGGGGGCCAGCCCCGAGACCATGGCGACCACGGTGGCCACCCCGCTGGAACGTGTGCTGGGCAATATTGCTGGGGTGTCTGAAATCACCTCCAATTCCTCGCTGGGCAAGACCTCGGTCACTTTGCAATTTGAATTGGACCGCGACATCAACGGGGCCGCCCGCGATGTGCAGGCCGCCATCAATGCCGCCCGGGCTTTGCTGCCCACCAGCTTGCCGACCAACCCGACTTACCGCAAGGTGAACCCGGCGGATGCGCCCATCATGGTCTTGTCGATGACCTCGGATGTGCTGACGCGGGGCCAGATGTACGACGCCGCCTCCACGGTGTTGGCGCAGCGCCTGGCCCAGGTGGAGGGCGTGGGCCAGGTGATTGTGGGGGGAGGGGCCTTGCCCGCCGTGCGGGTCGAGGTGGACCCCAACCGCCTGGCGGCGACGGGCATTGCGTTGGACACGGTGCGTTTGGCCTTGAGTGCGACCAACACCAACCGGCCCAAAGGGGTGATCGCCAATGAGCAGCACAGTTGGCAGGTGGGCGACAACGACCAGGCCCACACCGCCGCCGAGTATGCGCCTTTGATTCTGCGCATGAACAATGGCAATGTCATTCGTTTGCGCGACATCGCACAGGTGACCGACTCGGTGCAGGATGTCTACAACTACGGCGCAGCGCAAGGCAAGCCGGCGATTTTGTTGATCGTGTTCAAGCAGCCCGGGGCCAACATCATCAGCACGGTGGACCAGGTGCGAAGCCTGTTGCCTCATTTGCAGGCCTCGATTCCGGCGGCCATTGATCTGGATGTGTTGTTGGACCGCACCCCGACCATTCGCAGTTCTTTGCATGAGGTCGAGCGCTCGTTGATGATCTCGATTGGCTTGGTCATCATGGTGGTGTTTGTGTTTTTGCGCCATGTTCGCTCGGCATTGATTCCGAGTGTGGCGATTCCCGCCTCTTTGGCGGGCACCTTTGGGGTGATGTACCTGCTTGGCTACAGCCTGGACAATCTGTCTTTGATGGCCTTGACCGTGGCCACAGGCTTTGTGGTGGATGACGCGATCGTGGTGCTGGAAAACATTTCGCGTCACATCGAGCATGGCATGACCCCGAGGGAGGCCGCGCTCAAGGGCAGCCGCGAAATTGGCTTCACCGTGATCTCCATCAGCCTGTCCTTGATTGCGGTGTTCATCCCGGTCTTGTTGATGGGCGGAGTGGTGGGGCGTTTGTTCCGGGAATTTGCGGTGGTGCTGTCGGTGGCCATTCTGGTGTCGATGGTGATTTCCTTGACCACCACGCCCATGATGTGTGCGGTCTTGTTGCGCCCTGAGAAAAAAGAAGTCAACCCCAGCCGCTGGCGTGTGATGGAAACCCGTTTTCGCCGGACCAGTGAACGCCTGTACCGGCGGACTTTGGCCGTGGCCTTGCGTTGGCAACCCGTGACCTTGGCCGTTTTGCTTTCGGTGGTGGCCTTGAATGTGTATTTGTTCGGTGTGGTCCCCAAAGGCTTTTTCCCTCAACAAGACACGGGCCGAATCGTTGGCAGCATTCAGGCCGATCAGGCCACCTCGTTTGCGTCCATGCAAAAACGCCTGGACCTGTTCATGAGCATCGTGCGCACGGATCCGGCGGTTGACAAGGTGGGCGGCTTCACGGGGGGGGGGCAGAAAAACACGGCCAATATGTTCATCTCGCTCAAGCCCTTGAGTGAACGCAAGGCGAGTGCCGATGAAATCGTGGCCCGCTTGCGTGGCAAGCTCAGCAAAATCCCGGGGGCCAACTTGTACATGGTGCCGGTGCAGGACATTCGAATTGGGGGACGCCAGTCGAATGCGCAGTACCAGTTCACACTGATGTCCGACAGCTTGGAAGATCTGCGCATTTGGGAGCCTCAGGTGCGGCGCCAGATGATGCAGTCGCCCCTGCTGGCCGATGTCAACACCGATCAGCAAAACAAGGGGCTGCAAAACTCGCTGGTGGTGGACCGTGACACGGCCACTCGCCTGGGTTTGAACATGAGCACCATCGACACCATCTTGAACGATGCGTTTGGTCAGACCCAGGCCGCCGTGATTTACAACCCCTTGAACCAGTATTGGGTGGTCATGGAGTTGGCGCCCGAGTATCAAAAATCCCCCGAGTCCTTGAAGCAACTGATGTTCACACCGTCCACCTCGGCGGTGGTGGCGGCCGGGGCCAAGGCGTCTTATGCCGCCTCGACCGCGCAGCCCACCACCTCGAACACGCAAATTCCTTTGGCCTCTTTTGCCAGAATGGAGCTCACCAACACGGCTTTGGCGGTGGCCCATCAAAGCGGGGCTCCCGCCGCCACCATCAGCTTCAATTTGCCGATCGGGGTATCGCTGTCGGATGCCACGCAAGCCATCTCCAAGCTCATGAATGATTTGGGCGTGCCGACCACGGTGCGGGGCAGTTTTCAGGGCACGGCGGCGGCTTTCCAGAAGTCGCTGTCCAGCCAGCCATTCTTGATTTTGACGGCATTGCTGACCATCTACCTGGTGTTGGGCATTTTGTATGAGAGCCTGATCCACCCCATCACCATTTTGTCGACCTTGCCTTCGGCGGGCGTGGGGGCCTTGCTGGCGCTCATGGCGACCGACACCGAGTTTTCCTTGATCGCTTTGATTGGGGTGATTTTGCTGATTGGCATCGTCAAGAAAAACGCCATCATGATGATCGACTTTGCCATTTCCTACCAACGCGAGGCCGCAGCCCGAGGCCACGAGGTGTCGGCCGCCCAGGCGATTTACCGAGCCTGCAAATTGCGCGTTCGACCGATTTTGATGACCACCGTGGCCGCCATTTTTGGGGCCATTCCCTTGGCCTTGGGCAGTGGTGATGGTTTCGAATTGCGCCAGCCTTTGGGCATTTCAATCGTGGGGGGCTTGATTTTTAGCCAGTTGTTGACTTTGTACACCACGCCCGTGGTGTACGTGTGCATGGACCGCCTGCGTTCGCGGTCCCGGAAAGGTGTTGCACCATGAAATTAGTTTTTTGTTTGGCTCTGCCGGTGCTGGTTTTGTTGGGTTGCTCGATGGAGCCGCCCTATCAGAAGCCGGAGGTAAAAACCGAGGCCAGTTTTAGCGAAGATGTCTGGCAAGAAGCGCGACCTCAAATCGCCGAAGTGCCGGATGCTTGGTGGACGGTGTTTCAGGACCCTGTGTTGTCGGATTTGGAAAAGCAGGTCAGTGTCAGCAACCAAACCATTTTGACCAACCTGGCTCAACTGCGTGCGGCCAAAGGCACGCTCAACGCCAGTGTGGCTTCGCTCTACCCCACCTTTGGCACGGCCACCAGTGCCACCAAATCACGCAATGCCATCAGCACCAGTGTGAACGGGGTGAATCAGGTCAACTCGAATTTGATCAACACCTTCACGTTGTCGGGCAGTTTCAGTTGGGATCTGGATTTGTGGGGCCGCTTGGCCAGCACCGTGCATGAAAACGAGGCCGCCATGCAGGCCACTGCCGAAACCTTGGCAGCAGTGCGCTTGAGCGAACAGATCAGTCTGGCACAAACTTATTTTGCGATGCGCACGGCAGAAGCGTCTGCCGCGACTTTGCGTCAAACCGTGGCGGCAAATGAAAAATTTCTGGCCTTGACTCAAAAACGCTACCAAAGTGGGGTGGCTGCCACCTCGGACGTGGCGGCAGCTGAAACCCAGCTGTGCACCAGCCAAGCCCAGTTGCTGGACCAGGAAATTTTGCGCGCACAAGACGCGCACGCCATCGCGGTGCTGATGGGCAAACAGCCGGGCGAGCTGAATTTGGAGGCCACGGGACAACTGCCTGCGGCGCCGCCCCTGCCCGTCTTGATTCCGTCTACTTTGTTGCAGCGTCGGCCCGACATTGCTTCGGCCGAACGCACGGTGGCCGCTGCCAACGCCGCCGTGGGCGTGGCCAAAGCGGCCTTGTACCCGGACATCAGCCTGAATGGTTCGGGCGGCTTTCGTGGGGGTTTGTTGCCTAAATTGTTGAACACGTCACACGAATTCTGGTCGGTGGGTCCCGCCATCAGTTTCAGTGGTTACAACCCCAAGTTGTATGACGCGGTGACAGAAGAGGCCATGGGCAATGTGGACCAAGCCTTGAGTCAATACCGCCAGACGGTGTTGACGGCTTTTCAAGAGGTGGAAGACAACCTGGTGGCGGCCAGACAACTTGAAAAAGAAGAAAAGGTCCAGTTCTTGGCTTTGCAGGCGGCCCGCTTGACGCTGAAAGACACCCTGGATCAATACAAAGCGGGGACCTTGAGTTACCTGAACGTCATCACCGCTCAGAACACCGCCTTGACGGCAGAAAACACCTGGATTGCGGTGCGCAACCGCCAATTGGTGGCGATCGGGATTTTGTTGAAGAACGCCGCAGGCCCTTGGGATGAGAAAAATTTACCTCCCGTTAACCCAAGCCCGCTTGGCGACACCACCGCCAAGTAGGAAAATACAACTTGTCGAAATGATTCAATTGTGTTCAGGAGTGAAAATCATGCAAAGAAAAGCAGCTTCCTTAGTGACTTTGATGTCGCTGTTGGGCTTGGCCATTGGCTCTGGCAGCGCTGAAGCGCAGACCCAGGAGGTGGTGGGCAAAGTGATTTCATCGACCCCTGTTTCGGTGCAAGTGCCGGTTCAAACCCAGGTTTGTGGCACCACGCCGGTGGCCGTACAGCAGCCCACTTCCGGTGGCGGCGCCTTGTTGGGCGCGATTGCTGGTGGCGCGATTGGCAATGCCTTGGGCGGTGGTGCGGGCAAGGCTTTGGCCACGGCGGCTGGGGTGGTGGGCGGTGCCATGGTGGGCAATTCCGTTGAAGCTTCGGGCAATACCCAGGTCGTCAATGCACAGCAATGTGCTTTGCAAACGGCTTACCAAAATCAAACCCTGTACAACGTGGTGTATGAATACGCCGACAAGCAGTACAGCGTGCAAATGCCGGTCGACCCCGGTCAGACCATTCGCTTGCAACTGGGTCCGGTTCAAGCCCCCGCCCAGGCGGTGGTGGCTCAGGCTCCGGTGACGGTGGTGGCACCGGCTTATTACGCCTACCCTGGTTATTACCCCGGCTACTACCCTTATTTCCCCGTGGGCGTGTCGGTCGGTTTTGGCCGTTACTGGGGCGGCGGTCGCCACTGGCACTGATCAAGCCGGGCCAGGGCGCTGATGCGGTTTTGCCGAATCAGTTGCCCCAATTCAGGGCCTGACAGGCCCTTTTTCTTTGCCGCTTCTGCCAGCGGCGCTGTCTCCAGTGCCAAGACCGAAGCCAAGGCCCGGTGCCAGATGGCGTGGATCGGACTGGGGGGAGTGTCTTGCTGCACAAACTGATCGTTGGCCAGCAACAGTTGTTCAAAACGTTGTGGCTTTCTGAGGGCATCACAGCGTTCTAAAAGCGCCATCCAGTTTTCGGCATCGAGCCCTTTATTCAGGGCAGCTTGGGCCAAACCGATCAGGGCGGCGGATTCGTTTTTGAGCAGTGCGGCCAGTTCCAAGCAGGCTTTGGGCACATGCCAAGCCTGGCTTTCACCGAATTGGGCTGCCGCATAGCGAACCTCCAGGGGCAGCGCAGGCGTGGCCTGGCTTTGTGCCATGCGGTCCAGCCGCTCGGTCAGCGAGGGTGTGAGCTGGGTTTGGGGCAAGAGCCGTGGCAAAGCACCCACTTGCGCCAGCACCGCGAGCCAACGGCTGGGCCGTTGGGCCATCAGGCCCCGCGACATTTCTTGCCACACCCGCTCTGGCACCAAATCGGCCAGTTCGTTGGCCGCCACCATCTCGCGCATCAGGGCCAAGGTGGCGTCGGCCACCCGAAACTCGGGAAAGCGGGCGGCAAAACGTGCCACCCGCAAGATCCGCAAGGGGTCTTCGCGAAAGGCGTCGGTGACGTGTCTAAAACAATGGTTGTTCAGATCGGTCTGGCCATGGAAGGGGTCGATCACTTCGCCCAAGCGGGCATGGCTTCCTGTGCCCAGCAAGGGCCGGGCCATGGCGTTGATGGTGAGGTCACGCCGGGCCAGGTCTTCTTCCAGCGTCACTTCGGGCGAAGCTTGCACGCTAAAGCCCTTGTAGCCTCGGCCATTTTTGCGCTCGGTGCGGGCCAGGGCATATTCTTCGTGGGTTTCGGGGTGCAGGAAAACCGGAAAATCTTTGCCCACCGGTGTGAAGCCTTGCGCCACCATGGCTTCGGGGGTGCTGCCCACGACCACCCAGTCGCGGTCTTGCACCTTGAGTCCCAGCAACCCGTCGCGCACCGCGCCACCCACCAGATAAACCTGCATGGGTTTAAATGGGCCAGACCACGCCGTGGTCGTTCAAGATGGCATCCAGCGCCTGGTCATGGGGTTCGGGCTCAAAGTCGTCGATGAAGCCTTGGCCAAAGCCCAGCCCCACGGTCACGGGCTTGGGTTGGAGTTCGGCCAAGGTGCGGTCATAAAACCCTCCCCCGTAGCCCAGCCGGTAGCCGCCCGGGCCATAGCCCACGCAAGGTACAAACAGCAAAGTCGGCACCACCACCTCGGTGTCCTTGGGTTTGGGAATGCCAAAGCCATCTTCTTCCATGGGACAACCGGGGTACCAGACGTGGAAGGTCAGGGTTTTCTTCTCTTTGTCCATGACCGGCAGGCCAATGCGTCGTCGCACCGACTCGTTTTGTAGCTCGCCGTCTTCTTTCCAACGATGCAGCGCCGGTAAGGGATCAAACTCGCCCTTGATCGGCCAATAGGCGCCAATCACCGTGTCCGTGCGGCCCACGAGCCAAATGCGCATCACCCTTTGGAGGGCTTCGGCGCGTTGCAAACGATCGGGCAGGTTCAGGCGAGCCTCGATCAGCGATTTTCTCAGGGCTATTTTGTCCATAATCCCATCATGCTAAGTTTTCAAAAGATTGTGACATGGATGGCCTTGTTGCTGTTCATGCCTTTGACACCGTTGACATCGGTCCATGCCCAAGCGATTTCTCCGCCCAACACCAACGATGCGGTGCTGCTGGACATGGGGCGTGCCTTTCAAAAAGGCGATCGTCGTCGTTTGACCGAATTATTGCCCCAGGCGCGGGGCCATGTGCTGGAGCCTTGGGCGGCTTATTGGGAGTTGCGGGCCCGTTTGGAGGAGGCCAGCCCTGGCGAGGTGGAGGCGTTTTTGGCCCGCTACGCCGGCACTTACCAGGAAGACCGTTTGCGCAACGATTGGCTGCTCTTGTTGGGTCAGCGGCGTGACTGGGGCGGGGTTGCCCAGCACCTGGCCCAATACCGCATGGGGGATGACAAGGAGGTGCGTTGTTACGAACGCTATGTGGGCTTCCTCAATCTGCGCAATCCGCAAAACAGCCTGGCACAGCCCAACAACGAGGTGGTGCAAGAAGTGCTCAAGAGTTGGTACACCCTGCGCGAGCCCGATGAGAGCTGTTCTTTCGTGGTGCAAAGCTGGCTGTCTGCAAAACTCATCAAACCGGTCGATGTGTGGCGCAAAGCCCGCTTGGCGACAGAGGCTGGCAAAATAAAAACCGCCAAATTGGCTCTGGACATGGTGGCCTCGGCGGCAGAGCTCAACCAATTGAATGAGGTGTTTGAGCAGCCCGAGCGCTTGTTGAATCCAGGCTCGGTGGCTGCCAGGCCGGTGCACAAGGCCCAAAGCAAAAGCAAGTCAAAAAATCAAGCCCAGACGCGGCCCCAGGCGCTGAGCCCGAACATGGCCGTGCTGGCCCTGATTCGATTGGGGCAAAGCGATGTTGACACCGCGGCGGCTTTGCTGGAAAAGTCCTGGAGCAGCCACCTGGATCAGGAGCAGCTGGATTGGCTTTGGGGTCAGTTTGGCAAGCTGGATGCGATCCGTTTGCACAGTGGTTCGGCCCTGACTTATTACGGTCGGGCCACCGGTTTTCATGCGGGTCTGGCGAGCAGTCCTTGGCCGGAGGACATGTTGACTTGGCGTGTGCGTGCGGCCTTGCGCGCTGGCGATTGGGAGGCGGTGCTGGACGCCATCAACGCTTTGAGCCCTGCCAGCCAGCGCGACCCGGCCTGGGTTTATTGGCGGGCGCGGGCGCAGTTGGCGCTGGCCAAAACCGAAGCGGAACGGGAGCAGGCCCGGGTGGCCCTGCGGGGACTGGCAAGTCCACGGGGTTTTTATGAACAACTGGCCTCGGAAGAATTGGGCTTGAAAATCAGCCCCCCGGCCAAGCCCGAGCCGCCAACTTCGACAGAGAAAGAAGCCGCCCGCAACAACCCTGGCTTGATGCGAGCCCTGGCCGCCATTGATTTGGGCTTGCGGTCTGAAGGCGTGCGGGAGTGGAATTATGTCACCAACCTGCACAGCCCCGGAGGCATGGGGGACCGGGAGTTGTTGGCGGCGGCCGATCTGGCCTGCTCCAGGCAGATTTGGGACCGCTGCATCAACACCAGTGACCGCACCAAGGCCAGCTTTGACTTTGAACAGCGCTACCCCATGCCCCTGCGGGAGGTGGTGCAAAAGCGGGCGCAAGAGGTGGGCCTGGACCCCGCTTATGTGTATGGTTTGATTCGCCAGGAAAGCCGTTTTGTGGTGGATGCCCGTTCGAGCGTGGGCGCGTCTGGCTGGATGCAAGTGATGCCAGCGACGGCCAAATGGACGGCCAAGAAATTGGGCTGGTCGGGCTTTAATCCCGCCCAGCTGAATGACCGGGAGACCAACATCGCGATTGGCACGGCCTATCTGAAGTTCGCGTTGGACGATTTCCAAGGCCTCATGCCCTTGGCCGCCGCCGCCTACAACGCGGGCCCCAGTCGTGCCAAATCGTGGCGCCACGGCACCGCCTTGGAGGGCGCGATCTGGGCTGAGAACGTGCCCTTCAACGAGACCCGCGATTACGTGAAAAAAGTGCTGGCCAACACCACCGTGTATGCGGCCATTCTCAAAGGGCAACCCCAGTCGCTGAAGGCCCGTTTGGGCACGATTGGCCCGCGTGATGACGGCGACGCCGATCCGGTGAAAGACTTGCCCTGAACCGGGAGCCCAGGGCAGGGCGGCGGTGGTTTTTAGACATTGAGCAGCCACCGCTGCTCATCTTGGGTTTGGCGCTGCGCGGCACCACTGCGAACCAAATCCTCGAGCACACCAAGGCCCCAGTCTTGCAGGCTTTGTTCTGGGCCGAGTTGTTGGTGCAGCGTGCGGCAATAGGGGGTTTGGGCGACCCACTGCAACAACGCGGTTTCTGAAATTTTTTGCCATTCCAACAGCTTGAATTTGAGCAAGACCTTGGCCGCGTAGTGGCGGTGTTGGCGAGGGTTGCGCACAAACTGAGTCAGGCGCTGGCGGGCGCGCTGCAAGGCCATTGGCACCTCTTGAAAGACGCGGCCATGGCCCGGAATCACGGTGCGCGGGGCCAATTCTTCAATCAGGTCCAGGGTGCTGGCCACGCAGTCAAAAGCGTTGGCGCCATCCAACTCGGGGAACACCACGCCAAATCCGTTTTCCCAAAGGGCGTCACCGGCAATCAAGCAGGCGTGATCCGGTTGAAACAGCAGCACAGCATGCGGGTCATGACCGGGCGCGGCATGCACTTCCCAGCGCTGCGCGCCCAGCGTCAGCTCGGTGTTGGCTTGCAGCAGTTGCTGGAAAGAAAAACGCGGGCATTCCTGGCCGGTGGGTGCGTAACTCAGTTGGTCGCAAGCCCAGTGCTGGATCGTTTCGGCTTCGCCGGGCGGGATGGCGGTGACCAGTTGGGGATAGCGGGCCTGCAGCGCGGCATTGCCGCCGCAATGGTCGCTGTGGAGATGGGTGTTGAAAACCCGCTCCAGATCGGTTCGGTGACCCAGCGCTTGGCCCACCAGGGCCAGGGTTTGCGCGCTGTGGCTGGCATAGCCTGTGTCCACCAATGCAGGCCCGGCCCCACCCTGGCTGCGGGGGGCGTCGGTGAACAAAATGCCATTGGCCGACAACCAGCCGCGTTCAAAGACCTGGGTATTAGGGGGCAGGGTCATCGCGCAACTCACGTCGCAAGATTTTGCCCACATTGGTTTTGGGCAACTGGTCCCGAAAAACAATGTGCTTGGGTTGTTTGTAACCGGTCAAATTTTCGCGACAGTATTGCTGCACCTGTGCCACCGTCAGTTGCGGGTCTTTGGGGACCACAAAGAGTTTGATCGACTCGCCTTGGGATGCGTCTGGCACGCCAATCGCGGCGCATTCCAAAACGCCGGGGCACATCGAGACGACCTGCTCCAGTTCGTTGGGAAAGACATTGAAGCCGCTGACCAGAATCATGTCTTTTTTGCGGTCAATCAAACGGGTCATGCCTTGCTCGTCCATGACCCCGATGTCGCCGGTGCGAAGGTAACCATCGGCGGTGAATGACTTTTGATTTTCTTCGGGTTGCTGGTAGTAGCCCACCATCACATTGGGGCCGCGAATGCAGACCTCGCCCGTTTGGCCGATCGCTACCTCATCGCCCGCGTCGTTTTTAATCGCGATGTCGATGCTTGGCAGGGGCACGCCAATAGAGCCTGTGAAGACGGTGTTGTTGACCGGGTTGTTGGTGCCAATGGCGCAGGTTTCGCTCATGCCCCAACCTTCGATCATGGTGGAGCCGGTGAGTGCTTGCCATTGCTTGGCCGTGCCTTCGGCTGCCGCCATGCCCCCGGCTTGCGAGACACACAATTGGGAAAAGTCGATGGTTTTGAACTCGGGGTGGGCCATCAAGGCATTGAACAAGGTGTTCACCGCGGGCAGCAAATGGAAAGGCCTTTTTTTCAGCACTTTGATGAATTGGCCGATGTCCCGTGGGTTGGGCACCAGGGTCATGTGCGAGCCTTGGCGGATGGCCAGCAAACACAGGGTCAGTGCGAAGATGTGATACAGCGGCAGGGCCGCCACACTGTTGATGTTGCTGGGATCCCCGATGCGGGTCAGGGCCGGGCTGAACCAGGCCTCGGCTTGCAGGGTGGCCGCGATGATGTTGCGCTGACTGAGCATGGCACCCTTGGAGAGCCCCGTGGTGCCGCCGGTGTATTGCAAGAAAGCGATGGAATCGAGGTGGGTGCCGTGCGGTTTGACTTTGAGTGTGCGGCCAAAGCCGAGCGCAGCTTTCCAGCGGTGCAGGGTCAGGGGGCGGTGCGGTGGAAACTCGTTTTGCCAAGCGTACTTGGGCACCATCTTCGCCAGGTGTTTGACGGCAAAGTTGATCCAGCGGCCAAACAGGGCGCCCAATTCGTCCCCCATTTGCGTCACCACAATGTGCTGAATGGCGGTTTTATGCACCACCTGCGCCAAGGTGGCGCAGAAGTTTTCCAGGATCACAATGACCGTCGCCCCCGAGTCATTGAGCTGATGCTCCAGCTCGCGCGGGGTGTAGAGGGGGTTGACGTTGACGCAGGTGAAACCACCGCGCAAAACCCCCGTCATGCTGATGGTGAATTGGGGCACGTTGGGCAGCATGATGGCGACCCGCTCGCCCGGCGCCAGGCCCAGCGATTGCAGCCAGGCGGCCAAGGCCTTGGAGCGTGCATCGACCTCGGCAAAGCTCATCCACTGTTCCATGCACACGCTGAAAGGGTGGCGGGCATGGCGGGCAAAACACTCGTCAAAGAAGGCCGGTAAGGACGGGTACTGCTCTGGATTGACTTCATGGGGCACGCCGGGGGGGTAGTGCTGGAACCAAATTTTTTTATCAGCCACGGTGCAGGTCTCCTCGTTCTTGTCTATGGAACCATTCTAGGACGAGGGGGGGCTTTGCAATAGAGGGCTTGCCGGGGGTTTGTTGGGTTTTTTGTGGGTGTGAATCAACCGGGTGGCCTTGTCCATCTGGCCTGCCAGCAAATCGGGCACGGCTTGCAAGCTGCGGCCGATGCAGTCGTGAATGGCATCGCGCTGGTCCGGGCTGGGTTTTTTGAGGACCCAATTCACCACCTCGGCTTTGTCGCCAGGGTGACCAATGCCCAGGCGCAAGCGCCAATACTGGTCGCTGCCCATTTGGGCGTGAATGTCGCGCAGGCCATTGTGGCCGGCGTGGCTGCCGCCCTTTTTTAATTTGGCCTCGCCTGGGGCCACGTCCAGTTCGTCATGCACCACCAAAATCTGTTCGGGTGGAATCTTGAAAAATTTCGCCAAACCGGCCACCGATTTGCCCGAAAGATTCATGAAGGTTTGCGGCTCCAGCAGCCACACGGTTTCGCCCTGGATTTGGGTGCGTGCGACCAAGGCCTGGAGTTTGGCATCGGGCTGCAAGGTGACTTTGAGTTGCTCAGCCAAGGCATCAATCCACCAGAACCCGGCGTTGTGCCGGGTGCCTTGGTACTCGAATCCTGGGTTGCCCAGACCCACAAAAAGTTTGATCATGTCGGGATTATCCCGGAGAAGCCGTGGCGCAGACGCCATTGGGGGCGTAAAAAAGCCCACCGAAGTGGGCTTTTAAAGCCATCGACCCGAGGGTCAAACGGTGCTTATTTTTTGCCTTTTTTGGCCGGTGCGGCAGGAGCGGCTTCAGCAGGCGCAGCTTCTTCTTCCACAGGATTGACCACCGACACCAAGACGGGGTTGGTCTTGCCATGGGTGATGGCGACCACGCCCTTGGGCAAGGTGATGTCGTTGAGGTGCAAGGACACGCCTTTTTTCAGCTGGCTCAAATCGACCGCGATGAATTCGGGCAGGTCGGCAGGCAGGCAACGCACTTCGAGTTCGGTCACGATGTGGTTGATCAGGCACTTGTCGGTTTTCACAGCGGAAGACTCGTCTTCGCCGCTGTAGTGCAAAGGCACTTTCAGGTTCATCTTGGTGGTGGCAT